>CALMSP010000229.1 GCA_937872405.1 uncultured Saprospiraceae bacterium | reverse complement strand
GCAAATTAATCATAGACTCTACTTTAATTTGGGTGCAGCTTAGGGGAAGAGGACACAACAACAAGTAGAGAAAGACCCCTACTTTCAAGACATACCAAGTATTCAAAAGAAGGTAATAAAGGGCGGGTTTTATTTCCACGCTACCGATGACCCACCAGAAGTAAGAAAGCTTTTTTATGATTTTATAAATTCAATTGATTGCAGCTTTGAGGCGATGGTAGGCAGGAAAATACCGGGGCTTTACGAAACTAAACACAATGGCAAAGAGGCTGAATTTTATGCAGATATGCTTTCGCATTTGCTCAAAAATAAACTAGGCAAGAGCGGTAAACTCATTTTAAATATTGCAAGTAGAGGCAATACTACCAAAAATCAAAACTTACAATTGGGGTTATCAAAAGCAAGAGAAAGAAATCATAAAAATAAACCAGAAAAGACAAAGGTTGAATTTAATGTACAAAATCACCGAAAAGAGCCATTGTTGAATATCTCAGATTATTTCTGTTGGGCAGTCCAAAGAGTTTTTGAGCGTGGAGAATGCAGATACTATAATTTTTTAAATGATAAAGTTTCGTTGGTAGTGGATTTGTATGATGAAGACAACTATAAAGGGTCGAAGAATTATTATAAGAAAAAGAATCGGTTAACAGCTAGTAACAAAATAGAATACAAATAAAAAGAAAGCCCGCAACTGTACTAAGAAGGTTACCCTTCAACGACATGGAGTCGGATTTCATACAGCGTAGGCAATGCAAAGATATATACAATGTGACACAAATGCAACATAAGTGAAACATAAATGCGACAAAAACGAACAGAAATTGGGCTTGCAATAGCTAATATAGAAAAGAAGCACATGGAAAATCAATCCGAAATACTGTTGTACCAAACCGAAGATGGGCAAACGAAAGTAGAAGTGCGGTTGGAAGGAGAATCGGTTTGGCTTACACAAGAGCAAATGTCTGAGCTTTTTCAAAGGGAAAGAAGCGTCATTACCAAGCACATTAACAACATCTTTGCAGAAGGCGAATTGGAAGAAAAAAGCAATGTGCAAAATTTGCACATTAGTGGGTCAGATCGTCCGGTAAAATTTTACAACCTGGATGTTATCATTTCCGTAGGTTATCGCGTAAAGTCGCATCGGGGTACGCAGTTTCGCATTTGGGCAACCCAACGCTTGAAAGAATACATTGTAAAAGGGTTTACCCTCGATGATGAGCGATTGAAGCGGGGCGGTCAAATGAATTATTTCGATGAACTGTTGGAGCGGATTAGAGACATTCGCAGTTCAAAGAAAGTATTCTATCAAAAAATCAAAGAAATCTACGCCACCAGTATTGACTATGATGCTACGACCAAGATGACCCAGGATTTCTTTAAAATCGTACAAAACAAGCTCATTTGGGCAGTGAGCCAACAAACGGCAGCAGAAATCATTGCCAGCCGAGCCGATGCTGATAAGCCAAATATGGGATTGACTACTTGGGCAAATGCACCGAAGGGCAAAATCCGCAAAACGGATGTGACTGTTTCCAAAAACTACCTGAATGCAGAAGAAATAAAAGCTTTGAATCTTTTGGTAGAACAGTTTCTGGCCTTTGCCGAAGCGCAAGCCCAGCAGCAGAAGCCCATGTATATGAAAGACTGGATAAAGAAGCTGAATGATATTTTGACCATTAATGAGCGGGAAATTCTGGAACACGCCGGGCGTATCACGAAACAGTTGGCAGATGAAACCGCAAAAACGGCTTTTGAAAAATATAAATCCCAACAGCAGGCTTTAGAAAAAGAAGAAAGCATCCAAGCATTGGAAAACGAAATCAAGAAACTAAAGGGCGGATCCAGTGATTCAAAGCAGAAAAAGTAAATAATCCCAAGGCTATGGCAAAAAGGAAAAAGCAAGTAGAACAAAACGTTGACCTGTTTGGCTTCAATTTAAAGGACTTTTTAACAACCGCTCCATGTGTTCCACTCATTCGCAAGGAAGTGAAGGGGTGGCGGGAAAATGATTATAAGGGCATGACTGCTACTACCCGCGAGCTATTGCGCTATTGGTTCAATCCGGATGGGCATTTATTGTTGAATGGTGTTCGTTTCCGTTACCATGTAGCCCAAAGGGAAGCCATAGAAACGCTTATCTATTTGTATGAGGTGAAAAAGGTACGCAGCCGCAAAGACTTGCTCGAAAAGTATGCTTTCCAATCCCAAAACTTGCGCCTACCACCTTACGATGATTTTGCCCGATATTGTATCAAAATGGCAACTGGAAGCGGGAAAACCAAAGTAATGGCGTTGGCTATCGTCTGGCAGTATTTCAATGCAGTACGGGAAAATGAAAAGGAATACGCCAAAACCTTTCTGGTGCTGGCACCGAATGTGATTGTTTTCGAGCGTTTGAAAACCGATTTTGAAAATGGAAAAGTTTTTCGGGAAGACCCGCTTTTCCCGCGTCATTTTCAGCTATTTTGGGATATAGACTTTTACATGCGTGGCGATGGAGAACGCACCCATTGCGAAGGCGCTTTGTATTTGACCAATATCCAACAGTTTTACGACCGCCCATCCAGAGCAGACAAGAAAGAACCTGAAATAATGACGGCGGTGATGGGGAGCGCTCCACCAACTACTAAACTCGATATTACCGATTTTGACGAACGGATTGCTCAACGCAACGGGCTGCTCATGGTGCTAAATGACGAAGCCCACCACACCCACGAAGAAGATAACCAGTGGAATAAAGTGATTCGCCGCTTGCACGAAACCCGACCGATTGCTGCGCAACTGGACTATTCGGCTACGCCACGCTACTCAGGCGGTGGTTTATTCGCTTGGACTACTTCTGACTACCCTTTGAAGCAAGCTATCTTGGATGGTATTGTAAAGCGTCCTATTAAAGGTATTTCACACATTGAAGAAGCGAAGTCAACCGATGTGACCATTCGCTATAAAAGTTTTTTAGTGGCGGCGGTGGAGCGTTGGAAAGAATACAAAGAACAATTGCAGCCATTGGGCAAAAAGCCGATTTTGTTTGTAATGATGACCGATACCGGTGAAGCGGACGCTGTGGGCGGTTGGTTGCAAACGACCTATCCTGAATTATTTGCCGGGGATAAAACATTGGTCATTCATACCGATAAATCGGGCGAAGTATCGAAAAGGGATTTGGAAACTGCCCGAAAATTAGCGCGAGACGTGGATAAATCAGCTTCCCCTGTTAATGCCATTGTATCGGTATTGATGTTAAGAGAAGGTTGGGACGTGCAAAATGTAACGGTTGTTGTTGGGTTGCGCCCCTACTCTGCCCAGGCGAATATTTTACCGGAACAGACCATTGGGCGCGGTTTACGCTTAATGTTTAGAAACCTTGCTGATGAATTTAGCGAACGGGTGGATATTATTGGAAATAAAGCTTTTATCTCATTTGTGGAAGAACTGGAAAGGCTGGAAGATATAAAGCTCGATACTTTTGAGGTTGGTAAAGACAAGTTGAAGATTATCACTATACAGCCCGAAGCATCCAAAATGGAATATGATATAGCCGTGCCAGAGTTGTCCGCTATATTGGAGCGCAAGAAGTCCTTAGCAGAAGAAATAGCTGCCATTGATGTCATGGCATTCGATTTAAAACCAATCCCTACCAAACGTAAAGAAATAGAAGCATTGAAAAGTTTTGTATATGAAGGACGAGATATTCTCACTGACGAAAAGTTATTTGAAAAAACCTACAGCGTACCCGAAGCCCAAACCGCCGAGGAAATCATTGGCTATTATGCTCGAATGATCGCCGCCAATATTAAACTACCCTCCCAGTTTAGCGCTATTGCACCAAAAATTAAAGCATTTTTTCAGTACAAGATTTTTGGCAAAGACGTGGATTTGCAAGATCCTAACATTGTTCAGGCGCTCAACTCTAATTTGGTAAGCTACGTTGTGACCAACACGTTTGAAAAAGCATTGCGGAAAATGGTGGTTGAAGCAAAACAGCCAATCCTTTTGAATATTGGCAAACGGTTGTCAGAAACCAAACCCTTTCCTTTTTCCCGTCCATTGTTGGAAGCCAAACACACTGTGTTCAATTATGCTGCTTGTGATAATGAGTACGAAAAAGGCTTTGCCAAATTCTTAGACACTGCAAATGATGTAGCAGCGTTTGCCAAATTGCCAACTGAATTTGGATTTTACATTCACTACACCGATAAATTGGCAAACCTTAGAAACTACTTTCCCGATTTTGTGGCAAGGCTGGAGGACGGTTCACACTGGATCATTGAAACCAAAGGACGTGAAGATGTGGACGTGGCATCCAAAGACGAAGCCGCCAAAATGTGGTGTGGAAAAGCAACCGACCTCACCGGAATAAATTGGAATTATGTGAAAGTACTACAAACGGAATTTGAAAAGCTGCAACCAGATGAATTTATGGATTTAGTGAGGGTGTTTGGGTAGCCTTAATTGATGCGTTTTGTACTGTCTCGAAAATAAAGCATCTGATACCATTTACGATTTTGGAAGTCCGATTCCCAATTTTGTAAAGTATCGAAAAACGCTTTTTTGAGCATAAATAAATGCGTCATTTACAATTGAAAATAGTATTATACATTTTCAAAAGATAAAGACGCATTCATTTTCTTGCAACAAATTGATTATCAGCGCTTTTTAGCGAATCACTGCTCACCCAATCATTTTTAAAATGGTATTAGTTCTTGTTAACTCCACTTTAAAGAGAGCGTGGGTTGCTGCAATGCGGCTAAGGTGTGTTGTATTTGCAACATATGCCGCGCTTCGTGCGCAATGATAAACGCCAGACCATCGCCAAGACTGATTTTGGGGAATGCTCCAAGTGTAGTAGGGATACGCAAGCCCTGTAGATCGGTTTTATGCGCTTCCGTCAGAATGTGCAACAAACGTTCTTGTTGAGCCAAAAAGCGCTCCATTGCATGATCCGGCACGGACACCAGCACCGGATTCTTGCTTTTGAAGGTTTTCATTGGGTTGGGTATCTTACCGTTGTGAGGGCGCATGGATTTTACAAAATAGCCACCCAGCCACCCAGCCCAAAATTGGGGGCGGGCGCGCTTGCCGCGCTGGATACCTTTGGCGATGGTGCGCTCAAAAAGCGGCAGATAAAAATCGCCATAGAGGCTGAGGTGCTCCAGATTATCCAGCACCGACCAGCGTTCAGGGGTAGGGCGAGTTGCGAGTTGTTCTGGTGTACAAAGTCGGTTGATTTCCTGCACCTGCTCTATAATATTGCGGACCGTATTGCTCAAGTCATTTAGATAGTCGGTAGTGTTTTGCATCGTTTTTGTTGTTTTTAAAATGAATATGCCACAAAGTTCGGCCTGTTAGGATGCTTTTGCATTGATTCAAATCAAGATTTTCTAAAAATGAAAAAAATCGCCGCCGATAGCGTTTCCGTCATCGCAGCGATTTAACAAATGGGTTGCAGTTTTTATGAAACTTAGAAATTGTGCATTAGTGCGCAAACTGTGCGGTTTCGGTACTCTTGGCTAAAGCCGTCGTAGAAGATGCGCCCTGC
>CALMSP010000228.1 GCA_937872405.1 uncultured Saprospiraceae bacterium | reverse complement strand
CCGTTAACTCATGCATGCCTATGAAAATCAACAACATACACTATCAAACCATCTGTTCGATCAGCGCTTTTTGAATTCAAAGAGACGAACACAACCCTTCAGGTAAATCTAAAACGCTGGAGAAAACATTAAGCAACAAGTAGGATTCCCAAAAATAATAGCCAAGCTATTGCATAGAAGCGTGCAAAAGCCGATATTTGCAGTCGCTTTTAAAAATTGGCGCGGTAGCTCAGCTGGTCAGAGCGCAGGATTCATAATCCTGAGGTCGGGAGTTCAAGCCTCCCCCGCGCTACGAATGTCAATGGCTCGTATGCATTTCGAATGGGTTGTTGGCATGTTTTTTTAGCTAAGATAACCGTTGCTTCCTTAAGTACCTTAGCCTGGCGCTAAGCCATAGAAACACTGGGTAGGAGCAAAAAAAAAGTCGTACCTTGCATAGTACGACCCCCAAAATTATAATCCCATGAACATATTCTGATTTGGAAAATCACCGAAAAAAAATTGCCATTTCATTTGAAGATATGGCAAAGCGGTGTATCTTCGCACCAACAAACATTGAGTGCTAAATGCGCTAATCAACAAATTGTAATCTCCTTAAGCCTGAGCAACAGGCATAATCCCATGAGCGTGACCTAAGTACGAAAGGCGGAACTTGTTTCGCCTTTCTTTTTTAATGGTGCGATGTATCTTTAATTGGGAGAACCCTTGAAAAGTGTACATCGTCCCGATCAATAATCACCGGGACGACTTACCACCAACAAATTATAATCCCATGAACATATTCAAACTTGATTTGCTGATCCTTCTGACCAACTTTTCTTACTTACTCTATTTCCTCATCAATCACGATACAAATATGCAGGAACAATTTCCGTAGCACAAGAACAAAAAATAGTCTTTGTGATTTTTATTTCGCGTTTAATTGCGTTTAAGTCTTTTTAGTAAAAAGAGTTTTATATTTTTTTGTGAAAAAAATATATTTTTAATCTCTTCTTTTTTAAAAAAAATATGCTGCATATAGCGCTTTATTTTTCGAATTCATGTCCATCACTAAAGTCAGTACGGATTCATATAGCATATTTTTGGTGCACAAACCTATTTTGGTTTCCAATCAAAACCAATATCTTTGAGCAGCATTGAATCATTGAACTTCAAAACTTTGAACCTTCTCAAGCAATGGCAAAGAAAAAGACTTCCCTGCCCCGCGTGGCATACTTCTGCATGGAATACGGATTGGACAATGGCTTCAAGGCCTACGCCGGCGGCCTTGGCATCTTGGCGGGCGATTATATGAAAGGCGCCAAAGACCACGAATTTCCTATCGTGGGCATCGGCATCAAGTGGAAACAGGGCTACACCGACCAGATGATTGATGAAAATGGGCAACCCTACGACACCTACCACAATTACAATTATAACGATGTAATGGA
>CALMSP010000227.1 GCA_937872405.1 uncultured Saprospiraceae bacterium | reverse complement strand
ATGGCACCGGCAGACGTGTGCACGGGTAACCGATTAAATGTTACCTTAACTGGGCTTCCGGCAGGTACTTATACCGTTACATACAATCTAACCGGTGCTAATACAGCTACCGGAAGTACGGCCACAATGACCGTAACAGTAGGGGTTGGCACTTTTGCTACCAACGAATCGTTAAGTAATACAGGTTCAACCACCATCATTATTACTAATTTATCCTCTGGGTCTGGTGATGTTATTTGTAGCAATGCTATTAATAGTAATAATGAAGCAACCGTTATGGTAGGCAATGTAACTTCGGCTCCTTTGCATCTGATATTATTGCCAGTAAAACAGCTACTACTATAACCGTTACCTGCAATGCTTTTGCCAATTTTTATGAATTTCAATATAAACCTTCTGACTCATCCGATTGGCTACCTGCCACACCCGTTCAAGTTGCGTCAGCAGATGGCAACAGTACAACTTTCACGGGTACAAATGACTTGACTGGTTATGACGTGCGTGTAAGAATGGGATGCGATGCTATGACTTTTTCCGGTTGGACTGAGAGCACCAAGGCTGTCCTTCCCATCGAGCTTCTCTCTTTCGGTGGTCGGCAAGCGGGTGCGGCTATTCAGTTGTATTGGGAGACCGCTACCGAGCGCAACAATGACTACGTAGAGGTGCAACGCAGCCGCGATGGCAAGCGCTTCGAGGCTTTGGGCCGCGTGCTGGGGGCTGGCAACAGTGCTACGCCGCTGCGCTATACCTTCAGCGATGTGCAGCCGCTACCGGGTGTGAACTACTACCGCCTGCGCCAGGTGGATTTCGACGGTAAGGAAGAATACCACCGCGTGATTGCTGTGCTTTTCCGCGATGGTAAGTCGGAGGGCACGGTGCAGGTATTCCCTACTTTGGCGCAAGATCAAATTACGTTGGCCTTGCCCCGCGAACTCCAGTCGCCAGCCGAAGTGTTGGTCAGCGATCTAAACGGGCGGGTACTGCTGCGGCATACCTTAGGCGTTGGCACACAGCAACATACCCTACCAGTGGCACAATTGGCATCGGGGCATTATATCCTCCGCATCCGAACCGACCGCGAGGAGCAAATCGCAAGGTTTGTGAAGGAATAAGCGGATACGAAAATAGAAAGCGAAAGTTTTTAGATAGCATGACCGGATCATTTAAAAATCATCCGGTCATGTTACGTTTTTCAATATGCTGATTTGTTGATGTGCCGATGTGTTGATAATCAGGTTGTTTCAATAAAGGTAATCCGTTCACCCATCATCCATCATCCATCATCCATCACCCATCACCCGTCACCCGTCACCCGTCACCCGTCACCCGTTTCCTAATCCAAACCGACCATTTAAAGCTGCTTTTTTACCATAAAACTTGCAAACATCATTTTTAGCATGTATATTTGAACCAAAATTGCATGAAAATATCATAACACACCCCAAAACATTACCTTACACTTATCGCACACGTCTAATGCATGGTGGGCAGCAACCAAGAGTCCCATCTCCGACTTCAGAAAAAACGCCTGTAAAACCCTTACCCCCTTAGCTTCTGTAGATCCGAAGGCAACCCTTAATTTTATTTGACTTTTTGAATCATTGGAGCATTCAAAAATCACATGCTGTGATATAAACAAGTAAAACAGAAACTACACACATACTATGAGAAAACAACTCCTGTTATTACTATGGGCAGTGCTGCTGTGCACGGTATTGCAAAGCCAGACGACCTATACATTTACCGGTACGGGCAATTGGAACAACAGTGCCAATCCTGCCAACTGGTCGCCCTCCATTCCACCCAATCCATTACCGGTGGGCCATACCATTGTAATTGCTGGTAGCTGCACGATGATTGCCAATCGCAACATCCAAGGCACTTTGATTGTGAATGCTGGTGCAACACTCACCCTGAATGCTGGCAATACGCTGAATATCAATAGTATCATGCAGAATAATGGCACGGTGTTAATTAATGGTACACTGAATAACAATGCGCAGTTGCATAATAATAATGGTGCTGTTATTACCATTGCTATGAATGGCACATTAAGTAATGGCAACAGTGGCACCTTTACGAACCAAATGGGCGCAACGGTAAACAATAATGACAATGGCACCTTCCGCAATCGGAATATTACATACAATCATGGCGTATTTAATCATCAAGGTAGGTTATTTACAAATGGCAACTCGCCGGGGGATCATTTTATAAATTCTGGCACTTTAAATAACTATGCCTCCATACTCAACCAGCATATATTTACGAATACCCTCACTGGGGCGGTAACGAATCATACGAATATAAGCGTTTTCAGCAACAACGGGCAATTGCTAAATAACAATACATTTTCTAATCAGGGTACGATATTAGTAGGCAGCGGCGCTACATGGACCAATGCAGCAGGTTCAAGCCTGACGAACATGTCAGGAGCTATGCTTACCAATAATAATATTTTAAACAACGCTGGTAATTTTTTGAATCAAGGTACTATTGTTACCGGTAATTCTGGCGGCGATGCGCTCAATAATAGCAGTACCCTAACAAATGAAGGCACTTTAACCATTAATAATGGCGCATTGAATAATAGTAGCGGCGCTAATTTGGTGAATAACAATATACTTAACAATAATAATACCCTTAACAACCAAGGTACCTTGAGCGTTTGTGCTACTTGTACCCTCAACAATGGCAACAGTAGCGGTGATCGCCTCCATAATACTGGAACATTAAATCTTCAGGGTACATTGGTAAATTTTACAGCTAATAATTTGAATAATTTTACCGGCACCATCGCGGGTTCTGGGGGAAGTATTCAGGGTAGTTTTAATAATACCGGTACCCTAACGTTGGTGAATGGTAGCATTGGCTCTTTTCCTATAAGCGGCAGCTTTACAAACACCTCCTCTGGCACCATCATATTAGAAATAAATGCCACGCCTGCTTCTGATCAGATCGTCACTACTTCGGCTGTGTTGGGGGGTACCTTAGAGTTGGTACTTATCGGTCCAGGCACCGTTGCTGTAGGAAGTAGCTTCACATTAGTGACGAATGCAAGTGGTAATTTTAATGTACGCATACTGCCAGGCGATCCGAGTAATTGGAGTATGAGTAGCACACCATTGGTGTATGAAAGCGGTGCGCCTTTACCCATCGAACTGTTATATTTTGAAGGTAAGGTCGGGAATGATGCCATAGATTTGTACTGGCGCACGGCTACCGAACAAAATAATGACTTCATGGAAGTGCAACGTAGCGCCGATGGCAAGCGATTTGAGCCGCTGGGGCGCGTGTGGGGGCAAGGTACAACTACAACACCTCAAGATTATCGCTTTACAGATACCTCGCCTTTGCTGGGTGTTAACTATTATCGCTTGCGTCAGGTGGACTTCGACGGTAAGGAGGAATACCACCGCGTGATTGCTTTGCTTTTCCGAGTGTATAAGCGCGTAGGTACTGTACAGGTATTTCCTACCTTAGCGCAGGAGCAACTGACCATTGTACTGCCGGAGCCTACGGAAACAGCGGTAGCTGTATTCGTAAGTGATATGAGCGGGCGCATCGTGTCGCAGCATACCTTGGGGCGCGGCACCCAGCAGTATCAGTTGCCGGTAGCGCAGCTAACTGCTGGACACTACGTTGTAATGACGAAACACGACAATCAGGTACAGTTAGCGCGCTTTGTGAAGCAATAATCGCACCTTTCATAGCAGCATAATGACCAAGTGACTTCGAGCCGCTTGGTCATTTTTATGATAGCTAATACAACGAAACCCACCGCAGAGGCGTCTATTATAGCATCTGCATACCCGCCCATTTGGCGAAACCTATAAAAAAATTTCGTAAACGGTTTGTTGTGATTTTACACAAATTTTAAATAAAAACAAGCGATTTTAAATAATTTTGTTACATACTCTTAATACTATTTGAAATGATTCATTGCTTCGTAGCAATTACATTGAGTACATGTCCTGGCATGGTGCAGCAGATCGCATCCGATACATTACCCGTGCCGTTGCAGATAAACGTAGCACCAGAGGCAAAGCGCTGGCGAGATTTTGTATCGTATGACGGGCGATTTCGGGCCTTAGCGCCAGGTGACATGCGCGAGAAGATAGACTCAATCCAGACGCCCTTGGGCAAACTGGCTTATCATATCTTCTTTTTTCAGATGGAAGACCCCGATGCGGATAATGTAGTTTACATGATTACTTATTGCGATTATCCGGCTGGGGTATTGCATGCGGATTCTGCTGCTTTATTGGAGGCGTTTTTTGATGTTACTGTCCAGACTGCAGCCTCTTCGGTGCGGGGTGAGGTATTATATGTGGACGATTGGCAATACAAACGTTACCCGGGTAAAGTATGGCGCATTCGCTATCTGAATGGCAAAGCGCTCATCAAAACACGCGCTTTTGTGGTCAGCAATCGGTATTATATGATACAAACCATCACCCGCCGTGAACGCACCGTCAATTATTCTTCCGATAAGTTTTTTGATTCTTTTCGCCTATTGGAATGAATAGGTTTTAATGATGGATAATGCCATTTGATATTTTTAAACATCCCAATATCATAATATCATAATATCATAATATCCTGACCTCACACAACCATATTAATCAAAATAAACACACCGGCGCCAGCCAAAAAACCAATAGCTGCCAGCCAAGCCACTTTGCGCAGGTACCAAATAAAATCAATACGTTCCATGCCCATCGCCGCTCCCCCCGCCGCCGAGCCAATAATGAGCATACTACCACCGGTACCAGCGGCATAGGCTATGAAATGCCATAATTCACTATCAATAGGCTGATTATACATACCCATAGACGCAGCCACGAGTGGTACATTGTCAATGATAGCAGACGCAACACCCAGCATCATCACCACCACGTTTTGGTTGGGAATGAACCGATCGAGCGATTCGGCTACATAGCGCAGCGTACCCACTTGTACTTCTTTACCTTCCGCCATGACCGTGCCAAACACGAGGCTTTCCAAGGCTGTAACCGCCATAAGAATACCCAAAAAGAATAAAATGCTGGACAATTCGATGCGGGACAGGGCCTTATGCGCCGAGTACATCGCCCGCCGTTCCTCGTCGAAATCTTCTTCTGGGTGAATATATTCTGACAGCAGCCATACCAAGCCTAAGCTGAGCATCATGCCTACGTAAGGCGGTAGGTGTGTAATAGTTTTGAATACAGGCACGAACACAATAGCCGCCAACCCAAAAAACAAAATCGTGCGGCTACTAAGCAGTTGATGCGATTCTTTTGTTGAATCGTCTTCTTGAAACGCCACTTCACCCCGAAATGCAGGCATGTAAGAAGCGATGGCAAATGGAATGACAAAGCATACAATAGAAGGTAGCACCAAGTACTCAATCAGACCCACTGCGGATACTTTGTTACCAATCCAGAGCATCGTGGTGGTCACATCACCAATGGGCGACCACGCACCGCCCGCATTCGCCGCGATCACAATAAGCGCAACATACCAGAGGCGTTCTTCCCTATTGACAATGAGTTTGCGAAGCAATGTGACCAACACAATCGTGGCTGTCAGGTTGTCAATAATAGCAGAAAGGATGAAACCCAACGCACCTACGATCCAGAGGAGCCGGCGCTTGCTACGTGTTCTTACGTAACTTTTGAGCACTTCAAAACCCCGGTGTAGGTCAATGATTTCCACGATCGTCATAGCGCCGATCAAGAAAATTAGGATTTCAGCAGTTTTGCCCAAGTGGTGCAGCAGCGTATTTTCAAAGCCCGCTTTAGCTTTGTAAATAGCGTCTTTTTCGCTGCCAGCGGCTGCCAGATCATATACATGGTCGTGTGTATCAATGACGGATATCCAGCCCTGATAGAAAAAAACCGCTAATAAAGCCCAACAAAGCGAACCCATGATGAGCGCAGGGACGGTTTTGTCTAAGCGAAGCGGATGCTCAAAAACAATCACGAGGTAACCTATTACAAAACAGGCGATTACGATGGTCAGCATGAATCAGGATGTTTAGGCAGTTTTCGGAAAAGTTGGATTTTTCTTCGGTCGTAAAAATAAAATTTAATCCTTTTATGCTGCCATTTCTAATCAAATATTTCCTGATAAGTTTTTGCGCACGCTATCGCACGACGCCCACTTTATGGTTGCGTTCCTAATTTTTAAACGCATAGGATTTTTTTGCAATGCTTCTCCACTTTCTGTCACGGCGGATGAGAGGTCGGTAAATCTTAAAGTTTTGCGAAATCTGAGAAGTAAAACAACCGATTTGACCCGCTTCCTGACATTCATAATAGAATTACAAAAAACCACGAACTTTTTCTGCTTATTTTATAGTTACAACCGATTGTGACCAATGCTCATACGCATTGTAGCCAAATTGATTTATCTTTGTTGGATGAAGTGAGCGCATGTTTGGTGGGGTAAGGATGTAATCCTTTACCACACTCCGAAATAAAGTGTAATATATGGTACGAATAGGACAAGTTGAGTTGGGGGAATTCCCGCTGTTGTTGGCACCGATGGAAGATGTGAGCGACCCGCCATTTCGAGCTTTGTGCAAGGCTCAAGGTGCGGATATGATGTACACGGAGTTCATCTCTTCGGATGGGTTGGTACATGATGCCAAGTCGAGTTTGCAAAAGTTAGACATTTACGATTATGAGCGCCCCATTGGCATTCAATATTTTGGGGGGCAGGTGGAAAGTATGATCAAAGCTGCGGCAATTGTAGAATCTGCCAACCCCGATGTTATTGATATTAATTATGGCTGCCCTGTGGCCAAAGTCGCTTGCAAAATGGCAGGTGCTGGATTGCTACAGGATGTCCCCAAAATGATTGAATTGACGGAGGCGGTCATTCGTTCTACCCGGAAGCCCGTAACCGTGAAAACGCGCCTCGGCTGGGATGAGCGCAGTATCAACATTATAGAAGTGGCCGAACGTTTGCAAGATGTTGGTGTACAGGCAATTACGATTCATGCGCGCACGCGGAAGCAGATGTACAAGGGCGAGGCCGATTGGTCGTGGATTGCAAAAGTTAAAGAAAATCCTCGGATGCACATTCCTATTTTTGGTAATGGCGATGTAGATAGCCCCCAGAAAGCCCTGGAATGCCGGCACCGTTATGGTGTGGATGGTATCATGATTGGGCGTGCCAGCATTGGGTACCCTTGGATATTCCGAGAGATCAAGCATTATTTTGCTACCGGAGCGCTTCTGCCAGCACCCACTGTGCAGGAGCGCGTACAAGCAGCACGACAGCATTTGCAGCATTCTATTGAATGGAAAGGCGAAAAACTTGGCGTTGTGGAGATGCGGCGGCATTATGCTAACTATTTTCGAGGTTTTCCAAATATCAAACCCTATCGGGCGCAATTAGTGACGCTGCACGAACCGGCAGCCTTGTTCGCGGTGCTCGACGAAGTAGAAATGATCTATAGCAATGCAGAGAACTTGGTATTGGCATGAATGAACAATTTTTGCAATTGTTGCGCAGTCCGGCAGGTAATCCTTTGATTTTCAACGAGAAAGATGGTGTGCTAACCGATGTACAGACCAGTGAAAAGTATGCAGTGAAACAGCGCACGCCGGTGTTGTTACACCCCAATATTGCCAACCAGCATATGACCGTCACGCTATCCAATGGTATGCAGGCTGATATTCGATACGCTGCGCATTACCACGAAGATGCAGAAGCGTTTGATTATTTTGAAGCGCCCGCCGATGGGGCCAGTAGGCATGAGGTTCGCCGCTTACATCAAACCATTATTAGTCGGACGCCAAAGTCTGCCCGAACGATACTGGATGTAGGATGTGGCAGTGCGTGGGTAGCTGCGCATTTTTGCCAAGCCGATTCGGAAATGCTGGTAGTTTCTATGGATATTTCGGTGCGCAACCCAATGCAGGCACAGCAGCGTTATCCATTTGACAACCACGCGACCCTAAGTGCGGATGTGTACGCCTTGCCTTTTGCTACAGCGAGCTTTGACTGCATTATAGCATCGGAAGTTATTGAGCACACGCCCGACCCTAAGTCGTTCATTACCAGTTTGTTGCGTGTATTGAAGCCCAGTGGGCGATTGATTATTACAACACCTTATCACGAAAATATTAATTTTTCGCTGTGCATACATTGCAATCGGGCTACGCCGCACCACGCGCACTTGCACACTTTTCGTACCCCAAAAGTAGAAGAGATGCTCTCGGAAATAACCAATATAAGCTGGAAAATAGATACTTTTGCTAATAAAGCGCTGATTCGTTTGCGTACCCATGTGCTTTTACAATATCTGCCTTTTGCCTTGTGGAAAAGCATAGATGCTGCGTTCAACGGGTGGTATCGGCGCCCATTGCGTATGTTATGGCAAATTGATAAGAAAAACGAGGCACTACATTATTGATTTTTGAAACCCTGTAAATCGTGATTTTTACTATATACGAGGACGAACGCGACATTTTACAACTCATTGGGCAGACCGGCCAGGAACTGGGCTACCCCGTGTATGCCGTAGGAGGCTATGTGCGCGACCGATTGCTACGCCGCGATAGCAAAGACGTGGATATTGTTTGTTTAGGCAATGGGATCCGATTGGCAGAGCATGTAGCCGCCAAACTGCGCCCTATCCCACGCGTGACGGTGTACAGCCGTTTTGGTACAGCTATGCTCAAGCACAAGGATATGGAAATCGAATTTGTCGGAGCACGGAAGGAGTCTTACCGGCATGATTCTCGCAAGCCAACCGTGGAAGACGGCACGCTGGAAGACGACCAGAATCGCCGCGATTTTACCATCAATGCCTTAGCCGTAAGCCTCAATGAAGCTGATTTTGGTATGATTGTGGACCCTTTCGGCGGGTTGCGCCATCTGGAAGAGAAATTGCTCAAAACACCCCTTGAACCCGGGCGTACCTTTTCTGACGATCCGCTGCGCATGATGCGTGCTATTCGCTTTGCAACACAGTTAGGTTTTACCATTGAGCCAGAAACCCTACACGCCATCGGACACTACAAGAGCCGAATTAATATTGTATCAAAAGAGCGCATCACGATTGAATTGAATAAAATTGTTGCCGCTGATATTCCTTCAGTAGGATTCAAACTATTATTGAATACCGGACTTTTACATTTGATCTTTCCAGAAATGGCAGCCCTGCAAGGCGTTGAGGTTCGTAATGGGCGAGCACACAAGGATAATTTTTACCATACGCTGCAGGTATTGGATAATTTGTGCCGTAAAACGGATAACCTTTGGCTACGCTGGTCTGCTATTTTGCACGATATTGCCAAGCCACCAACCAAGCGCTTCCACGCAGAGCAAGGCTGGACCTTCCATGGCCATGAGGTGCTGGGTGCTAATATGGTGCCTAAAATATTCCGCCGCCTCGGGCTACCAATGGATCACAAAATGAAATATGTGCAAAAGCTGGTGCTACTGCATCTGCGCCCTATTTCATTGACCAAAGAAAATATTACCGATTCTGCTATTCGGCGTCTGCTTTTTGATGCGGGCGATGATATTGACGATCTGATGTTGCTTTGCGAAGCGGACATTACCTCCAAAAATGCAGAGAAAGTAAAAACCTATTTAGAAAACTACGAACTCGTGCGCGAACGCCTGCGCATTGTAGAAGAAAAAGATCAACTGCGCAACTGGCAACCACCGGTAAGCGGTGAGCAGATCATGGTAACCTTTGGGCTGCAGCCCTCCCGTGAAGTAGGCATTATCAAAAATGCCATTCGAGACGCTATTCTTGATGGCGATATTGGCAACAATTATGAAGATGCCTATGCTTTTATGTTGCAAAAAGGCAAGGAATTGGGGCTATTGCTCACTGGCGCATCTTGAGAAGTTGATTTTTTATCATTTTAAAAATAATTTGGCGAGCCGTGAGCGACAATGATAATCCGTCTGGTGTAAAAAAATGAATACGTCTTTATTTTTGAAAATGGTATTATTTTCAAAAGCTTGTTTTTCAATATTTTATACCAAATTTCAATAAATAAAGACGCACATTGATTTCTATAATTCCCTGTTTTTCAATGCGTTCTGGCATCTGATATCTGACTTCTAAATATAATATCCTCACGCATAAAACACTACAAATGAATCACTTCGCCGTAAGCAGCCGCGGCGGCTTCCATGATGGCTTCGCTCATGGTAGGGTGCGGATGCACCGATTTGATAATTTCATGACCGGTGGTTTCTAATTTTCGAGTGGCTACTACCTCGGCAATCATTTCGGTTACATTCGCGCCAATCATGTGTGCGCCAAGAAATTCGCCGTATTTGGCATCAAAAATTACCTTTACAAAACCAGCCTTAGCGCCTGCTGCACTGGCCTTGCCAGACGCCGAAAATGGAAATTTGCCTACCTTAATATCATAGCCTGCCTCTTTGGCCGCCTTTTCTGTAAAGCCCACAGAGGCAATTTCTGGGTTGCAGTAAGTACAGGCTGGAATGTTGTTGTAATCTAACGGTTCAGGGTTGAGTCCGGCTATACCTTCCACACAGATAATGCCTTCTGCGCTGGCCACATGCGCCAATGCTGGCCCTGGCACCACGTCGCCGATCGCATAAACGCCGGGCACATTTGTACGATAGAGGCTATCCACCTGAATGATACCACGATCGGTTTTGATGCCAAGTTCTTCCAGACCAATGTTTTCGGTGTTAGGCGTTACGCCTGCTGCGGAAAGCACTACATCGCATTTGATTTCCTCCGTGGTACCATTGGCGCGATTTTTTACAATAACTTTGCATTCCCGGCCTTTGGTATCCACCGATTCTACAGCAGTATTGGACAGTACCCGAATGCCATTTTTCTGGTAGATCTTTGACAATTCCTTCGATACGTCTTCATCCTCCCTTGGCACTAATCCCTGCTCTAAAAATTCTACGATGGTCACTTCGGTACCAATTGCATTATAAAAATAAGCAAATTCAACACCGATGGCCCCTGCTCCAACTACCACCATAGACTTTGGCTGCTTTTCCATGCTCATAGCCTTTCGGTATTCGATAATTTTTTTGCCATCAATGGGCAAGTTGGGCAGTTCTTTGGCCCTGCCTCCGGTAGCAATAATGATGTGCGGTGCCTCATAGGTTTTTTTATTACCTGCGGCGTCCGTCACTTCTACTTTTTTGCCACGTATTAGGCGGCCCGTGCCGGATAGCGTATCAATTTTATTTTTCCGAAACAGAAAGTTGACGCCTTTGCTCATGCCATCCGCCACGGAGCGGCTACGCGCAACCATGCCATGGAAGTCGGCCTTTGCTCCACTTACTTGTATGCCATAGTCACTGGCGTGCGTAATGTATTCGAATACCTGCGCACTTTTCAGTAGCGCTTTGGTTGGGATGCAGCCCCAGTTTAAGCAAATACCGCCTAAGGCTTCCCGTTCTACTACGGCTACTTTCATGCCCAGCTGTGAAGCGCGAATAGCCGCTACATAACCGCCCGGGCCACCCCCAATCACTATCAAATCGTAATTCATAATGAGAAAAATTTTTAGATGATGCAAGTTTTCTAATTGCACTAACATGTGCTGCCAATAACTGGTTGTATCAAAACGGCGCAAAGATAGCACTTGATAGACTAAAAAGAAAAAACTCCGCCGCAAAACCTGCGGCAGAGCTTGCCTAACTTACTGATACTAATTTATCTTAAATTCGAAAACGAATATTGAAAGCATGCACAAGAGCTTTTGAATGCGTGTAAAGTATCTGCGTCACTTCGGGTGTACCGAGCGATTCGATTGACGAACTTGACCACGATAATGCCTGTATGGTGTGTTATGTGAGCTTGGATTATAGCGCCCTCATCTTTAGCGAACGTAAAGGTAGGAATTATGACGGTGCAAGGCAAAAAAAAAGGGCAAAATTTACATAGGTCAGCGGAAAAACAAGCTTGTCAATATTTTGATTAAATAACTGACTGTCAGGTATTTACAAAAAAATAAAAATATAACACAAACCGCGTAAAGGTATTGGTAGTGCTGATAAACAAGGGTATAAATAAAATTTGGCAGCACCCAAAAAAAATTACGGATGGTCGGACAATGTAAGCAACAGGATGGCATTATCGGGGGCTTCTATGCGGTCAATAGCGGCATAAAAACCCTGCAACAGCTCTACCGATTCGGCCAATCGAAAAGCCTTTTTTCGCGTCTCTATCTGGTCGGCCCAGGGCAAGAACAAGCTATAATCAGGCCCCAGCGCGCTTAGGTTTCGCAGCAATCGAATCGTTTCGTCCACCCAAAAATCAATGGGTTGCCCCTGATAGTTACCTGCCAATTCAAAGCGGAATTCTTGCCGAATATCGTTGCAGCCCGTTTGAAACAAAGTCAATACAATACCAGATTGCAATTTGACGCGCTCGGTGGCTTCGGTACGGTTGCCTTCAAAGCTGTGCTCCAGCACGCCTGGCGTATTAGGATCGAAAGTAGGCTGCGGCGCACCATAAGCACAATCGGAAGTATCGCTATCTTGGGTCGGCGCAGTGCCGTCGGCCTCTTGCTGCAATACTTTTGGGCGGCAACCAATTGTTAATATAAGTATAAAAATAAGAAAACTATAACGCTTCATGGCTGATTATCAGGTTGTTAGTAAAATGCTTGAAAAACAATGCTAAACAAAACCTTTGATAAATCGGTTAAGCAACTGTTTTATATTTCAAACTACAAAGATTCAAAAAATTGTATGGTAACACCAAATTATATTTCCAATGGCAAGGCAAATGGCCATGCAGATGCCTCGTTGCAAAACGGCATGGCAGCACTGTTGTCTGTGGAGCCAAACTACGAAACACCCCTCAAAACAAATGCTTTTGTGCTTAGTGATGAAGAAAAAATGACGCAAATAGAAGCGCACTTCCGCGAGATTATGGACATATTGGGATTGGACTTGCAGGATGACTCTCTCAACGATACACCACGTCGGGTAGCTAAAATGTTTGTACGGGAAATTTTCTATGGTTTGAATCCTGCAAATAAGCCAGAAGTATCACTTTTTGATAATAAGTACCGCTATCGCCAGATGTTGGTGGAAAAAAATATTACGCTGAAGTCCTTTTGCGAGCATCATTTTCTACCGATAATAGGTAGAGCACATATTGCCTATATTTCCTCCGGTAAGGTGATCGGGCTTTCCAAGCTCAACCGAATTGTAGATTATTTCTCTCGTAGGCCACAAGTACAAGAACGGCTTACCGTGCAAATAGCTAATGAACTTCGACGCATTTTAAAGACGGATGATGTAGCTGTATATATTGAAGCCGATCATATGTGTGTGAAGATGCGCGGGGTAGAGCATGATCATAGTGCCACCATCACCACGGATTATAGCGGTAAGTTTTTGCATGAGAGCGTCCGTTCAGAATTTTTGCAAGCTATACGCAACGACAAGTGAAGATAGGCTGTTGCTTACGGTCAATTGCTCGCAACAGCCTACTTGCGCTACACAATTTCCTCGGGTTTCACTTCCAGCGTCACGCGCTCAGCGCTCATCAAGCGCGCATGCAAGCCCAAAGTTTTGGGCAGTT
>CALMSP010000226.1 GCA_937872405.1 uncultured Saprospiraceae bacterium | reverse complement strand
ATGCCGGCGATGCCGTTTCCGATGATGGCGATGTGCATATAGGCAAAGGCGATTTTGTACGTATAAAGCTACGTATAAATTAGCAACTTTGGATGTTATTCTCCGGCAACAAATATAAAAAACGCACCAAAGGCAAGTTGTCCTGAACCGGACAGTTTTATCGGTATGTAATATGAGCGGAAAGTTATTTTAACCAGAAAATCAATTTTACTTTCATAATTTAGAAAATAATGCCATCTTTGATTTACAAAAACTGATTTTTTTCATCATAAATCACTGAAGAACAATAATTTAAAAAATAAAAAACTTTACATTCAATTGAAAATGTTATGAAATAATTTTCTAATTCACTTTTAAAAATTTTTTCGTTTTTAAAAATGTATAAAATTTGAATCAAAAATATCCCGTTGTTGTTTACAAAATTATCATAGTAATTAATGTTCCGTTGTTGTTTCTTTCGTTAATTTTCGCAATAGAAGCAGTGCAAGCATTAGCAAAGCCATAGGGATGAGCGTATAATAAAATGCATTTGCTGCGCCAACATTTTTGAATAATAATCCGATGAGTCGGGAGCCAAGTGTGCCGCCCAAGGCAGAAAAAATAATGATCAAACCAGACATGGGGCTGTGCAATTTTTTAGGTAAAGCGCTCAATACCACCGAGTTAAGTAGCGGATAAATGGGTGCGATGAATAGCCCAACCAAAGGAAAAGCAAAACCAATAAATGGAATATCCGATAGGCGCGTGATGCTCCCCACGTCTGTACTAACGGCTTGTGGTAGTACAAATACAACCAGCGCCATGGCTGTTGCAATGCACCCCGCAAGCACCCACACCCAAGAAATACGCTGCGTAAGATAGCCCGCCAAGAAGCGACCTACGCCCAATGATATCGCCAGAATACTCGCCATCATAATGCTAATGTTTTCAGGGAGTTGGAGCACCCGATCATTAAAGGTAGGCAGCCAGGTCATAATACCCTGCTCGATCATCACAAACAAGAAAGCACTAATGACAAATACGATCACCAAAAGGCGGGTCATTAATAAAAACATCTGCCGGAAATCGTCGGCAAGGTCGGCGCCAGGAATTTCGTAAACTTGATAAAATTTGCAAAAAAAAAAAAAAAGAAAAGAGACGCCTGCCAGCCCCGCCAATAGCCAATAAACATTCAGCCAGCTATCGGGCGCGCCCGTGTTGAAAGCTGGAAACAAAAAGTATGCTAAAGCAATGCCAAACATGAAAAACCCTTCAATACGACTCATCAGGCTGTTGTGCTCTTTTTCATTGTTGGTCACCAGCCCAATCACCGAATATACCGAGACCTTGATGAGTGCAAATGATACGCCCACCGCCGCGAATAGCAAGCGGGCTGCCATAAACGAGTTGCCCACATACATGCCGATGCACGCAAATACAACGATACCCAACCCAATTAACATGGCACGTTTATAGCCAATACGCGGCAAAAATGATGCCACCAGAAAAGACACAATAGCAATGGGCAGGTCTTTGAATAATTCGAGTGTGCTGGCCTGCACCTCATCTACGCCATAAACTTTCTGCGATTTTAGAATGACAATACCTACGCTATTGAGTAAAATGGCAAATACAAAATAATTAAGAAACAATGAAAGACGTACTGGATTGATTGTCAGCATGGTATATTCATTTTAAGAAAATAAAGAATGAGGTGTAAGATACTTAAACCACAGCAATTCCAGTGTAAAATTCAAAATAATATGATAAAATTATCCTTTTGACGCAATTTTTAAATGGCGTTTGCGAAAATATTTTGAATAAAATTTTTGAGACAACATAATAAAGCCTATATTTAGCCGTTCTAAATTGCGTAACCCTGAAAATCCGATAACTCCATACAATTCAATCCGCTTCGACCAACTCATTCGGATTTTCTTCTTCATGATCATCTGCTTCGATTTTTACATCCAAGCTATGCCGCCTTCATCGCGCGTGGCTATTATTTCCAAGCGTTCATGGTTTTTAAAAATTTTAGACAATCGGTAAATGATTTTGTAAAATTTTAAACTGTTAAATAATATAATTTAATTTCAATGCGTAGTTACATTGATTTTCAATGACTTATTTTCGTATCAGCATATGAATTTACTTAATTGCTTTTTATAACACTTAAAATTTATTAAAACATGAAAAACAAGTTAATCATTACAACCCCATTACTGATCTTATTGGTAAGTCTTGTTTTTACTGCTTGCGACCGAGAGATTACAGACACGGCAAGTGACCGTAGCGTATCGGAGGAGGTGTTAAAACAGATTGCGGCGCTTGGCTTCGATACTAAAGACGCTGTGAAGCTCGATGACGGGTACCTGGTAGAAGGTGATATTTGGCTAACGGATGAGAACCTGCAAGCGGCTGCCCCGCTGGATGTTCGCTTTCCGCATTCCGAGCAATATCGCACGTTCAATCTGGTGCAAGGCCTGCCGCGCGTCATTCAGGTAGGTGTAAGCCCTCGATTACCAGCAGCTTACGTAACGGCTACCGATATTGCACTCCAACGGTTTAATGCGCTTGGTTTGCGGCTCACGTTCCAGCGTGTAACCAGCGGTACCCCCAACATTATCATACAACCAGCCGAGCCAGGGGCAACCTTTTTGGCAAGGGCGGGCTTTCCAAGTGGTACGGGTAATCCGTTCTGGAAGGTTGAAATGAGTGTGAATAACATCGGCAACGGCGGGCAGAACTACATCGCCACGATCATCGCGCATGAATTAGGCCACTGCATTGGCTTTCGCCACACGGATTTCATGAATCGTAGCTTCAGCTGCGGCTCCGGCGGCAATGAAGGGCAGATAGCTACTGGTATTGGCGCAGTACACATACCCGGCACACCTACTACCCCAGAGGCGAACTCTTGGATGCTGGCTTGTATTGGTTTTAACGTTAATCGGCTATTCACGAGCAATGACAGCCTCGCGCTAACCGTTCTCTATAACTAAGAGTATGTTTAAAATTCGTTTTTGAAGTCGAAAATGATCAGATTTGGGTTCTCACGAAGCGTTTTTTGAGCTGCATAGCAGCGCTACGGAGCGAGAAAAAGGCAAAGTGAGGTTCCATAGATGAACATTTGCAGACCAAAGTATGAAATTTAAACATGCTCTAAGCTGCAAAGCACCAAATACGAAGGTAAAAGGGCTGCATTCTAATAACGAAATGCAGCCCTTTCTGCGTGAATACGGCAGGATATATGCTATTTATTCAAAAGGAATCACCAATTCCTGCCCTGGATGAATCAGGTCTGGGTTTTTCAGCGTGTCTTTATTCGCATTAAAGATATGCATGTACTTGTTGGCTTCGCCGTAATAATGCTTCGCAATTTTCGATAGGGTATCGCCTTTTGCTACCGTGTGCTTGTGGTAGTAGTCGGTCACTTCCACTTTAATATCCGCTGCAATATCCGAAGGATCAGCGCCGCCGATTTCTTTAATCTTGTCCCACAGTTGATTTTTAAGGTACTGCGTTTCTACGGTTCCGCCGATGCGCAATTTGCCATCTACTTCTTCCAAGTAGCCGTCTTTAGTTCCAATTTGTTCGCCTAAGGTCAGCACCGTTTGGTATTTAGATTTAACAGACATAGGTTGAGGAGTTTTTTTGTTTAAAAAAATTGAAATACCCCCTTTGGACGGGAGTTTTGAAAAAAGTCACGCTAAAATAGCAAAAAATGACCGGATATCGCAATTTTTTTATGTTATGAATTTATGAACTCCGAGCATAGCGCCGTGCCCTATGGCGGAAGTGATTGTTGCGAAAGCAATAGAAATAGATTTTATAATACGGCTCCGAAAAAATAAATTACACCCCAAACTACGTTACCTTTATCGGAATTTATAGAACCAAGTATCAAATCACAACTGCATGAAACACATAGTAATGATAATGGCGGCAGGGCTTATGCTGCTCCTTGGCACGAGCTGTGGCGTACAGCAGGCTACGTTTTTCCGCTCGCCGGCATTCAATCAAGACGCAACGTTCAAGGTTGTCACCCTCAATACCAACGACGTGTTGGCCGGGCGGCTGGAGCATTTTCTGCTGATCAATAATTTTCGAGTGATATCGGATAATAGCTTCCGGCTACCGGGGGCTACTGGGTTCCCCAGCCCGATGTTCCCGATGGATACCAGCTTGTTTCGCCCCGGGCAAATGGTCATTAATATCCCTTACATGGATGAAAAACCCTCTGATTATATCCTGCGGTATCAATTTGACAATCCGCCGGCAAGTAACAGCAACCGGACGCGCTCGAGCCTTAATATTGCCGTGGTAAATACCAAAACCGGCGAAACGGAAGTGTCTTTTTTGACCCAACAAACCGGTCCATTAGAGCAGCCGCGCCTCGACCGCGTCATCCGCGATTTCATTGTGCGCATGCGGCGGCGGTAGGCTAATAATTTGCCTTAAAATATTATATTTAGACACTATGTGATATTGTGATATTGTGATATTGTGATATTGTGATATTGTGAATATCATAAAAAACTGGTTTTTAGTTATTTAAAATCAAATCATCGTCTGCTGCTGACTGCTAAGTCGCTTAATAATTGTATCATACCTGCTAAAAGCATCACCACTGCGCAACCAATCAAATTGAGCCAGAGGAATGCCACATTGCCAAAAAAGTAAATGCCCAATATAATGGCTTCGCCGATAAGCGCAGCTAAGAACGTAGCGTTGCCGCCAATTTTTTTCATAAAAAAGGCAACAAAAAAGATGCCTAAAATTACACCATAAAAAAGCGAGCCAATAATATTGACCGCTTGAATGAGGTTTTCAAACAAATTGGCTACCGCCGCAAAGCTCAACGCAACTGCGCCCCAGAGCATGGTAAAACCTTTAGACACAAGTAAATAGTGGCGATCGGTAGCGTTTTTGATAAAAGAGCGCCGATAAATATCTACGACGGTAGTGGTTGCCAGGGCACTGAGTTCGGATGCCGTGGATGACCATGCGGCGCTGAAAATGACGGCCAGCAATAAGCCTACTATACCTACCGGCAAGTAATTGATAACAAAAGTGAGAAAAACATAATCCGTATCGCGGGTTTGAGCGCGCGGGTTTTGTTCGCTGATGAGTTGCTTTACTTCTTCCCGAAGGCTTTGTTCTTGCTGGCGAAGCTCAGCCACATACACTTGTGCCATTTGTATCGCAAATGCATCGTTTTTATTTGTTGCTTCTACTAAGCGACGCATGGCTTGCTGCTGCTGCTGAAAAATGGCATTATGTTCGATATCCAAAGCCTGGTAGCGCGCTTCGGCGGCTGTATTTTGTAATAAGGCTACATTGGCATTATTAAAATGTAATGGTGGGCGATTAAATTGGAAAAATACAAACACCAGAATGCCGACAAACAAAATGAGAAACTGCATGGGCACTTTAAAAACACCATTGAACAGCAGCCCGATACGGCTTTCGGTGAGCGACCGCCCCGACAGGTAGCGCTGCACTTGCGACTGGTCGGTACCAAAGTACGACAGGAACAAAAATACGCTGGCGAACATGCCCGTCCAGAAGTTGTAGCGATTGTTCCAATCGAATGAGAAATCTATTGTATTGAGCTTATCTAATTTGCCCGCCAAACGTACCGCATCTCCAAAGCTAATATCTTTGGGCAATTTAAATACCAGAATAGCAGCGGCAATGAACATACCCGCCAAAATGACGAACATTTGCTGCTTCTGCGTAACACTTACTGCTTTGGTGCCTCCCATGACCGTGTAAAAAATAACAAAAATCCCCATGAGGAAAATGGTCCAATTGAGCGGCCAGCCCATTATAGCCGAGAGTATAATGGAAGGCGCGTAGATCGTAAGCCCGGCCGCCAAGCCCCGCGAGATGAGGAACAGAATAGCCGTAAGCGTGCGGGTTTTCAGGTCAAATCGGGTTTCGAGGTATTCATAAGCCGTATAAACCTTGAGCCGATAGTAAATAGGTAGCACCACGACGCACAAAAAAACCATTGCTAAAGGCATACCAAAATAAAATTGTACAAACCGCATTCCATCGTCATAAGCCTGCCCCGGTGTGGATAGGAAGGTGATCGCACTGGCTTGGGTAGCCATAATGGACAGCCCAATCGTCCACCACTTCAAGTCGTCATCGCCGCGTAGGTAGCTTCGGGAAGTGCGGATGTGTCGGGTTTTCCAAAGTCCATACACGACAATGCCCAGCAAGGTACCAAGCATAACAATCCAGTCTAATGTATTCATGATTGATATTCATTGTGATGCGTGAAAAACTTACGCTAAGCATAAGCCATTTTAAATACATAAAAAAGTAGGATAATCACAGCATGTAGCGCCAGTACGAAGGCATAGAAGTGATTCCAGGTGCGGAAAATCGGAGGCTTTTCAGCGGCCGGAGTATTGAATTTGGTATCAGGCATAGTTATAAGCGTTTGATCTGTAGCGCCAAAAATAGCCGAAACCTATTGCCTGACACAGTTTTTAACAGTTATTAACGGAATTATGGGCTGCCAACCATTTTCTGACCTGTCAAAAATGTCCTTAATGTACAATGTTTGCATCGGACGCGCATTTTCGATGCAGAATTTACCGCCCTACTTTTACAATGGTAAGCCCCTACGAAACGTTGTAAGCGAACAACTATATCAGGCAGCATGCAGCTTCCGTTTTGGCGATACATTATGATGACAATGGTGCTCACCGTGCACATCCTGCCGACTGAGGCGCAAGATGTCGCTTGGCAGTTGCGTATTTTACCGCTGGATGCTGATCCTACTTTTTTACAAAAAAACATTAAATTTGAAACAAAACACACCGATTCATTATCTATTGTAAATGAATTGCAGCATATTATTTACCAATTGCATCATTTGTCATATCTCGAAGCCTCCGTGGATACGCTCACGCGCGTGGGTGATGCCTGGGTTGCACTGCTACACCTCGGCAAACCCTACACTTTAAGCAACTTACAAAATGGAAACGTGGCAAGCCGTTTTTTGCAAGAAAGCGGTTTTCGACAGCGCCTGTACCAGCAGCGGCCGTTTTCGCCCAAGCACTTACAACATTTACAGGAAAGGCTACTCACGATTGCCGAAAACAGTGGCTATCCCTTTGCGCGGGTGTGGCTGGACAGCTTGCAGTTCGACCAAGAGCAGGTATCCGCCCGCCTGATGATGGAACTGGGGCGCTTCGTACAGATCGCTGGTCTGGAGCTAAGCGGCGAACTCCAAATCGCTGAAAGCTACCTGAGCCATTACTTGGGGCTGCGGCCGGGCACGCCGTACAATCGTGCACAACTGCTACGGGCGCGGCGGCGACTGCGGGAGTTGCCTTTTGTGAGTCTAAAAAAAGACCCTGACGTGCGCTTTGGAGCGGAAGGCGCCACCATAGCCTTGGATTTGGGCAAGCGCCGTGCCAGTCGCTTCGACTTTTTAATTGGTGTACTCCCCAACAGCACACAAGTAAATCGGGTGCTCGTGACGGGTTCGTTTAATGGCGAATTGTATAACCAATTCGGGCGCGGCGAGCGGATTTATGCAGAATTTGAAGCCCTTCGACCCCAAACACAGGAATTAAATCTGCAGTTTAATTATCCATATTTACTCAATTTACCATTTGGCATGGACGCCAAGTTTAATTTATATAAAAGAGACACCACTTATTTAGATGTAGAAACCGATTTGGGCGTCCAATATTTACTTGAAGGCGGCAACTATTTTAAAATATTTTGGAATAATCGCAGTTCCAACCTGCTCAGCACAGATGCTATCTTATCGGGTGGCACACGCCTGCCCGCTGCACTCGATGTCCGCTACACGAATGTCGGATTCGCTTACGCCTGGCAAAACTTGGACTATCGCTTCAACCCCCGCCAAGGCTGGAACATGACGTTGCGCAGTGCCGTTGGTACCCGACAAATCCGGCGCAACAATCGCCTGACGGATACTACGAATGAAAGCCTCTACGATTCTTTGACACTTCGGAGTTTGCAGTACCGCCTGAGCATGCAAGCCGAACGATTTTTTCCCCTTTTCCAACGAGCCACGCTCAAGCTCCAAGTGCAAGGCGCTTATATCCTTTCTAACGAACCCGTGTATCTTAATGAACAATACCGTATTGGTGGCAATCGCCTGTTGCGCGGCTTTGATGAGGAATTGATTTTTGCGACCCGCTACACCGTAGCCACGCTTGAGTACCGCCTGCTCATTGGGCAGAACTCCTACCTCTATGCATTTGGCGACTACGCCTACGTAGAAGACCACACCGCCACCCGCCGAGATCGCTTCTTCCCTTTTGGTTTTGGCGCGGGCATCACCTTCGAAACCAAAGCTGGGCTATTCGGGCTGAGCGTGGCCGCCGGTACCCGCCAGGGCGAAGCCATTGATTTCAGTGCGCCGAAGGTACATTTTGGGTATGTGAGTTTGTTTTAGAAAGGAAAGCGTTGCACAACATTCACTTTTTGTAAAAAAACTTGATGAAGCGTGTATGAACAAAAGTTTTTTGCTCCAGAAGTCTATTAAAATACAATTCACCTTGAGTGTATCATATCTCATAATTTGCAAGCAATTATTTTAGAGATAGATACAGGTTTCACTTTTATAATTCACTATTTTTTAGTTTTTTATATATTAAATTATTTTGTTTTTTTTAAAATTCATCCAATCAAAAAATTGGTAAAATACTTATTCCCAAAAAGAGCTTAAAGCAATAAAATTTTACAATATTTACATCATTAAAAAATAATCACTAAAAATCCAAATCAAAAAAACATGATACCTCGCTCATTGTCATTACTATGGATGTTTCTTTTATGCACACTCCTCACTTCGGTTCAAGCACAGTCCTGTGACGAATCAGAAAAATTTTACAAGGACCTCTCGAAAGCACTATTCGAAGTGAACCTAAAAATGGAACTTGGGCGCTACCAATCAGCAATTGAAGCGGCTCGCCGCACGCAGGCGTTATGCAGTACTCACAATTATCTGGACGGTGTACTCGGCTCTAATAGCTTGATGGTACGTGGGTTTGTACAAATGATGAATTATGACTCCGCTATGTGGTACGCCCATTGGGGGCTTGATTTTGCCGCACGCCATACCGACATACTTAGTCTTTTTGAAAAAATTATAGCGGATTTTACCTACGGCGTCGTGCTGGAAGAAACCGGACGCTACCGAGAGGCATTAGCGGTGCTTGAATCCTTGCCCCCTAAACTACAATCGCCCGACTTAACAAAAAACAACTATTGGGATGTGCGTTGTTTAGGGCACTTGCTGGAATCTTATCAGAAGCAAATGGAAAAACAATACCTGCCATTTGCGTTGGGAAGCATCTACACGTATATGGGAGATCCACTCAATCATTTATGGAATGTAGAGGCAGGTATTACTTGTAATCTGCGCGCAGCATATTACTACCAACAAGCCAACAGTATGGTCGAAGAAGCGAACGCTTGGCTCAATGCTGGCACCAGCGTCCTGACAGCTTCCCGCCAGCGTATAACAGGCGATCTGAATAGCGAAATATATTTTGATAAAGCCCGCCAATTATTGCGCAATATTCCTGGGTCAGCCGCTCAATTAAGCATGATTCATTATTTTTTAGGAAGTAATCGCTTACGCCAAGGGATAACTGATCTGATCGTTGAGCAGCACTTAGATTCTGCTTTGTGGTATGCTCAAAGAGCAGATAGTGTAAAACTTTTTCACGCTGCTCGTATGACCAAAACTCAGCTAAGCGCACTTATTTTATCAGAGAAGGCAGCACTACTATCTTTAACTAAACAGACGCAAGAAAGCCGCCAAATAGTAAACGCTCTAGTTACTACAATGGAGCAGGCGCTGCAACGCACACCAAAGTTGATGGATCTATCCCTTTGGAGTTCTATTTATGGAATATTATGTATCACAAGTATTAGAAATGACGATTCAGCGCAGGCGAATACCTGTTTTGAGCAAGCTTGGCGATTATCTCATCCTAACACATCCGAGGAAGTTATGCTTGGTCAAATAGAATACGAAGCGCAAATGATGCCGGATAATCCGCTGACGCTATGGTTATTATATCTGCGTGGCAAAATATTGGAAATGGAATACCTGCTGGAACCCAACCAACGCACGCCATTGCTCGCACAAGCGTTGCTATTTTATGAATCAGCTATTATAAGACAACATCATGAACTAAATAAATTTGCAATATCGGAGCGCGGCTCCGTATGGGATGAGATAAACATTGCTAACTTGAATGCTACTTATAATTCTTTGTATCAAGATGCGATGATGGCAACTTATATTTTACACCAGAAAACGCAGGATGCAGATTATATGAAAAAAATGTATTGGATTACAGAGCATAATAAAAACTATTTATTGCGTAGCCAATTACTTACCTTACGACAGTCACGCGATGTATCTGATGATGCCTTAGCAGAAGCAGCAATCTTACGCGATTCTTTGTTGTATCTTAGAAAACAAATAGAATTAGCAATACATACCGGTACAACGGATGTGATAGAAAATTATGCGCAGCAATTAATAAAAATCAAAAATCAAATTCAGGTACATATTGAAAGTGTGCAGGAAAACTTCCCCAGTTATTATAACTTGGTTTATTCAGATAACATTCCAGATTTAAATACGGTACAAGCGACATTAAACGATGATACCACTGCGGTGTTGGCTTATTTTTATTATTCGGATACGATTATATTCCTTACACTATTACATGCACAAAAAGAACCTATTATACAGTTGATTAAAACGTCGGTATCACTTTCTTCAAACATAAATGACATGATGCAAGTGGTTGCCGATAGCAAATTTAATATAGATAAAAATGGGGTACAGGCGTATTTGACAAGTGCAGCAGCACTATATGATGCACTTATTCAACCGGTAGCATCACAATTGCAAGCAACACAACGCCTTATTGTAATACCAGATGGCCCCTTACGGCAGCTAAACTTTGAACTTTTACTGACCCAACCGCATGTCGTGCCTAAAGAAAAAGGGTTTGAGCAAAGCCAAGAATTTCCCTATCTACTCAGGAAGTATGCTATTAGTTATGCCCCATCGCTGAGTTTTTTAGTGGAAGTAAATGATTTGCAAAAAGATAATAAGGGCGCGCAGCATCTGCGATACGGAGGATTTGAACCAGATTACAGCAAAAGTAGCTTTCCTTCTTTTCATGAAGTGAGCGTAATTAAAGTGAAATATTTTCCGCAACAAGCAGAAGCCTGGCGTGGCCAGCAAGTAACAAAGGCTACATTCAAAGAAGTAATGAAAAAATATTCATTCGATATTCTCCATTTCTCTGGGCATTCGCAATTAGATGCCATCCGACCATTAGATAACCGGATGTTGTTTGTGCAAGACACGCCCACCTATCTGGATACCTTAACCTTAGCAGAACTTTACACGATGCGCATACGCGCCAAGTTGGCGATTCTGGGTAGCTGCGATTCCGGCAACAGCCGTTTTGTGCAGCCTGGCGAAGGGGTGCTGGGCTTGTCGAGAGGGTTTGCCTATGCTGGTTGTCCGGGGATGATTGTTGGGCAATGGAAGGTAGAAAACACTGCCAGTGAAGAAATTATGAATTATTTTTTTAAATATTTGAATGAAGGCTATCTGATAGATTGCGCCTTGCGCCAAGCCAAACTTAATTATCTTGACCATCCTGACCGAAGCCGACGAGAGCTGCCTCCTAACGTTTGGGCACCTTACGTAGCCTGGGGGTACATGCAGTCAATTGCGCCTTAATTGTGCAAGTAGCTCGCTGGCTTTGCGTTTATTAAAGGCGGCTTCTTTTTCTTGAACGATGGTCTGTAATATAATTATGGCATCTTGCATTTTATTTTGCCGAAGCAGTACTACCGCCTTAAACCAGCGGGCTTCTTCAAGAAATATTGAATTTGTTTTGATAAGAATATCAAATTGAGCAACAGCTTTATTATAATCAGGTATTATATGATAGTACAACGCTAATGCCAATGCTAAACGAGCGGTATCATTATCCAATAAGTCTTTGTTTATCAGAGGATTGAGCTTATTAATAACCATATCATAATCGCCGTTTTGGTAGTCAATTTGCCAATCATTAACGATAGCATCACTTCTAATGGCTGGCAGATCGAACCTTTTTCGATCATACTCGTCGAGCATCGCGATTATAAGGTATTTATTCTTGGATCCGGCGGTGTCCGGCTTTGGATTCATTGGAATTACAGAAGATGGGGTATCTCGAACAATTGTATCATTAGTTGATTGATTGAGGCGCATGGTGTCATTTCTACTCGGTTGATTTTGCTGTTGCAGTCCATGTTCATTGTTTGAAGGGAAAGCAATCCAACGTATAATAAAAGCTATGGTTATTAATAAAATAGTAAATAACAATCCTTTTTTGAATGGCTGTTGTCGTGTTTTTATTTCTTGGCTTTTTTGAGCTGCCTTATCCAAGGCTTTGTGTAATTCCATTCGACGAGCTTGCTGCAAAAATTGCTGGGCGGCCTTTTCCATTTGTACTTTTTCCTGCAACTCGGCATTAGTTGCTATTTGCGAGGCAAAAGCGGTACGCTCTGCTTCACTCATTTTACCAGCAAGGTAGCGCTCAATGGTATGCTCTAATTGCAGGGCTTGCACCTCAGCGGCCAACGCGGCGTCTTCCTGCATGGCTTGCTCCAACCAGGCCCGGTCTTCCGCCGAGATATTCCCCCGAACGTACCCTCCGATGATATGGTCTTTATTTTTTTCCATCCTTTCCGTTGTACCCTCTTTTTTGCAAAATTTCCTTTAGCTTTTGCTTGCATTCATTGCGCATGACGTACAGGGTATTGGCGCTGGCATAGCCCAAGCGCGCGGCTAATTCTTCTGTACTTTCGTCGTCTGCTGCCAACAAAATTTCTCGGCATTTGGGGTTGCTCAATTGTGCCAGTATGTGTTCTATGGTTTGCCAGCTTTCTTTAGCAAGAAACTGATTTTCAGGAGATTGAGCATCGTCGGCGGCGCTGTCAGGTGGCTCCCAATTGTGGCGTTGATTCATCCAGGTTTTCACCTGATTTTTTAGAATGCCCATATAATATCCATATAATGAACCCCGCCCTTCGTATTTAGCTGACTGAATATTTTCGATTAAATTAATGAGTGCTTCTCTTGTGATTTCCTGTGCTTCTTCCTTATTTACTTGATGCCTTTTTAGTAAGTATTTTATCGCCTTGCTTTCAAATTGTTCATACAACTGAATCAATGCCGCTTCATACAGTGCCTCAGACGGGCCATGCTGGATGGCTTCTACTAGTTGCTTGTCACTTAATCCTTTGAATTTAAAAAGCATAAAAGCGCTTGATTTACCTGCTTGAGCAAAAAACGATATTTTTTTGAAAAAAATGTACTTCGCGGTTAAGATTTTACCTCATTCCATTACTACCCATCAGATTGTAAGCAGGGAACTGCAGCATGAAATGTAGCCCATGTGCATTTGGTGCGCTTGCTATGTTCATGCCCTGCCGACATCGGGGGAGGTATGCTGAAAAACCCCGCCCCCTGGCGCCTCGGAGCAAAAG
>CALMSP010000225.1 GCA_937872405.1 uncultured Saprospiraceae bacterium | reverse complement strand
TGAAACAGGTCAAAACCGAAGACATTTTGATCCTTGGTGAGGGAGCACACATCGGGTGTGTCCGTGCAAGCGAAATCGGTGCCACGCGGCCCCTCCACCGTGTCGGTACATTGCATGAGCAACATAGCTCCACCGAGCGTGAGCAGTATGAAAGGTGTTTTCATGATTGGATTTTTTTGTATTTTACAAAACAGATTCTAATCTGTAAGACACTTGTAAGGCACCAGAAAGTTGGTGTGATTTTTGATTTTAATGTAATTTTACCTACCCAGATGGGGCACTTTTAGCGGCATATAATATTATATACAATTTTAGAAGTTCGATTTTAGATTTTGTAAAGTATCGAAAAACAAGCTTTTGAGAATAAACAAATACATCATTTCCAATTGAAAATGGTATTACAGCAAATAAGATTGGCGCAGCCTAATTGCGGAAGCAAAATCTTGCCGGTGGCGCAGTTGCAGCATAAATTTCTTAGCCTTTGGGGAATTAAGTTGCAGACAAATAGCGTTCTTATTAAAGAGAAATTTTATTTCCGAACCCTCAAAATAGCTACAGTTATGGTAATCACAGGCAGCAAAAAACTAAAAGACATTCAACAGGCATTCTCGCAGCGCTTTCCTTACCTACGTGTTCAATTCTATGCTACACCTCATCTGGTTGGCGAAGGCTCGTCGGTACGAGAGCAAATCAATGAAAACAAAACAATTGCTGAGGCCCGTCATCCGGACTACAACAGAGACAATACCGGCGAGTTTCTAATGGACGAACACATGACAGTAGCCGAGTTTGAAAAGGCTTTTTTCGATCAATTTGGGCTGAGTGTACAGGTTTTTCGTAAGTCGGGCGCTTTGTGGATGCAAACAACATCCACCGATCATTGGAACTTAGCTGAGCAAAATCGTAAAGGAGGATCTTCAGAAGAGGCTTTTATTGACAAATATGGTGCTTGACACGAATCTATTCCCGAAGGGCATTCAATGAATGAAGTACGCAATGCTATTCCCTATTACCACCCGCCTTTTGCTTCTAAATAATTGATTTTCAAATTTTTATAAATTTTACATTTTGCCCCAGCGTTTAGCTCGCATTGGTGTTGCCTTGCCATATGGCCCGAACCACCGTCGCAAAAATTGTAAACAGGGTAAGTGGTATCACAAACCAAATCATAGCCGTATCAAAAACATGGAGATTCTTATGTTCTGTGGCTGCAAGGATGAGATATACGGTGTAAGCAATGTAATATGCCAAAAAGACTGCACCCTCCCATCGAGAAATACGGTGGCCCGTGAAAAAGATAGGCAAACAGGCAATTGCAGCCGCAATCATAATTGGAATGTCAAATTGTAGCGCTGCCGCCGATACCGGGATGCCTTTGGGTGCAATCAAAGCCGACAGGCCCAACACCGCCAGAATATTGAAAATACAACTGCCAATGGCATTGCCGACTGCAATGTCGCGCTCGCCACGAAGACTGGCAATTAGGGAAGTGGCTACTTCGGGCAAGGAAGTACCAGCGGCAACCACCGTTAACCCGATGATTAAGTCGCTCAAACCCAAGTCTTTAGCAATAATTGTAGCGCTTTGCACCAGCCAGCGAGAGCCAAGAATGAGCATTGCCAGCCCCAAAGCAACTAATGCTAAATTGATCATCCAGCGCTTGTTGTTGCGATCTTTAAATTGCTGTTCATATTGCACTTGTACCAACACGCTTTTTTCTTTTCGGCTTTGGCGAATCAAAAACAGATTGTAAGCTATCAGTATGGAGAACAAAAGAAGCCCATCTATACGGCTGAGCCTGCCATCCCATCCTAAGGCTAACATCAGAAAGGAAATACCTATCGTAATTGGCACATCAAACCATATCAGTTGTTGCGCTACGATGAGCGGCACAATGAGCGCCGTAAGCCCCAGCAAAAACAGTACATTAAAAATATTGCTGCCCACCACATTACCTACAGCGATATCTACATTGCCACTGAAGCTGGACATCAGGCTTACCGCCAACTCTGGCGAACTGGTGCCAAAGGCAACTACCGTAAGACCCACCACCAAAGGAGAAATGCCAATAGCCGTAGCAATACGCGAAGCACCTCGCACCAGCGCTTCTGCCCCTACAATTAATAAGATGATGCCTGCAAGCAACAGCAAAATGGTCATGGGTAATTATTGATTTTGAATCGCAAGATACGTAAAACGTCATCGGAATTGCGAATCTAATAAAAATCAAAACAAGGTATTTTCTGACGTTTTGACAACTCTTTATTATGTTTGTCTGAAAATAAACGACGTATGTTTCGGTTTTTCTATGTCAATGAACAAATTGTTCCCTCGTCGGAAGCATCTCTGGGTATCACCGACTTGGCTATACTGCGTGGCTATGGTGTATTCGACTATTTTTTAGTGCGCGAGGGGGTTCCAATGTATATAGATGATTATGTGGCTCGATTCCAACGCTCTGCTGCTTTGCTGCATTTGGAATTGCCCATTAGCTTAGATAAGTTGAAAATACATATTTTAAATTTGATAAAAGCGAATGAGCAATCCGATGCATCCATTCGATTAGTGCTCACGGGGGGCTATGCGGAGGACGGCTACACCCCAATACGCCCCAATTTATTGATATTAGAGCATGATATGCCTCGTTATCCCAACGAAGTCGTGCAGCAGGGGGTGCGCGTGATGCTCCATGAATTTCAGCGCGAAGTGCCGGAGGCAAAAACGATTAACTATCTAACAGGTATTCGCTTAGCTGGACAGATGCGTCAGCAAGGGGCAATTGAAATCATTTATCATGACGGGCGTTTTGTGCGCGAGGGGGTGCGATCCAACGTGTTTATTGTTACGCCCGACGATGTTCTTGCTACGCCCGACAAGAAAATACTCGCTGGTGTTACGCGCAAGAATATTCTGGAGGTGGCCAAAGCCCATTTAACCGTACAAGAACGCGACGTATCGCTCGCAGATTTGCTGAATGCCAAAGAAGTATTCATTTCCAGCACTACGAAAGGGGCTATTCCGGTGGTACAAATTGATGATCAGATGGTTGCCGATGGTAAACCCGGCGCTATCACATTGCAATTGGCGCATCTTCTACAGGAATACGACGCCGCTTACATCGCGGCACAGCACACGGCAATGGTTTAATTACAAATCGCTGATTATTAGGTTTTTAAAATTGTAATTAAAATATAAATTGACAAATAAATTCAGAAATGAACCAACTATAGTGGAGCTGCCAGTAATTCGTATGGCTGACGTGCCGACCATAGTGGCTATTGCTCAACAGATACCCGAACTAACAAACCCGTATGCGGAGGCAGAATACTACAGGCGCTTCGAGGGCGTGCCACACCTGATGCTGGCAGCTTGGCTGCAAGGGCAGGCTATTGGTTTCAAGGCTGGCTATGAGCGCGAGGGGCAGTTTTACTCATGGATGGGCGGGGTGTTACCGGCATTTCGGCGGCTGGGTGTAGCGGCGGCACTGGCGGCCACACAGGAAGACTGGGCGAGGGCGCAAGGGTACGAATGGATATTTTTTAAAACCCGCAATAGCCACAAGGGAATGCTGGTTTTCGCTTTAAAGAATGGATTCAATATTGTTGGCTTTGAATCGAAAGACATACTATCAGAACATCGAATTATATTACAAAAAACACTCGATTAATGCACGCTGCCTACTTTTGGTAATAGTAGGGCTGTGCCTTGTGCATGTGTGCAAATCACAGCGTCTAACACCAGCGTTGCGTACGGGGCTTACCTTCTCTCGCATACAAGGTGGAACCGAACACGACGACCGAGGGCTACCGCTCGAAACGCATCTTTTCACTACGGGCGGGCACTTGGGCATCGGTACGGATATCGCGCTCACCAGCCAATTCGGGCTGCGTGCGGAGTTGCTTTACAACCAAAAAGGTACAGAGTACCGCTACGACGGATCTTCGTACTGGATATTTCCTACCATTGATAATGAACGTCGCTATGCTACTGGCACAAGGCGCATGTTGCTGTCCACAAGGAATACCTATCTGGAACTACCAGTTTTGATGTATTTACGTAGCGGCCGGGCAACATTTGTCGCGGGTTTTAGCATGGGGCAGTTATTACGATCGAAAGGTACAGGGGAGTTGCTATTTAGCGGGATTACCACAAATGGTTCGCCGACGCCGCCATTTCGAGTCGCATTAGAATTTGATTATTTGCGTGATCCGCTGCAGGTGCCTCTATGGAGTGATGAAGTGCTGCTACTGCCGTTAGATGGCGTATTCGTTGAAGTTCCCATCCGCATGTCCGCTTATTACGAGGCTACTACCCGACCAGAGCGCTATTTTTATCGTCTTGACCTCGCTTCACAAATTGGGGCGGATTTTAATTTGAGCTACAATTTATTTATAGGATTCCGTTGGAGTTACAGTTTGAGGGATGTTATCAATGACCGGCAGGATGTGCTGCGGCAGCGCCTCGATGAGCAGCAGCGGTATATACTTCGGAATGCTATTCAACGTTATAGCGTGCTACAGCTGTCGGGCGGCATTCGATTCTGATAGAACAAAACGGCAGGAAGCCTTTTTTAATCAATTGCTCCCCGCCGTTTTGATTGCTGTTTATCGCTGGATGACTACACGAGTGAGGTAAGATACCTCTTCATTGAATACTTTTACAATATAAACCCCTGGCGTCAGCGCGCTTACGTCCATAGGAATGGTTGTATTGGTAGCATCCATGCGTACTAAACGCATCACGCGACCGCTCAGATCGGTTAGCTGTACTTGCAAAGGTTGGATGCTGGGTATATTGTTCACCCGAATTTCTAAGCGCGTGTTGGCAGGGTTGGGGAATACCTGAACGAGATTATCAGCGGTTGTCAGGCTGCTTTGGCAAGCCCCCGAATTATCCTGCCCAGCTACAAAAGTACAAGTGTACGACCAGTCGCTACTGCTGTTGCCGCTACAATTGCTGCGTACTTCCCACTCATATGTAGCGCCTACGGCTAAGCGACCTATATTTGCGGAAGTGCCAAATGCATTCGTAGTGATCCAACCGCTGGAGCCAACGATTCTATATCGAACGCCATAACTTACGGCGCCTGCCACTGCGCTCCAGTTCAATCGAGCATTTGCAAAGGCAATATTAGACGAGAATAACCCATCCGGTGTAGCGCATGATGACGCGCAGGGCGGGCAGTTTGGGCCACCGCAATCCACGCCGGTCTCTTGTCCATTCTGAATACCGTCGGAGCAAGTGGGTGCACAGGGCGGGCAAATGCCACCACAATCCACGCCTTCTTCTCCGCGATCTTTGACGCCATTGCTGCAAAGATCAATCGGGTCCGGATCGGGTTCTGAGGTGCAGCCACTCAGGCAGGCTGCGGCCGCCACACGGTTGCGAATGACGTTGCCTGGCTGCGGCCCAAAGCCCAAGTTGAAATTAATGCCTACGCTTTGCAAATGGCAATACGACATGATCGTACCGCCCTGAGCGGGAATGCTGCCGCGCACGCAAGTCCCCTCTGGAGAAGAGCAGCCGTCAATTACGGTATTGTTGCCATTCCATACACAAGCGTGCGTGTGGCGCGAACCAAGCAAATGCCCGATTTCGTGTGTAAAAACCATCACCGTCCACGAATAAACGGGTACATTATTGAAAGAGGATGTAATACCAGCATAGCACATGCTATTGCGGCGATTCTATTGCAAAGACCATTGAAGCCCGCAGCGATACCGCCACTACCTCGATAACTAAGCAGAATGGCCAGATCACCATTGAAATTGCTGCTATTATTCTGAAAGGCTGTGAGCAGTTGCGAGGTACTATTTTGCGTGTAAGGGCTTGGCCCTGTCCATACGAAAATCTCCGAAATAACAAAATTCAGACTTTCATTGGTAAACAAAATAGCGCTTTGATTGAAAATGCCAGTGACATAATTGATCGTGTTTTGCAAGCCACCCTTATTGTTAAATACATCATTATTTACTTCCATATAAAGCCGCACACACTTGTCCTGCCGAAAAGCTACGTTGTTGTCTTCCAGTTCATGCCTTTCGTAGCCTTGCCCGTCATCTGGTGTAGCGCATGACAAGGCTGGATGGTCATCCAAGTCTTTTTCTTCATACAAAATATACTCATTAGCAGCCGATTGCGACAATTTGCCCAATGCAAAACGATTGCCATCCACAATGATCAGCCCCATGATGTCCTGCGAAAAAATGCTTATGGCGACTTGCGTATTCGGCGCATCTTTCACCACACCACGATAGTGCAGCCCCATGTCAAGCGTTACAATTGCCGGAGCGGTTTTATCAGTTGATACGCGAAAATCCGAGCTAAAGGGTTGTACTTGTACCAGTTCCAGCACGATTTGGCTATGCGCATCCACCGGTAATTGAAGGCTGAGCGCTTCGGGGCGTTGCGCGTATAGGTTGTTTAATTCGGCAGGTAGCAAGCGGAGTATCGTGCCTGATTCCACTGGTAAATCCAAGTCGGGGCGCGTATGTGCTAAGCTAACGGTTCGCTCGAAGGGTTTGGCTGCTTCGAAGGAAATACCTGCGCGTTTTTTGGCAGATACCAAGTCCACGGGGCGTTCGCTACGATATTCGGGTTGTGCGTTTAAGACGACTACGCCCAGTAAGATTAGCAAAAGGGTAAAAGGTTTTTTCATCATTTTGGTGTTTTTAAATAGAGAATTGGTGCATACTGGCTTTCGCCAAATAAAAGTAGTTTGTAAGCAAAAATACGACTTTTTTAATGGGGGTTGCTGCTGGCTTAAAAACAGAATTGAAAAGCGCCGTGTAGCCGACATAAAATTTTGATTCAAAGCATGGGTTTTAATGTTACAAAAATAAAATAAGGAAATAGCCTAAAAGGCTTGTTCGCCCTGTGGCGCCTAGCATCCACCTGGCGTATGGAGGTTCAGGCCTGCATTCATACATTTGTAAAAAGATTCGATGTATTGTATCATATTCTGACGTTCCTCCGCGTCAAGCAGTTTGAAGTTACGCACCACCCGAAGCAAAGCAGCCTTGCGCTCCTCGAATAATTTAATGGTCGGCTCCAAGTCCTTTGGAGCATATGGAAAGCCCAAATATATGCGCTCCCGCACCGTATGGATGCCCAATGTTTGGTCAGGAACGGCGTAAGGTGCCTGCACCAGCCCAGAAAAGTCAAAGTCATAAGGCACAATCAAATAATTGCTATCCGATTTAAATGTCAATATTTTAAGGTTGCGATGCATTGGCACCGACCAGTCAGTGTTACCAATCATATATTGAAATAGATCGTGGAGCCGCGCATGTTCCGCTTGAAATTGTTCAGGATTAAGCCCGTAGCAAGCATTGCAAAATTTGCCACCAAGCCTTTCTTTTAGGTCATCTTCATCTTCCAGAAGCAATGCGTAGCGCGTTAGGCTTGAGTTGTCGTTGCTATTCCGATATTTTATTTGGAGCAGTTGCACCCGAAAGCTATGCGGCGTCAGTATCTGATACAATTTGTAGGCTAAGTATTCGCGTAGGATGCAAGCATCGCCTTGCTCATTGTCCATGCAATGCGGCACTAATTTAAGGTCGTTGTGCCGGTTCATTCCGGCGCTTTGGAGTTCTTTTTTAGGAAAAGTAATCAATAATGGTGGCATCTGGCAGAAGCGCCGCCGAAATTTACCCCGTACATCTATTCGCACGGCGTAGCGCTCTTGCTTCCCGTTTTTATCTTTGTAAGCAAACGTTGCGGGCAGGCTTAGTTCGGTCATTTTTAGTGCCTGCAAGGAATCCAAGTCAAGCGTCAGCTCTACTTTTAGCAACTCTTTGTAGCTTAGGCGTTCAAATATGCCTGGTTCGGGCTGACCGCTTGCCGTGCTTAATCCGCTGATTATCAGAAGAAAAAGCAGGATGTATAGATAAGCTCGATTGGGTTTCATGGTGTTGTAGGTTTTGATGCACAGCACAAAGTTGGGATAGTTTTACCCGATTTGATTTATTTTTTCGACCAAAATAGTCAGAATTAAAGGCAAGCTAATTTTTTTCATTCTAAGGGTGGTTTTTCCATGCAAGTTGCTGCTAACTTTTTTTGATCTTTGTAAGGTTCGGAAATTCGGAAAACACAAGTTATTCATTGATTACCAAGGCATTACACTTAGGTTATGAAATCCAAAAAACGAAAAAAACAAAGTAGAGCGATCATCAGAAAGCCCGGCGCATCTCCTGGCACACTGGTCTTTACGGGTGAAAAAGTAATGGAATCGTCTAGCGTACAATTGATTCAATATAATGAGGCGGAATTGCTTGAATATGCTGTGTATGATACACTACCGCCGGCATCCGAAGGTGCACTCATCACCTGGTATGATATAGAGGGTTTGCATAATGTTTCTTTAGTAGAAGCGCTGGGCAAGGAGTATGGGCTACACCCATTAGTACTGGAAGATATTCTGGATACGCAGCAGCGCCCCAAGTTTGAGGCTTACGACGATGCTATTTTCATCACATTGCACGCCATCACATTCGACCGCGAGGCCAGGCAGCTACAGCTTGAGCATGTTGCTATCTATGCGGGTGCTAAATTTCTTTTATCCTTTCAGGAAAAGGACGACAACACCTTTGCACCAGTGCGTGAGCGCATCCGGGTTGCCAACGGTCGCATCCGTAAGCGGGGTAGCGATTATCTGGCGTATGCGCTTGCCGATAGTATTGTGGACAACTACTTCGTTGTGCTCGATCAATTGCAAGAGGTCATTGAAGCACTCGAAGAAGAAGTGATGTACACACCTAACAACCTGACAAAGAGCAAAATACATCAGTTAAAATTGCAAACGATCATGCTGCGCAAATCTATGCTGCCTACCCGCGAAGCCATCAATTGGTTTGTGAAAAGCGACTGCCCGATGGTGCAGCCTGAAACGGACATTTTCACCCGCGATCTCTACGATCATATCGTACAAGTGATTGATATGGTAGAAACCTATCGTGACATTCTCAATGGTTTGTACGATTTGTACCTGTCGGAAATTAGCTACCGTATGAACAATGTGATGCAACTGCTCACTATTATTTCCACTATCTTCATACCGCTTACTTTTCTGGTAGGGGTATATGGTATGAATTTTGAGAACATGCCTGAACTGCGCTGGCGCTATGGCTACTTTGCAGTATGGGGGCTGATGATTAGTATTGTTATATGGATGCTATTCTACTTTCGGGGTCGTAAATGGTTGTAAGGTTGATCAAATTTTATAGAACGGGTGGCTGCTCATCGGCCACCCATCCAATGAATCCTAATAGCTTAGCCATGTTGCTGTGCGAAGTCGCGCATTACATCCACCAGCAGTTGTACACTTTCCAGTGGCATGGCATTATAGATGGAAGCCCGGAAACCACCCACAGAGCGGTGCCCTTTCAGTTCTACGCAACCAGCCGCTTCGCAAGCCTGTAGAAAAGGCTTTTCTAACTCTTTGTTAGGCATTGCAAAAGTAACGTTCATTAGGGAGCGGTCTATTTTGGCTGCCGTACCTTCGAAGAGCGGATTTGCGTCAATTTCATCGTACAATAATTTCGCTTTATTTTCGTTTTGTGCAGCCATAGCAGGCATGCCGCCATTTGCTTTCAGCCAACGCAGCGTGAGCAAGCACACATATATCGGAAACACCGGTGGCGTATTGTACAGGGAGCCATTTTCAATATGCGTCTGATAATTGAACATAGCGGGCAGCGGGCGGGGCGGCTTCCCTGCAAGGTCTTTCCTAATGAGCACCAGCGTTACGCCTGCGGGGCCAAGATTCTTTTGAGCACCGGCATAGATCAGCCCAAAGCGGTCTATGTCAATCGGGCGGTTTAGTATATCCGATGACATATCGCTTACCAACGGCAGCGTGGTATCGGGCCAAGCATGGTACTGCGTACCAAAGATCGTATTGTTGCTCGTTATATGCAGATATTTGGCTTGCGCAGGTATGCTATAATCCTTCGGGATGAAGGTATAATTTTGCTCTTTGGAAGATGCCAGTACTTCCACATGCCCAAATAATTTGGCTTCCTTGATGGCTTTATCCGACCACGAACCGGTATTCACATAAGCCGCTGTTTCTTGCTCACCGAGTAAGTTCATGGGCACCATAGCAAATTGGGTGCTGGCGCCACCTGTCAAAAATAGCACGGCATAGTTGTCACTAACGGCTAATAGTTCGCGCACCAATTGTTCTGCTTCTTCGATGATCGCCATGAAAATTTGGCTTCGATGCGAAATTTCTAAAATGGATAGACCAGAGCCATTTATCTCGACTACACCTTGCGAGGCTTCCTCCAGTACACTCGCTGGTAGAATGGCAGGCCCTGGGCTGAAATTATGTTTCTTCATAATTTTTTCAATTTTTATCTGTAAATATTTTTTGCTCGTAATTGTTGTCCGCTAAAACGCTTTTTTAAAAGACGCCGCAAAAATAGTCTTTTTATGTTCGTACCCCTCATCATTCAAATTCAATTTTTCTGCTCACGGTGCCATTTTTTGCACATATTGATACATAGAACACATCTTCAAAATTTTGGAACTTCAAGTAGCCCGAATAAACCTATTGCAGCATTGGTACGCAGTATAATTTTTATTATTCGTAGTTGCGCAAATCCTCCTTTTCCAGTCTTAGAGCATGTTTAAATTTCATACTTTGGTCTGCAAATGTTCATCTATGGAACCTCACTTTGCCTTTTTCTCGCTCCGTAGCGCTGCTATGCAGCTCAAAAAACGCTTCGTGAGAACCCAAATCTGATCATTTTCGACTTCAAAAACGAATTTTAAACATACTCTTACAAAAAGTTGCGCCCGTGTAAAGTATTCGGGAGTGTGAAAAAATCCCTACCTTCGCCACCAATTTGCAAAATATCTGTAGCATGTCTAAAATTAGAGCCGCCATTACCGGCGTTCAGGGCTATGTACCCGAATATGTATTGAACAACAAAGAGTTAGAAGCCTTAGTAGATACGTCCGAGGAATGGATCACCACCCGCACGGGTATTCGAGAGCGGCGCATCCTGAAAGGCGAAGGGCTGGGCACTTCGGTCATGGGCATTGAAGCGGTGAAAGGCTTGTTAGCTAAAACGAATACGGATCCGTTGGATGTAGAATTGGTGATCTTCGCAACGGTGACGCCCGATACGGTTTTCCCAGATACGGCCAATACCGTATCGAATGCAACCGGTATGAAAAATGCGTTCGGATTCGATGTGAGTGCCGCCTGTTCCGGGTTTCTTTATGCGCTGACCACCGGCGCCAAATTTATTGAGGCCGGCACCCATAAAAAAGTAATCATCATAGGCGGCGACAAGATGTCTGCCATCATTGACTATACCGACCGCACCACTTGTGTGATCTTTGGCGACGGCTGCGGCGCCGTACTGCTCGAACCCACCACGGAGGATGTTGGCATCATAGATTCCATCCATAAAAGCGATGGCTCCGGTCGGGAATACCTGCACCTGAAAGCCGGTGGCTCGGCCCGACCAGCTTCTACCGAGACCGTTGCTAACCGCGAACATTATGTATTTCAGAACGGCAAGCCCGTGTTCAAAGCAGCAGTTTCCGGTATGATTGATGTGGTGGGCAAAGTCATGGAACGCAATCACTTGAGCAATGACGATATACAATGGTTGATACCGCATCAAGCCAACATTCGCATCATAGAAGCCGTAGCCGATGGCTTAAAATTTCCGATGGAACGTGTAACCGTCAATATTCATAAATATGGCAATACCACTGCTGGCACGCTACCGCTGTGTATGTGGGAATGGGAAAATCAATTTAAAAAGGGCGATAATATTATACTCACCGCATTTGGCGGGGGCTTCACCTGGGGCGCCACATACCTAAAATGGGCTTATTGAAAATAATTTCATAGCTCGGCGCTTTGCGGCTTACGGGCTGTGGGTCGTTCTTTTTCAAATGCAATGAAGCCAACTGGCAATGCAACAATAAAACAATATCATTATCTTTGCAGCGCATTTTTTTTGAAATTCAAATAAAACCGAACAATGGCAGATACTTCAGATATCCGTAAAGGCTTGTGCATTGAATATAGCAATGGCATCTATGCCGTCGTTGATTTTCAGCACGTAAAACCCGGCAAAGGCGCGGCCTTCGTGCGTACCAAACTTAAGAATGTAACCGACGGACGGGTTATTGAAAATACGTTTCCATCCGGCCATAAGCTCGACATTGTGCGCGTAGAACGCCGTAAATTCCAGTTTTTATATCCCGATGAAAGCGGCTACAACTTCATGAATCAGGAAACCTTCGATCAAGTCGCCATTGATGGTGATATGATTGAACGGCCAGAGCTTCTGAAAGAAGGCATGGAAGTAGAGGTGCTTTTTCATGCAGAAAAAGAGATTCCGCTTACTTTAGAAATGCCTCAACATGTGGTATTACAGGTGACCTACACCGAGCCAGGCTTGAAAGGTGACACCGCCACCAACACGCTCAAACCAGCCAAAGTAGAAACTGGCGCAGATGTGCGTGTACCGCTTTTTGTGAATGAAGGCGATATGATCAAAATTGACACCAGCACCGGCGCTTACATAGAGCGCGTAAAACAATAAGCCCTATGAATTTTAAGGAGATACAAGAGTTGATCAAGCTCATCAGCCGCTCGGATCTGGCTGAATTCAAAATGAAGGACGGCAATTTCGAGCTGTCTGTTCGCACCAAATATTATGGCGCTTCTCGTCAGCCAGCGTTTCCGGTGGTCAATGTGCCCCCAACCGTAGTAGCTGCTCCGGTTCCTGCTGAAGTGCCCGCAATGCCTACTGCCGCACCCGCACCAGAGGTGCAAGCGCCCAAAGCAGCGCCAACACCCAAATCGGACAAGCAATATTTAGAAATCAAATCGCCCATAGTAGGTACCTTCTACCGCTCGTCTTCGCCCGAACGCGGACCCTACGTAAAAGTTGGCGATACCGTAAAAGCTGGCGATGTTGTATGTATCGTAGAAGCGATGAAACTATTCAACGAAATTGAGTCAGAAATATCCGGCACCATCGTTAAAGTTATGGTGGAAGACGCCCAGCCGGTAGAATATGATCAGGTGCTCTTTTTGGTAGAGCCATGATGTTTTTATAGCAAAATACATCATATAAATGGATAAGCATTTACTTTATAAACCGTTATATGATGTCCTTTATAATGTTCAACAGAATATTTGACCAAAGCGCCTGTGTGCGAATCTGTTTGTGCCTGCGGTTGCGTTATGCCAATAGCAAAACGGTATATCAGCAATAGAGGCACATCCGTACCTTGGCGAATCAGCAATCACTTATGTTCAATAAAATACTCATAGCGAATCGGGGCGAAATCGCCCTACGGGTTATCCGTACTTGCCGAGAAATGGGCATCAAAACAGTGGCAGTCTATTCTACTGCCGACCGCGAAAGCCTGCATGTGCGCTTCGCTGACGAAGCCGTGTGCATTGGGCCGCCTGCTTCTTCCGAGTCCTATCTTAGCATTCCGCGCATCATGGCTGCGGTAGAAATTACCAATGCCGATGCCATCCATCCGGGCT
>CALMSP010000224.1 GCA_937872405.1 uncultured Saprospiraceae bacterium | reverse complement strand
AAAATCCGCTGCCGGAAAACAACTATCGAGAATGCCCGCATTATCGTGCTTGTCCAGAGCCGCTACCAAGCGGTGGCCCGTGTCACGGATAGCTCGCAAATGACGCGGCGCCACATAGCCGGTCAGACCAATCAGGGCAACGTTTTTTACTGTACTTTTTGCCGCCAAAGTCCTTTGTTTGCTTTTAATCCTTTGCGATTAACGTTGGTCTCTTCCAATGATTTGTCAAAAGAAGCGACATAGTCGGCGGTGCAATTTGTAAAGGTGCAGTTGCGAAGCACAATTCGCTCATAATCAGATTCTAACCTAAAAAAGTCGTAGGGGCCGAATTCGTTGTAGGTTCGATTATTTACAAACTGCGTCTGATTAAAAACGATATTGGAACTGTACAGGGTATTGACCATCAGATCGCCGCCATTATCTTTGAAATTACAGCCATTTGCCAGAAAATTACTGATGTTTTCAAGGTGTACAATGCCCCGCGTACACTCCCGGATGGTCGTATTTTGCAAATTGATTATGGAACTTCCGTAAGCTTCCAGCCCCAGGGTACCGCTGCCATACAGATCACAGTCCTCTACCAATAGGTAGGTCGTGTTTTTGACAGTCAACACAGCTCCTTCACAAAGACCAGGCTGCACTTCATGCCCAACGCTAAGGCCTTTGAGCGACACATTTTGGCTGGCTTCGATTTGTAATACAGGTACAAAGGCATGCGCAGTGACCAACTGTGCCTTCCCCGCGTTGCGTGCTTTAATATGCAGGTTGCGTACATTACGAATGATTACACTTCGATCGTCCATGCCTTCGAAGCCGTAAATCTCTGCAAAGTCGCTACGGCCGCTCACGGTGCCGAGGTCGTATTGCCCATCTTCGAGGGTGATTTCTGTGTCATTGCCAATGGCTTCATACAGCGCTTGCACATTATTAACCGTCACTTTTTTGAGTGGTGCATCTTTAGCATAAATACGGCCGTTAGGCGCGATGTAACTATCGCGGCCATTAGCATCCACGACCGATACCAGTCCGAAGCGATCCGGGTAGCCACAGTAGAGCCAGTTCTTGTCAGACAATACTTTGCCATTGTTACTATACAATGTACCGCGTCCGTCTTTAAAAAGCAAAATGGTATGTTGGGGGCGTTCGGCGCTTTCTTCATATTCGTGTGAGTCACCACCCATAAACATTACATCGTATTCGATGGGCAGCAGGGTGCGTCCTTTATCATCCATAAGCCCACGTTTACCATCTTTCTCCACAAAAAAGCGATCGGGCGCAATGGGTTCTACATTATCATACTCCATTGGCAGTAGCACTTCGTTGTTCTTTGTGAGCACTCCTATACGAAAATAATCTTTACCTGCTATCAAACGACCATGTCGCATGTAAAGGACGCTATATTCAAAAGGTATAATTGTCTTGCCTTTGCTATCAAGAAGACCCGCTTTTTCATCGCGATAGCAAACGTAGGTACCGTCAGGGCCATCATTGATACTGGAATATTCAAAAGGCACTATGATTTTTCCTTGAGCGTCAATGACTCCAAAAAATTGTTGCTTTTTTTGCGCCAAAAACCGATCCGAATCCAAGCGATACATATAGTCGAATTCGCGGGGTGTAATAGCGCTACCATCGGTGCGAATGAGGCCAGCCTTGCCACCCATTTGGGCAATCAAAACGCTACCAATAGGATTCGATAAGTATTCATAAGTTGCTGGTATGAGTATATTGCCATTTTTGTCGGCTAAGCCAGCCAAGAAATTATCAGGTTGCTGCACCAGCAAATAGTCTGGATCAGCTTTGGCAGCCAAGCCCGACGAAAACATGAAGGGTTCGGGTCCCATTGGCACTAAATTACCAATGGACTTGATGAGCGAACCGTCTTTGCGAATCAGCATGGTCTGATTTCCTTTTCTGACGGCAGCAAAGTCTCGTTGAAAATCGTAGGTTTCGTCATACACTGGAGCAATGGCCACTTCCCCTTTGGTATTCAAATAGCCAGACAAACCTCCTTTCGTACGAAAGGCTGCCAGCCCATGATAAAAAGTACTAATGTACACGTAATCATCCCCGCCTAATAGTTTGCCTTCCGGCGAAACCAGCTTGGTGGACTCTTCATGGTATAATCGGCCGTAGCCATCTTCGAGCAGGTAGGCGCTCTGGTATTCCGGTTTCACTACAATGCTACCATCGGGTTTGGCAAAACCCCAGAGGTCGCCGTCGCGGTAGGGAATGAGGCTGAGCTTAGGGGTGTCGTTGGTAGTAGCGGACGCATTGTTGTCAGATTTGCGGCAAGCATACTGGCCAATAGATCGGAAGAGCGTCGTGTAGGGAAAGAGTGTAGATCTCGGTGGTCGC
>CALMSP010000223.1 GCA_937872405.1 uncultured Saprospiraceae bacterium | reverse complement strand
CCTGAATCGTTTGATACCACCAATACTATGTTCTACATAAATTCTAGCTTGTGCTTGCGCTTTGTTTTCCTGCTGTTGGCTTTCGGTCAAAGTATTATTTTCCCCCTTTTTGGCTTGTTTTCGCTTGTGCGGCAGTAGGGTCTCTAAAGCATCATACAAATTTTGGAAACCTTGAAAACCCAAATCCAATAGCACTTTTTTATCCACAAACCACTTGACTTTACTCGGAAATTCTTTTTAAAAATAGCATAATCATGCACTTTTTCTTTGCATAAATTACTCATATAGAGCACTTTACGGTCTTTAGCGGTCAGAGTCTAAGGTCTTCCGTGTGTGCTTTTTTTTACCGCTATAATCCTTTTTTTGCTCCTCATAATCGGTCGAACGTTGAACGTCCACTGTCCTCTTCCCCAAAAGCCCAACACATCATACGTCAATCCATTTTTGAGTTCAAAGAGCACATAAAATAAGCACGCTTCATAGCTATCTAACTTCCATTGCTTATTCAGGTGCGCAGCTCCCTGCTCCAAACTCACCCCATAAAGCTGCTCATAACTTTCTTTAAATAAAGCAACCAATAAATAAAATTTAGCTGAGCTTAAATCAATGGTAGCTAGCCATTGTTGCTCATTCTTTATATCTTTATAAGGTAGTGGCATTTTGATGCTTTTAAAAAAACAACTCCTGATTTTCAATTGCTTACATTGACGCAAGTCTAATAAAAGACTATGAAATATTTACAGGTTCACAACATAAAAAGATACTCCATAAATCGTAAACAAAAAGATGACAATTAACATTTTTATGAAAACAGGAAAAATCATATATCACACAATAAATTGTCAATATATGTCCAATTTTGTCCAATTTTTACGCTTGACAAATTATTCTTTTTGTGCGAATTTTGTAATTGTATGCGCGCATTGGGGGATTGCCGAAAACCCCGAAAAGAGTAGGCATATCCAAAATCGTTTTCAGATGAAAAAAGTACTTTATTTAACAGTCCTTTGTCTTATTTTTTTAACTTTTTTTCTGGGTATAAAGAAAGAAGCTAAAGCTTTCACTGCCCCTGCTTGGGAAGGTGAGTTCATAGATTGCTCTTGTGATTTTGATTTTCCCTACTCATGCTCAGCTTGCTACTATCCAGGTAATGAGTGTTCCAAAGTGCGACTGTGTCAACATTGTTTTGACGACTGTCCCGAATAATAAATTTTAATCAAAACGGGGAGCACAACCGCAAAATTTTGAAGAATGCACAAATAAGATAAAAATTAAATTATTTTGCGTTTATGCTCCCTTATTTCACACCAAATAAAAACCATATCATATGCGGTATTTTTATACACTATTTTGGATTCTCATCATAATTTCGAATAGTATTTTTAGTAGCTGTGGAGGAGACTCTCAGCAGCATACTTCAGAGTGTACTATTGATACCTCCAATTTAATTAAAATTCCTAATAAAGATATCATTCAGGGAATGTACAGATATGCCCAGTATGCTGAGTCTGAAAATCTCTTTGTCGGATATAATCATTTTAATAATAGTTTAGAGTGTATAGACTTAGCATCTTTAAAATTGATTAAAATAATTCCTTTTTCAAAAGAAGGCCCAACTGCTATGCCTGATCCGAAAAGTTTTTATTATTATAATAAAGATTCTATTTTCTTGTTGGGCACTTATAAATTGGCCTTGCTTAATGATAAAGGTGAGGTACATTTTATAGAAAATATTAATCGGACGGGTAGCAAACTAAAAGGACTTGATTTTTCTCAGTTTTCAATTTATAATGATCCGAATAATAATCAACCCATTTATTTTAATTCAAACGATAAAAAACTGTATTTTGCTATCAAATCTTTTGGTAGTAGTCATTCTGACGCTTATTATCAAAATCCTTTGTGCGGCCGGCTGAATCTGCTTAATTTTGAAATCGAAACATTACCTATCTATTATTCAGAAGAATTCAAAAAAAGTAATGTATTTTACCCTTTGGATAAGCCCAATATACTATTCATGGATGATCGCATTATTTATAGTTTTAAAAATAAATCCGATATTTATGAGTTTAATATTAATACTCAAGCCACAACATTACATAAGTGCCCTTCTTCTTATACAGCCAATACCGTAAACCCACTCTCTAATAATCAAAAAGGTGATGATGTTGCTATTATGAAGCATCTTAGTAGCAATCCTGAGTATAAATTTATACGCTTTGATCCTTATGCCAAACTTTATTATAGATTTCATTTTGGGCCTTATCCTTATTTGGACGAACCGAATGCTATTGGCAAGCGAGGTTATCTGTATTTATCTTTTATTGATACCACTTTCAAGGTGCAACATGAGGAACAATTATCTTTAAATTATCGTTATTTCGGAACCACTCCGACGCCATTAGGTTTACTCATTAAAGCTAAAGATCAAGATGAAATGTATAATACTTACACGGCATTTAAATACATTTGCAATTAAAACCTCGTTGTTTTTATTGTTATTATTCAGTATAACAGGCTGTCAAGAAAAGCAACCGACCGAACAGCAGCAGCCCCCTTTACAAACTATTGAAATTAAATATAAAGATGGCACCCTAAAAACATTATACACTATCAATCAAGACTCTCTCCCTGATGGTTGGAGATTCGAGTATTTTCCTTCCGGTAAACAACAAGCTCAAATTCATTATAAAAATGGCATAATAGCGGGTGATTATTTAACTTTTTATGAAAATGGAAACTTAGAATTTAAATGTGCTTATGCGCAAGGGATGCCCGATGGAAAATATGCGTGGTACTATGAAGAAGGCGCCCTAAAACAAGTTGGATGGTATAAAAAAGGTAAAAAAGAAGGTGTAAGTAAATATTTTTATTTAGATGGTAATATAGCTTCTGTATCTAATTGGAGTAAAGATAATCAAATTGATCATGATGTAGTATATTATCCAGGAGGAGCGCTGAGAAAATATGCTTATTTTGATCCTTATGGAACGCTTTTGTTTGTGAAAGATTATGATATCAATGGCAACGTGGTGAATGAGATGGGTTCCCCTTTAGTTATTGAGAAGGTAAATAGAAATGGCTTTACGCAAAGTTTAGAGGTAAAATTATTAATAGCCATTCGCCCGCAGGACTTTAATTTGTTATCACATTTAAAATACAAGATTGTCGAATTAAATAAAAAACGTATATTTAAAAATGAAGCCATAGCACTAACGAATGATAAAGCGATCGTGAAAGAAGATTTTAGTGCTTACCCGAAAGGTAAATATCTGCTTTTTATTGAATTAGCTACATCAGAAAATGGAGCATTAAATAAATATCATGAAAAGTTGCTTATCTTTAATGAAAATGAATTGGATTATGCTTTTCAGCGATAAATAAAATATTCTTGCAGACACATAATAAACAAGTTGCTCGTTATTATTCTTTTTTTAACATTCTATCCATTGCATACATAGCAAATTTTATTTATCTTGTGTGCTGTATATAAACATAATATTATTGTAAGTCATGTCCAATCACCTCATATTCTTCGCATTTGGCCTTATCGTATTATGCAACGCTTGTGGCGCATCAGCACCCGCACCCGATGCAGAAGAAAATCTCACTACTGGAGTGCAGGTTCCTCCGGCAGTCGTAAGTGTGACACCCGCCCGACAAGATGCCTTTGCGCTACGTATTTTTTCGTCTGGTGTGTTGCGTGCCTATCAAAAAGCCCCTATCAGTGTCCGCATGGGCGGTTCCGTAGAGGCACTCCCTATACAGCCGGGGCAGTACGTGCGCCAAGGGGCGCTGCTCGCCCGCCTCGATGAGGAAGCATTGCAGTTGCAATTATTGCAGCGCAAGACAGCCCTTGATGAAGCGATTATCGAGAAGCAGGACTTGCTCATTTTACAACGCGGCCGCCCGGATGATGACCAATCTGTACCGCCCGAAAAGTTGGCTACTATACTCACCCGCAGCGGCTACAATAGAGCGCTATTGGGCATGCAACAGGCGGAGCAGGAACTTCGCCAGTGCAGGGTATATGCGCCTTTTGATGGGATCGTAGCTGACCTGAAAGTGAAGCCTGGGCAACAGGTAAACGCCGGACAGGAAATTTGCACGCTTATTAATCCTGCCACATTTGAAGCAGAATTTAACCTGCTGGAGCGCGAAGCCTTTCAAATCAGTGTGGGGCAAGTGGTGCGGGTGCGGGCTACGGCACTTTCCGAAGTGGAATTTGCGGGTACAATTAGTACAATCAACCCCGTAGTAAGCGAGCAAGGTTTAGTCACGGTTCGCGCGCGGGTCAATGTTAGTGCAGGTAGTCGCCTGTTTGAGGGGATGAATGTACAGGTCATCATTGAAAAAAAAGTGCCAAAGCAGCTCATCCTGCCAAAATCGGCGGTGGTGCTACGCTCGGCACGTCCGGTGGTATTTACATTTAGTGGAAAGGAAGGCTTAGCGAAATGGAATTATGTAACGATTGCTTATGAAAATGATCAAGAAGTGGCAATAAGTGAAGGTATCAAGCTCGGCGACCAAGTAATTTATGAAGGAAATTTAAACCTTGATCATGACGCAGCAGTAAAAATTAAAACGACGCAGAATTAATATCCATGTGAATAACTGTTCTGACCCAACCCTATTGCTCGTAATATTTTTGGTAATGCTATTCTTTTCGACATCATATTACATTTGTTGTTCATGAATCATATAATAAAATGCGTATGCATAGTCAATCGCCAGAAAGCGGAGTGAAAAGCAGAACAGAAATTGCCCGGATGTACGGCATCAGTACTCGCACCTTGATGCGTCGCTTGAAAAAATTGAATATTAAACTACCACCAGGGCTTATATTTCCTGCCGACCAACAACGCATATACGAGGTGCTTGGGTCACCTGAAAATATTATCCATGCGGTTATTCTTTATGAGGAAAACAGTACTGACAAAGAGGAAAAAGACACACATTAATGTTTGTCAATATATGTCTTATTTTGACCGATTTTGTCTGTTGCTTAGTTCAGCAAAGCATCGGATATTTGTTGTGGATAGAATATCATTATTTCACTACAAAATTTTTATCATGAGACCAAAAACATTTTTTCTACTCATCTTTCTGGCAGCCGTTATCTCATCCGTTTTTTCTTGTAAAGATGAGTGGTCTTCCAGTGATGTTGCTGACAAATCGAAATCCCGCTCAGGGGAGTCAGAATCTTTAAATCTGCTGCTAAGCGAAGCGGGCTGGTTTCCAGATGGCTCAACAGTCGAAGAACTTGATAACGGGGCAAATCGGATTACCGCACCCGATGGTTGGCTTTACCTGGGAAAGGATAGCGGCGGTACTATCCATGCGATTTCAGGTGGTGGGATAGATGTCAGTTGTGATTGTACGCAAGGTTCTGGCTGCGACCCCTATATCAGAGGTTCTGACCACTGCTGCAACATGAAAACGAACTGTACAAAATGTGATAAAACGGTTAAATCAAAGGATATCCAGAATGGGAAAATTGTTGAATTTACAGTACAGAAAGGTGGTTACATCAACCTCAGTCTGGGCGTTTCATTTGAGACTGAAAATCGAAAACTACCCTCGGTATTCGACGAGATGTCTGAATTTCAACCTGTTATTGATGGTGTTCAATCGTTTATTTCAGAAAATGGATTAACTGAATTTGTCAATAATTCATTGCAAGGGGAGGAGACCTACAATTTTGTACTTAACGTTTATGGGAGAAGAGGGATAATCAGCATTCCAAAAGCCTTCATTGACAATTTAGGAACTACTGCCATTCTTGCGCTCGAAAAGTTGATAGTAGATGATAAAGGCTACTCTTGTAGCTGTACATCAGGGAGTTGTGTACTCAAAACATTTATGGGGGTCAAATATTGTGAAAACGACAACTGTTCAGGAACTTGTACCTTGAGTTCATCAGGGCTTGTAAATCCAGATTACCAAGAAGCTAAACAGGCAAAAGTATATAAATATTAAACCTGCTTCCAACACTACATATACGTTCATGCCGCCCTATGCTTTGAAAAGCTCAGCAACACACGATAGAGCACAAAGCCCAAAGCGTTAGTAGAAATTAAAAAGAAAATTAACGAAGAATACCCTGTAACACTCATAAAAAAGAATTATTTATACTGATTATAGGATATTTACCGGATAGTAATTTGCTTATGGTTGTAAAAAAAAGCAGCATATCATATTGTTCATATGGATTATATAAAAGTAAATATGGAGTAAAAATTTCAAGGCTGTCAACACGTTTTTAGCATAAGGCTATCTTTACGCTGCGCTGCTGCCAAAGGTTAAATAAATGTAACCTAAAAACTAAAAACAACAAGTCCGCTGGGTATTAAAATGTTCAAAAAAGCATTTTAGGAGTAAATTTTAAAATCACAAAAAGCTGATTTTCTGTTTTTTGTATAAAAAAATAGACTCTCAAGTTCCAAGATTTGGTATGTTCAAAATCAGAAAAACTGCACTTGCCAGAATCTTAAAAAAAAACAATTTGCGAGGGTGATTATTATTTATTTTTTCACTCTTAAAATTAGCACATCAACTTATGAAGAATCAAAACGCAAAACATCTTTTGCTTTTCACAGCACTCATTTTTTTAGCTGTGAAAAAGCGGATTTAGCTGGAGATACCTCTGTATATCCAACTGGCAATCAGAACGACATTGCACTTCACGCACTCGCCAAACTGCTGGTCGAGGACAAGGCTAACGGCGGGGAGTTCGTCCAAAAACAAGTGGAGTGGTTTGGTCAGACGGGAGTTGAGGAATTTTTCTTGGCGGAATTTGTTGAAACAGGTATCAACTTTCGCACCCCATCCGCCGTGCAACAACTGCTTGCCCAGAATCCTTTGATGGAGATTGCGTACCCCTCATACGCCTTCTTTGAAGGCAGCGAAACGTTTGCCCAGCACATCTCCAACATCCAATACTATGTGGTGATAGGAGACGGGGTTGACCCCGAGTTGGAAGAGGTCGAATATCTGCCTGCTTACACCCCAAACGGGAATCTCATCCAATTGCCGAATTCGTTCAACGAAAATGTCCGGTACGCCGTAGTTGGCATGGACGAAGCGCACGATGCCTTCGTTGGCAAGTCCTTTATTTCCGTGAAAGGCGTGACTAGACCGAACTCATTGATTAATTTCACGCCTGCAATGGTGGTAGGCAATGTCTGGTACTATCAAGAAGCCACCATCAGCAATGCACAGATTTTGGATGCCGCCCCTGTTGAATTTGGCCCCATCATTTTCCGTGGAGACGATGGCCCGCAAAGCGGTTGCGACCGCCCAGCAAACAAGAAAGACCAACTCTACAAAATCCGGTTTTCCAACAAAGATGCGGTAAAGGTAATCGAGTCAGGTTTTAGACTACCTAATGTGGAATTAAAAATCACATACGGGATAGCAGCCGTTGCCTCGAATGGGGTGGTATCCCTCGGACAGTTTCTCACTCAAGTCAACAAGCATTGGATGGACATCACCAGTTCAAGTTGGGACGATGTCCATGCATTGAACCAGCAAATCAAGAGATGGTTACCGACTGATGCAGATAGCTGGGCAGTACTCTTTGTTGAAGATGACGGGGGCTCGTCGGCATCATTTACCTTTGGTGTAATGTCCTCTTCCCCAACAGCGCAACCACATAAAAGTAGAGAGTTAGGCAAAAAT
>CALMSP010000222.1 GCA_937872405.1 uncultured Saprospiraceae bacterium | reverse complement strand
AAACCGTGCAGGAAGTCAATGTGTTTGCGCGCATGTTTCCAGAAGCAAAACTGCAGGTGATAGAAGCGCTGAAATCCAGCGGCGAAGTGGTGGCTATGACAGGCGACGGCGTCAACGATGGCCCTGCGCTCAAGGCGGCGCATATTGGGGTGGCTATGGGTAGCCAGGGCGCTGATATAGCCAAGAAGGCAGCTTCCTTGATTATCACCGACGATCGCTTGGACAAAATGATTGATGCTATTGCCAACGGCCGAAAAATTTACACCAATTTAAAAAAAGCCATCCGCTATATTATATCTATTCATATTCCTATCATATTTACCGTGCTGACGCCACTTTTATTAAACTGGGATTATAAAAATATATTTACGCCCGTGCATGTTATTTTTTTAGAAATGATCATGGGCCCTACCTGTTCTATCTTTTTTGAAAATGAACCCATGGAGCCAGGCCTCATGCAACGTCGGCCACGGCCCATCAGCGAAGCCCTGTTCTCTTGGCAAGAGCTTTCCGGCAGCATCTTGCAAGGGTTGATCATTGCATTGGGCGTACTCGGCGTCTATTATTGGGCAATGCAGCAGGGATATACCGAATCCATGACGCGCACGATGACTTTTATTACGCTGATTATCAGTAATATATGCCTTACATTGGTCAACCGCTCTTTCGATAAAAGCATATTGGTTACCATTCGCTATCGCAATCATTTACTGCCCATCGTATTGGTCGCATCGGGGGTGCTGCTATTAGTGCTACAATTCGTACCTTTCGTGCGCGATACCTTTCAACTACAACTGCTCAACCTACACCAGTGGCTGCTTTGCGCCGCAGCGGCTTTGCTTAGCACCGGCTGGCTGGAAGTGTATAAAATACTTCGGAAGCAACGAGAATTTTAATAGCGTTGAAAATATTCCAATTCCAAACCATATAATAACGCATCATAAATACTTTGCGGCGCATCACTAAATAAATTGTAAAATGCTTTAAATCAAGGGGTTATCGCTGGCTATGTAATTTAAAACGGTATAAAATATTTGCAATATGGAAACACCGGAACAGTCTTATTTAGATATCAATCGCCGACTTTGGAATGACAAGGCATCGGTGCATTTCACGACGGATTTTTATGATCTCCCAGCTTTTCGAGCGGGTAAAAATATGCTTACGCCCATAGAATTGGCGCAGTTGGGCGATGTACGCGGCAAAACGCTGCTGCACTTACAATGCCATTTTGGAATGGACACCTTATCGTGGGCACGCTTGGGGGCTCAAGTAACGGGGGTTGATTTTTCGGATGTGGCGATTCA
>CALMSP010000221.1 GCA_937872405.1 uncultured Saprospiraceae bacterium | reverse complement strand
CCAGACAAAAAACTAAGTTTCAAATACACCACCGTACAAGGCGTACAGGGCTTCTGATAGACGCTACTGTTAAATAACTCCTTGCGTTTATAATAAAGCCTAAACGCATGACGTTATTTGTATTTGCCTATTCCATTTTCAGAATATTATTCCGTTGATATATCCTTTTAAAAGATACTCTTTTGTTAAATTTTTCAAAATATTCTAATTATTCGAACTAAAACACACCTAATGTTGTCATAAAAATACGTAAATTCGTATTGAATTTTTTATAATCCATTCCCTAACCAAACCGATAAGGGTATGATGACCAGATCCATAAAAAGAAGGCTTTTAAAAGCCAAGATTATTTTAAACCAGACCATTCACAAAATACTGGAGATTAATCGAAAAAAGAAAACACTCCCCTATCGCTCTAACCCAGTGCAAGAACAGCAAGACATCAGCGAAGAGCTGAAAGTGCTGAATAAAATTGCAGAACAACAAGCTAAACTCATCAAACACTACGAAGCAGCACTGGCTACAGAACGGCGCTAAGACAGGGTTATTTTTTCTTGTAACCGGTTGACGATGCCGGGTATAAAGGGCTTGACTTGATCGAACAGGTCGCGCAAAGGATACTGCTTAGCCTCAATGCCATCCAACTCTTCCAGCGAACGCTGCAGCAGTTTGGTCAGCTCTTCGCGAGATAACTGCATTTCCTTGTACTGCGCGATAGCATCGTACCAGATGATGGTGGGTAGGTAATTCGCACTTTTTTTGTAGGCACTGTCATACGCTAAAAGTTGATACTTCCGTATGGTTTTCAATAACTTAGCGTACTTTTCCTGCTTGAGCATCGCCTCCAGATACGCAGAGAAAAAAAGATGCCAGCGATATTCAAAGACTTCTTTGCGGTAAGCCTGCAAAAAAGATTCCGAATAGTTTTCAGCATTCTGGTACTGCTGGTTATAATTGAGGCACTTTAGGTAAAACGCCACAAAACCTACTTTGCTATGAAAACTGGCTGTATGCTTCATGGCAGGGTAAGCTGTACGCATCAGGAGCAATGCTTCCTGGTACTTTTTTTGCCGCAGCAGCACCCCGCACAAGTTGTTGACGTAAAATAGGTAATCGCTATTGCTACCACGCACCGACAGGTAGCCGTAGTGTTCGGCTTTGTCCATTTCCTGGAACCGCGAGTGTAAAATAAGCCGATTGCCATAATAATTAAGTAAAATACGCCGCGAATAATAAATACCTTCTTTAAATAAAGCGTCGAGGTAATCATATTTTTCGCGCAGTTTTTCAAATTTACGATAATTTAGGTAAATAAATGTAAGCCGAACCAATGCCATGTAACGGTTAAGCCCATCGAGTTGCTCGTTGTAAAATATTTCGGTGAGCCAGCGCTCCCAATGCATGGATTGCGCCGAATTGCGCGAGTATTGCTCTACAATATCAAAAGTTGCCTCATGCATACGCTCCCCTACCGCCTTGCACTCCTGATAAGATGCACGATAGCGCTTCAAAAAATCATCCGCGATTTTATGATAGGCAAAACGCATCCGAATCAGCAAAAAATGCCGATACGTTTGTACCAATTCGTAAAATTTGGTAAAGAAAAAATCAAGCCGATCATAGTCGCGGATAGCTTTAATTAATTGCTTCTCTTCCTGCGGCTCAATGGCATCCATCATAATTTTGCGCTCCATGTCGCTCATCCACACAAAATGCGCATCTACATCAATAGCCTGCAGCCGCTCCTCGATCCAGCTTTTCAAATTGGAATATTTTCGCTTGTCAATGCTGGTATCATATGGTGTAAACTGCTTGATATGGTGCGAATTGTGTGCCACCTGCTGTAGAATACTCAGTTTTACTTTATCCTCAAATTGCTGAATAGCAAGCAAATAGGCTGTCTCGTGTGGCAGCAGCGAATTGGCAAAATCCGTGAACTTTTGGAGCTTATTTTTCATAATGCGCCCCTTGGTTTGGTGCGTTTCAAATGCTTAAAAATTAAGGGTTTAAGAGCATGTTTAAATTTCATACTTTGGTCTGCAAATGTTCATCTATGGAACCTCACTTTGCCTTTTTCTCGCTCCGTAGCGCTGCTATGCAGCTCAAAAAACGCTTCGTGAGAACCCAAATCTGATCATTTTCGACTTCAAAAACGAATTTTAAACATACTCTAAGGGGTGAGGGGGTGCTATTTTAAAAAAATTGATTTTATTACAATAGACTGATTATGATTGCCGCTCACCAGATCACTTTTAACATGATATTAGATTACTGCGCCACCATCTACACTAAGGGTAGCACCATTTATAAAGGCGGCATCGTCAGAAGCTAAAAACAAATAAGCTGCTGCGATTTCTTCGGGTTTGCCTAAGCGCCCCAGTGGAGTTTTTTCTTCCATCATTTTTACGATTTTTTCTGGCATAGCCGCTACCATTTCCGTAGCGATGAAGCCCGGCGCCACCGCGTTCACGGTGATGCCCTTACGCCCCAGTTCGCGTGCCCACACCTTCGTCATACCGATTACGCCCGACTTCGTTGCCACGTAGTTGGTCTGCCCAAAGTTGCCATAAATACCCACCACCGAAGAGGCATTGAGAATACGGCCATAGCCGCGTTCTATCATGTAAGGTGCCACTGTTTTGGTGCAATGAAACACGCCGCTCAGGTTCACGTCCAGCACCAGTTGCCACTGCTCAGGAGTCATTTTCGCTAAGCTCGCGTCGCGCGTGATGCCTGCATTATTCACCAATATATCAATACGCCCAAACTCCTCATGCACTGCTTTGGCGGCTTCTTCTACTTCTGCCAGGTTAGCCGTATTGACCCGATAAAAGGTAGCACCCAATGCCGCCGCCGTAGCCCGCCCTTGCGCTTCGTTGATATCCCAAATGGCCACGGAGGCACCTTCTTGACGAAATAGTGCGGCCGTAGCACTGCCAATACCAGCAGCGCCGCCCGTGATAATTGCTGTTTTACCTTGTAGCTTATTCATTTTTCCCAAGATTTCATACGATTTAAATGGCTTTTTTAAAATAATTTCATGCAATACTTGATGTACTCAAAATATTATTCCAAATATAAACACATTGATAAATCTTGTTCCTGATCTTGCGAAATGAATCGGGTTGACTATACTAATTTTATAGCTCGAATTTAATTTAAAAATTTGATTTTCAGTAAATTAAAATACGAAATAAACCCTTGACTATTTTGCGTTTTTCAACTGAACTGTTGTTAAAATCTATGCGGCTGGCAGTCAGCAGCCCAGTGGTAACGATATTTTCACAAAAGCATTTACAAAAATTTGGCGAAACCCGTATATGTATTTACATTTAAGCACTTGTCGTATAAATAATGCCGTACATCATTTTATAAAATTTTGATTTTCAATGTTTTAAACATAAAAATCAACCTTTACTTTTGATTGTGAATTAAGAACATAAATGATATGAGCCCTAACAGCCGTATTCTTTTCTGGTCGGTGACGGTCGCTTTAGCCGGTTTTTTATTTGGTTTCGACACGGTCGTGATTTCTGGCGCGGATCTTTCCCTGCAACGCCTCTGGCCGCGGGGTGAAGTTTTTCATGGTTTTGTGGTGATGGCTTCCGCGCTGTGGGGCACGGTGCTTGGCGCTATTTTTGGGGGTATCCCAACCGACAGGCTGGGCCGCAAGCAAACCCTACTATGGATTGGCATTTTTTATACGGTTTCGGCGCTGGGTTCGGCCTTTGCCAGCGATCCTTGGATGTTTGCTTCTTTTCGCTTTCTTGGTGGGTTGGGCGTAGGCGCTTCAACGATTGCGGCGCCAGCGTATGTGTCAGAAATTGCGCCGCCGAGCAATCGTGGTAAATTAGTCGCACTGTATCAGTTCAATATTGTTTTTGGCATACTTATCGCCTTCATTTCCAATTACTTACTCAGCGGCATTGGCGCAGAAGCTTGGCGTTGGATGGTAGGCGTGGAGGCTATTCCTGCACTCATTTACACCTTGTTGGTTTTCACAGTGCCCAGAAGTCCGCGTTGGCTATTGACCCAAAGGCACAATCGGGCGGAAGCCGCTACAACACTGCGTTTGATAGACCCTACGCTCGATGTGGAGCAGGAAATAGAGCGCATCCTCGCGCACGAAGCCAATATGACGCAGGGAGAGCACATTTTCATCAGAAAATATCGTTTCCCGCTGACATTGGCATTCCTGATTGCTTTTTTCAATCAGTTTTCTGGCATCAATGCTTTTTTGTACTACGCGCCGCGCATCTTTGAAACCGCGGGGCTGGAGGCCAACTCAGCCTTATTGAGCAGTATTGGCATTGGCGTTACCAATCTTATTTTTACGCTCGTCGGGTTATCACTGATAGACCGTCTTGGGCGTCGGCAGTTGATGTACATCGGTTCGTTCGGTTATATTGTGTCGCTTTCGTTGGTAGCTACGGCCTTCTTCCTTGGTTGGCAGGGTATTGCCGTGCCGATTTTCCTATTCTTGTTTATCGCCGCGCACGCCATCGGGCAGGGTACGGTCATTTGGGTATTAATCTCCGAGATTTTCCCCAATCATTTGCGAGCCAGTGGGCAAGCCTTCGGTAGCTCCACGCACTGGGTGCTGGCTGCCATGATTCCTGCATTGATACCGGTGTTGTTTGCGACCATTGGCGCGGGGGCAGTGTTTGCTGTTTTTGCTGGTATGATGGTATTACAATTGCTTTTCGTGCATATGATGATGCCTGAAACCAAAGGCGTACCATTAGAAGATTTAGAAGCACAACTGTTGGCAAGCAAACGCTCCGTTTAAAAGCCTTTGGTAAAAGATCGCAAACATTTGGTAATCAGCTTTTTACAATAAAATTCAACGTTTTTTAAATCGGGGTGATTGCTTTACACAAACTAAATATCCGTGATAACCGTTACAAAGCAGTAACTCATTTATCATGAATTGGCTAATCAATACCTTAGCAACGCTATTGCTGTGCGCACCGCCGCTTCTGGCACAAGAACCGATAGACTGGGGCGTGCTGGCGGATGTAAGATTTGAAAAAAAATATTCCGAAAAATGGGGTGTTTCGTATGATGAAGCGACCTTTGGCAAGCTGCCCAAACTCTATGAGGGCAAGGAAATAAGCATTACCGGATACCTGATTCCGACCGATGCGCTGGGTTTGTCGTATGTGCTGTCGCGCAACCCCAATGCAACTTGCTTTTTTTGCGGCGGCGCCGGCCCAGAAACCGTCATCGAATTGCGCTTCAAGCCTACTGCGCTGAGGCGCTACCGCACAGACGAGCGGCGTACTTTCAAAGGCGTTTTACAATTGAATACCAACAACTTACGCGCATTCAACTACGTGCTGTTGCAAGCCGAACCGGAATAGGATGCCCCTACTTTGCCTTGCTGATCGCTTCTTTGCGCAACTTGACCTGCCGAACGACCCATTTACCAACATGCTTACCCTGCTCCACGCCATTGGTGATTGCCGGCATGTAATGAATCCCTCCGTACAGGCGACTGGTGGCAGCTTCTTCCGCCGCATGAAAAAAAGAGCGGAATTGGCGCGCCGGAAGGCCAAACTCTTCTTCCGTGTCATCTGTATAAGCAAAATTGTCGCCAAAAAGCGTGGTAAGTGCTGTGGCAGCAGCATTAGAAATCACGCTATGCCCGCTGGTGTATTCTGGGAAAGGTGGTGTCTGCAATAAGGGGCGCCAGTCTTCATCTAAGTATTGATTGATGACGGTTTCTGGCCGAACCAGTTGGCTGCGATATTTTTCATCCCAGCAACTGATGAAGCCATCGGCCAGCGCAATGCTGGTAAGGGCATAAGCCTCTAAGGTTTGCATAAAATTGGCTTTAGCCTTTGTGGCTGCTACGCGCGCAATATTGATCCAGTGTCCGCCGGGCGTGATTTTTTTCGTTGCGTACATCACATGCCCAACATGATGCGACACGTATGGATTGCAATCCCAGAATTGAGCAATTGCTATACGCTCCTCCTTGTCCTTGGCATCCAACGCGCGATACACTTCCAGCATTTCCTGGTAAAAACGACTATTTTTGTCGGTATTGAATGGTGTAGGCGGAGCTGGTTTGAACTGTTGTGCCGAATCTAAGGTAAAGGGGCGAATCTGATTCCAGCTTGGTTCTATGCCATCCATATAAGCAGGCGGCGTCGGTTTCCAGGTTGCTGGGGCGTCGCTGATGGTGTATTTCGGATACGACCGGGTTTGCTTGTAGTTATCTTGAGCGGCCCAAGCCAGAATGTGCGCAGCCACTGCTTCGCCGTACTTTTTGGAGCTTTGTACTACGGCTTCTGGGATGCCCATTTGCCGATAGGAAGCCAAAATATCCTGCTGGAAAGCGTCCATTTTTTCTTCCGAAAAGATCAGTGCGCGCCCCACCGTTAGCATTGCCCAAGTACTGGCTAAAGGGAAGCAGTAAGTCTTGCCCGCTTCTGGTGCTGGCGCAGGTGCAAGTTGATTCAATTGCCCAGACAAGCTCTGGCATTCTGGGTAGGCCGGTAGCGCTGCTTCGTAGCCAGCAATACTGGCGTATGCATATATACGACTGGCCACTGGCGGCGAAAAAATATCATGTACAATCACATCTGTCAGTTGCTTCATGGAGCGGTGAAAGTATTCTGGATCAGATGCAAGTTCCTCATAATCAGCGTTTTCGCGCACGCATGACAGCAGTAGCAATACGACCGCCGATATCCATAGTAGCCTCTTCATTATCATAATTCCAACGATTCATTTGCACAAAGTTAGCAAATAAAAAACGATGTAGGCAAGTTTTAAGGTGGGTCGTTATTTAATTTTGGCAGGCACCATCTACCCATTTTTTAACTCCTGCCGCCAGCGCATAGCAATCATTTGGGTAGGTTTTTTGATCGCAGCCGCACACGGGCTGATAAATTTCATAGCAGGCCCGATTCGGGTCAGCAGGGCCTTGGCAATCTTCAGTTAATTGAGAGTGCTTATTGCAGGTCGCTGCTATCGTACTGACCGCCAAACCCATAAAAAGCAATATTCTGTTCATATCCAAAACAATTTGTGTAGTAAATAAACGTTTCTTTCACGAAAAGGCTATAAATTTAATAGCTTTGTTAACTTTTTGCTGGTATAAAATGAAAATATGCTTGTAAAATTGCAATTTGCATACGATTAAAATAGCTAACATTTTCAATATTGCTGTTGGTATTTAAGGTAGTGAGGCAGAATGTATGATGATTTTGAAAAATGGACAATGAGGCGTAGC
>CALMSP010000220.1 GCA_937872405.1 uncultured Saprospiraceae bacterium | reverse complement strand
ACTCCCGCCGGCACCGCCCCCGCCAGAGAAGCCGCCACCAAAACCGCCAAAACCACCCCCACCCGACCAGCCACCGCCACCGCTACCGCCACTTGATGGAGGAAAGACTATCCAGCCACCACCACCACTACTTCTATGCCGCGGCTCTTCATAACGACCGCCGCGCCAATAGCCGCCATCATCGTGATCATCATAATGTTTGCCAGATCGGATAGCAGCAACTATTATAAAAATAAAAAAAGCTACTATTATTATGAATATAGCAAGCCCTATAACAAAACCAACCGCATCAAATTCTTCTTCGGCGCTATATTCGCCAGCGGCATAATTTATAATGGCATCCGTAGCACGATCAAAGCCTTCATAATAGCGTTGTTCTCGGAATGCAGGTTTGATAATATTTTCAATGATGCGTTTGGCAATAGCATCGGGCAGAAAACCCTCCGCGCCATAGCCTGTAATGATGCGGATTCGGCGGTCATCGAGCGCGATGTAAATAAGTACACCGTTGTTTTTATCTTTTTGTCCGATATTCCAAGTATTATAAATGCGTAGCGCATAATCAAAGTCATCATCGCCTTCGAGGGTACGCTCAATGACAATAGCAATCTGCGTGGAGGTAGAGTCATCATAAGCAACTAATTTGCGCTCCAGTGCATCCAATTCTGAACGATTCAGCATGCCGGCGTAGTCATTGACCAATCGTGGCGGGCTGGGGCGAGGCGGCGTTTCCTTAGCTGTAATTATAGCTGTTTGCAATAACAATAGTCCTACTACTGCATATCGCATCAATTTGATATAATGGAATATTTTAAACATCTTTAGAATAGGATATGTCGTCGGGTAATTCGTTTTGATCTTCATCCAGATACGGAAAATAAGCCTTCAATTTGTTACCAATAATTGCAATGGCTTGGCAAATACCTTCTGCGAAATCACCTTGTCGGAAATAGGTTTGTAACAGATCGCGTTCTTCCTGCCAGAATTGCTCACCTACTTGTTGGTGGATACCCTCATCACCAATAATGGCAAATTGGTGCGCCTCTGGTGCAATAAAAAGTAAGACGCCATTGCGTGCCTCGGTATTGTGCATACCCAGCTTAGCGAAGGTGTCTCGGGCTTCGGCGATTACATCTTTGTTTAATTTTTTTTCCAGATGCACACGTATCTCGCCAGATGTATTGCGCTCGGCGGCGCGTATGGCTTCGATAATGCGTGTTTCATCCTCTTTACTAAAAAATGCAAGCATAGTCGTTGAGCAGTTGATTTGGTTGAAGGGTTTAAAAGGGTTGAGAGGTGGAGAAGGTGGAAGGGGTGAGAAAGTTGAGGGGGTGAAAGGTGGAAAGGTTGAGGAGAGACATGCATAGGGTTTTATTTATCCATCACTTATCACCCATCACCAAGTTACCCTATGACCTATCAACCCATCACCTATGACCCATCACCTATCAACCTTTCTACCTTTTCCCGTTCTTAAAACTCCACTTTCGGGGCATTTTGTGCGTTGGCCTCTGCTTCAAACTGTGCGCGTTGCCCAAAGCCAAACATACCTGCAAAAAGCGTACCCGGAAACTGTCGTACTTTTTTATTATATTCTGTTACGGCTTTATTGAAGTTGTCGCGTTCTACTTTGATGCGATTTTCGGTGCCTTCTAATTGTGCTTGCAATTCCAAAAAATTCTGATTGGCTTTTAGGTCCGGGTATTTTTCTACCGTCACTAATAGGCGGCTCAGGGCGCTATTCATCTCACCGTAAGCGCTCTGAAATTCTTTCAGTTTTTCTGGCGTAATGTTGCTCGGATCAATTTGTACGCTGGTTGCCTTGGCGCGCGCTTCCACCACTTGCGTGAGGGTTTGTTGTTCAAAATTAGCGTAACCTTTCACGGTATTCACTAAGTTCGGAATGAGGTCAGCACGGCGTTGGTAGGCACTTTGCACCTGCCCCCACGATTGTTTGACGTTCTCATCCAGTGTCACGAAGGAGTTGTAATTGCTACAACCACCTACAAAAACAATCAAACCTAAACTAATAAGGACTAAAGCTGTGACTAATGGTCTCATCGGATTTAAGAGTTTTGTTTTGATTATGTAAAGCTAAAATTCGTCTTTTCGGTTCTATTCAGATGATTTCTTTCGCTCAATCCTATTTTTTTAACGACGACGGCGCGCATCTGATGACGTAAACGATGTAGGTAGAAAACACGCATCCAATTAATAACGCTTATTTATTTCAAAAATGCGCTTAGTAATTTTTCTACGGCTTTGCGTACAGATAGATGCCGCTCCTGTACTGCCTGGCTTAGTGTCGGCAGGTATTCCTGCACCGAAGGATGCTGGTAAAACTGTTTGAGCAATTGGAATTCTATGGTTTCATATAGCCAGTGCTTTAGCTGTTCGCTTCGGTTGCGTTCGAAGTAGCCATTTGCCTGTGTAAATTTGCAAAAATCTTCTATTATTTGCCAAATATGAGGGATGTTTTCGCCGGTTGTTGCGGAGCAAGTGAGTACTTGCGGCGTCCAGTTGCTTGCTTTAGCTGGGAAAAGGTGTAAAGCATTTCGATATTCCTGTTGCGCGCGTTTGGCTAAGGCGATTCGTTCGCCATCGGCCTTATTCACGGCCAGTATATCAGCCATTTCCACAATGCCGCGTTTGATACCTTGCAGTTCGTCGCCAGCGCCAGGCTGCAACAGCAGCAAAAAGCAGTCCACCATAGAGCGCACCGCCGTTTCGCTTTGCCCCACGCCCACCGTTTCTATCAGGATAGTATCGTACCCGGCTGCTTCGCAGAGCAGCAGGGTTTCGCGGGTTTTATGAGCTACGCCCCCCAGCGAACCGCTTGCCGCTGACGGGCGGATAAAAGCGGCCTGGTGATTGGCGAGTTGTGCCATGCGGGTTTTGTCGCCAAGGATGCTACCCTTGCTCAGCTGGCTGGACGGGTCAATCGCTAATACGGCCAGACGCCGCCCTTGCGCTATTAGATGCAATCCAAAGGCTTCGATGAAAGTGCTTTTGCCAACACCTGGTGTACCGGTGATGCCTATTCTTACAGAATTTGAGCTATGCGGCAGGCACGCTTCGAGAATTTCTTGCGCCAATTGTTGGTGTGCTGGCCGCGTACTTTCCAGTAGCGTAATGGACTGACTAAGCAATACGCGGTTGCCTGAAATGATTCCCGACACATAGTCTTTGGTGCTGTAGGGCTGCCGATGCCGCTTGCGCAAATTTGGGTTGATACTATGTAAAGATTCCCAACTCAATGATATTGGTTTTTAGTTGCTCGAAATCCGCTTCAACAAGTGACTATTTTTAGTGCATTCACATTTCCATAACAAATGTTAAAGTTATTAATGTTTTTATATTAAAATTTTAATAATATACAATCAGCCATGATAATCAAGTAGTTATGCCTTGTGACAAAATTAACAATTCTTGCAATAACTTTCCGCATAGGTTAAACTTTCCTAATATTGATGTCATTGATTTTTACCCTCTTGCGTTGTCCGTTTTTTTAGTTCTTCTTTGCATCAAACGAAATGAAAACAGTTTGTTACCTCAACCTTGAGACCCTGTATGATTACCCGAATTGTGCCGGGTGAAACAATCTACATCACACATGCAGGACGGGCTGGTGCTCGTTCTGCCTTTTTTAAAATACATACAAATTCCCATATAACATGTTGAGCACCCAGAGAACTGAATGAAAACTTTTTTGAGCATCCTTTTCAAACCTTGAATCGAATGAAGCAATTGTACCGCTTGTTATGTTGTTTTTTATTGTTTTGTGTGGCACAACCAGGAGGGGTACCGCCACGGCCCTTAATAAGTCGAGAGCCTATACCACGACCCAACTTTTTGGCAAACAGAACAATACAAATTGTATTTTTTGATGTTAGAAACGAAAAATTTTTTCACAGCGACATCCGAGAGCGGATTTTTAAATACATCTCTGCCAGCTACCCGGAGGCAGATTTTCAGCTGTTATCCGATTCACTATTCTTTCTGCCAACAGCAGGCGCCTATCATCTAAAAATTAAAATCTTACGCTATGGCTACCAGTTGGGTTACCAACTTAATACCACTGGTTCTGGCAGCATAACCGAGCAATCCACTTCCGTAGATTTGGGCGATACAACAGCCAAAGGTATTTTAGAATTGACTTTATACTTATATGATCCGACGGGTAACGCGCTGGGGCGTACACGCTTAGTAGGGATAAGCGACCGGAACCTACGTGTTGGCGCTGAGCGCTTGGAAAACATTGCTATCAACGCTTTTCAGCAAGCAATGGAGGGGTTGTGCCTTTGGTTGGATGACCAACTTATGCCCTGAATCTGTCTCTTGTCATAGGTCTTCACCGGTTGCTAAGCGTATCTTTATTTTACACATCACAATTGTTTTAATTAACAGGCGTGATTGCCATATGCTCTTGCTAAGCGCTTGGCGCCGGTGATTTTTTATCGTCTATTCTCCTTTGAATACAGGCGGTCGTTTTTCCAGAAAGGCGCGCACCCCTTCACGATAATCGGCCGTACTTCCAGCGGCGGTTTGGAGTTCGTCTTCGAGGGCGAGTTGTTGCTGCAAATGGTGCTGCCAAGTAGCGTTTAAGGCGCGTTTGGTATAACCCAAACCTTTCGTGGGCATATTGGAAAGCGTTTGCGCTATTTCAAAAGATTCTGTAGTAAATGTAGCCTCTGGTAATACTTTGTATATCATACCCATAACTTCGGCCGCCGATGCGGATACCTTATCTCCCAGCATCATCAAAGCAGAGGCGCGCTGAAAGCCAATAAGCCGAGGTAGCGTAAAGGTACCGCCGCTATCTGGTATTAATCCAATTTTACTAAATGCCTGAATAAATGAAGCCGATTCGGCGGCTACTACCACATCACAAGCCAATGCAATATTGGCACCTGCCCCTGCTGCTACACCATTAACGGCGCATACTATTGGTTTTTCTATCGTGCGTAAGCGCGTTATGATAGGATTATAATGTTCGGAAAGAATTGTGTTAAGCGTAGGTGCATCATCGCCAGCTACTTCCTGCAAATCTTGCCCTGCACAAAAGGCCTTACCCGCACCGGTCAAATAAATAGCTCGAATTGTTACATCTTCTTTACATTGATCTAAATATTGTTGTAACAAGAGGGCCATTGCTCGATTAAAACTATTATATACTTGTGGCCGATTCAACGTAATACGCGCCACTTGGCCTTGCTGTTCAAAAAGGACCGATTGTTCCATATAATTTGAATACAATTTTTAAGTTGCTTATAATCAGGGATTTGAACTGGTTATTCTTCTTCTTTTGGTGCATTGCCCATCTGATTATTTTGATGCAATTGCTCAAACATCGCATTGATACGGTACATTTCATCAACGGTGTCATCGAGGTAAAACGCAATTTCCGGGATGCGCCTGACCTGCTTGCGAATACGTGCCGCCAGCGATTGCTTTAGTCGCACCTGTTGGTCCTCCATCTCCAGAATGGTCGCTTGCTTATTGTCGGTATTAAAAACGCTAAGATATATTTTTGCTAAGCTGAAATCGGGCGTCATCTTCACATTAGTCACTGTCACCAGCACCTGCGCCCCATAAATATAGCTACCTTCAGCTTGCAGCACCATACTGAAATGGCGCTTGATG
>CALMSP010000219.1 GCA_937872405.1 uncultured Saprospiraceae bacterium | reverse complement strand
AACAGCCAGCATCATAAGGCGTATTACCGATGTTAATAAGTTCTACAATCCCGTCATTGGTGCCGTCATTATTACCCGAATCAGGTGATAATTCGCTGAAACGCAACTGGGCGACACCCAATACGTGCGACAATAGGCATAACATGATAAGCGACAGGCGCCTACACCATAGCAGATATAACGTTTTCATGCGAATATGATTTATTTATTTAGCGAATATAACGAAATACGTTTAACAGCATTACCATCGAATCTCGAACGGATTATTCGTAATCGCTAAGTGATGCCGCCAGATTGGGCTTATTCGTTTGGAAATGGAAACTACATTTGAAGTTTGGGCAAGACAAGACCTAAGATAAAACGTGATTGTTCTCCATTGCGAAGATAATAACTCTATGAAACATTTGCAACAAGCGACAAAACGTCACAATAAAAAATCATTTGCAAGCAACTGATTATCAGTGCATAACAATTTTTTCGGTTTAAAAAATTAATACTCAATTAACAAAGAAAACGGCGAGCCGTAATAAAACGACGCGCCGTTATTGCCATAGAAATTTTGATTACTTTACTGCAAGATCATATATCGAGTAGCCTGAAAACCTTGTGTTTCCAAGCGATAAAACAGCAAGCCTTTAGCGGATATATCATTGCCTTGTAAACGAACTTCATTGTATCCGGCGGCAAAATCTCCGCGAACTTGCCATAGCAAACGCCCTTGCGCATCAAACACCCGTAGGGTAGCTTGGCTCGCCTCGGGAAGTCGGAAACGAATCAGCGTTTCGTCGCGGAAGGGGTTGGGTTGATTTTGATACAATGCAAATGCCTCGTTCTGGTCACGCTCAAATACAAGGCGTACCGGCATGGTAGCCCCTTCATGGTTATATGCTAACGCAGCTGGCGCAGACCTGTGTAACTGCAGTAACTCGCTCAACCAGCCCTTACGCTGTGCCTGTAGGTGAATCGTAAACAATTGAACCTCGGACTGAGCTGGTTCAGGGCTGCTCCAGAGTGCGCGCAGCAGCGATGCGCTGTTTTGCCAAATGGTTACATCCTCCGTAGCGCTTTGCGCCTGTATAATCCGTGCGGCATCCGGCGCTACGAACAGCGCCATTTGCAGGCCTTGTAGCATTTCCGGATAGAGTCGGATAGGTATTTCCACTTGTTCGCCGGCGTGCAATTCACGGTCGGGTATGGTAATCGTTACAATATCACCGCTGCGCACCTCTGCCCGATGGCGATCATTCATTAAACTGTTGTTCACATCGCCGATTTTTACCGCCACAAAATTGCCTACATGAGCGGCCCGTTCCATATTGGTGAGGCGCACAAATTCGGGGAAAGGCGTCTGCCAAGGATTGCGCGGATTGGGAAACACAAAAGCCGCATCAATGAAGCGCCAGTTGGTATTGTTGGGGAAGCGCTCGTGCAGCCCCAGCAGCATTTGTCGTAGTTCAATGACATCCGCATTGCTGATTTCCCCATCCCGATTGATATCCGCAGCGATTAATCGGTAGGACGATGTGATCGTATCCAGCCCTAAAATGTGCCGTTGCAACACGATCAAATCACCTATGGACAAACCCTCTAAAGCGTTACTGTCCAAGGAGGGTACAATGTTATAAGTCGTGACCATGGGCACGTCATCAAAGCGATAAGTGCCTTCGATTTGCGAATAACGCATAGAGCTGTCTATTCCAATCAACCGAATCTGAACACCTTGCAACCCAATACTATCTTCCGTAAAAACTCGACCGGCAACATTGGCCATGAGCGGCGGCAGCGGTGGGCAAAGATTGTCGCGTGCTTGCACCAAAATATATGTTTTGCAATGGCTGTAATTCGGGCCGCCCACGCTACCGTTGGGTTGCACCGCATAAGGATTGTTAGCATTGTCCCATGCATAAATTTCTACATGCAGCCGCCCCAAGTCTTTACAGGTTAGAATCAGATTGGTCTTGTTTCGATTGGGCCGCGCCCCTACCCGATTGATAGAAAAACCGCTGATACCGGAGCAATCCGTGGTTTGACTAATCAACAGATCAGAAGCCCAGATTTCCATAGCTGCAGGGTCCGCTTCGCCATCGCCATCAATATCGGTGTTAGGCGGTAGCGGCATGAGTGTAGCGGTAATCCCATTGATACAAATCGGTGCAGGCGCCTTGCAATCTACAATTGTAAAGTGAATGCTCTTCACATTCGGATTGCCACAGCCATCAATAGCATGTATTTCCAATTTGTGGTTACCAATAGCGTAACGCCCTTTGGCACTATAATCACCGCCTTTGGGGTACTCTGCAATTTTTACACCATCAATAAATACTTTGATTTTAATATCATGCGGGGTGCAGTCATCGCTTACGCTAAATGGAATGTCCACCAATGCGTCGCAAGTATTGCTATAGCTGCAAATAGGTTGCGGTTGGGCAATGCTAATACTTGGTGGCACATAGTCATTTACTTTAATGTGTTGCGTGTATTCCCACAAACCGGTAGAATGCACGGTACGCCAGTAACCTCGTGGGTTGGAGGGGTGGCAAGTGATACGCTCGCCCGCCTGCGGGTTGTGATTGGTTTCATTGTTATCGCGGTCAATAAAAGCGGTACTACCATTGGGGCGACGGATAACCCATACTGCTTCATCGCCAGGTTTGCCATCGCAGTCTTCGTCACGACTAATAACCACCGGCGGAGAATAGCCGTCGTACTCACACCAGTTGATCACACGATAGGTACGAAAAATTTTGCCACATTGGCTGCCTGACGCAATAAAATTCTGTTCGGTAACACTTATTGCCAGCAAATCGCAAGAAGATTGCTCTCGCTGCAACTGCTCTATGGGAGGCACTACGCCGCAGGAAGTTTCCACATCCGCCGGAAAGCGAATGGCATAGTTGTGTACCCCTACGATGGTCACCACTTGCTCGCAGACCTCATCCGTATAATGGGCTGTCACTTGAAAACGACGAATAATCTTGCCCGTTTTGCAGTTGCTGAGTTGCACAATGGGTGGTAGCTCTGTCCAAGCGCCATGATAGCACTTATTCTCGGCTCTGCCAAACAACGATTGCAACTGATGAATGTTGTAAGGATCAAAGCCATAAGGCAGTTGATTGCAGTTGAAAGTGACGGACGCCGGCGGTTTGCAGCAGGCAGCATAATCTTCCGTGTCGGTAGCGGCGCGCAGTGTCATGGCCAATACCAAAACTGGAAAAAGACAGTACAATTGCTTTTTCATATTCGGGATTTTGATTGAAAAAAAAATAACATGTCAAGCAATCCATGCCTTGACGGGGGGGAGGGTAAAGACCGGATTTTTTTCTCGAATTGGGAAGATGTGATTCTGCTTAACCATTAAGCGAGGTAAAGTTACAACACCTCCGGCTTATTGTCAAATCAAGATTATAGAAAATCATTCTTTTTATGAATAAAAGCCAGTTGTGAATTAATTTTAGCCCCCGCAATCTGATAACGCTTCATCTTGCGTTACTAAATTGGCATTATACCTTATTCCTTATTAGCTTGACGATGGGAATAATTTTCACAAATCAACAAATTATAATCCAATGAAAATCAGAGATTTAACCTTAGCAACAGGACTATTTATCTGTAGTGTTGCCAGCTTCGCGCAGCCTTCACAGGGCACCTGGCTACTGAATACTGCCGCAAATTTTAGCTCTAACCTGAGCAACCCGGCTGACAATTATTACGTCCGTACAAGTTTCATAGGAGGTCGTTTCATTACAAGTAAAGTACTTTTGGGGAGTGGTGTTGACGTCTTTCGCTCTTTCTATCGCTTTGATGATCCAGTGTTTCCATCTCGTTCTTCCTATACGGTTGTTGGCATATCGCCCTTTGCGAGGTACTATTTTCCTCGCCCCAATCAGCCCTGGCAGTATTTTTTGGAAGCTGGCACTGGTATCCAATCGGAGCGTGTTACTTTTTCTAACCCATTTGCGAATACTACCGAAACCAAAGTGGGTTTTTTACCTTTTGCTGGGGTAGGTGTCGGTTATTTCGTGCATCCGAGTATTGCGCTGGAAGGTAAGTTGCAGTATCGAGGCGCGTTCGGCGTTATTGGTGGTCAGATCCAAAACTTCAACTATCAACTTGGCGTTGAATTTTTCCTATCAGAAAGCGTGCGCCAAGAAAATGATGGGCTACCGATAATCGGCAAAGGCGCTTGGCTGATTGGATTAAATGGCTTTGGCGGCATAACGAATTTGGGTAAGTCCAACGATGGCTTTGGGTCGCTAAGTCCAAGCATTGGCTACTTCCTGTTCGACCGATTGGTGCTCGGCGCTAACCTGCAACTGGCATTTGCCAACCAAAATGCGATCATCACCCCAGAGCCATTTGCACGCGCCTACATAGGCAGTAAGGAATCTGTCGTGCAGCCATTCGTAGGAGCGGGTCTGGGCACGCGCTTCCAGTTTGCCAAAAGCACTTCTGATCCGGCATTTTTTGGGTTAAATTTCAACAGTGGACTGGGCGTAGATTGGTTCGTAACACCTCGCGTGGCGCTTGAAACGCTCCTCCAATACAATATTCGGCAGTTGGAAGAAAGCAATAGCCTGAAGTTTATTGATTTAAGCGTGGGCTTTCAGTTTTTTTTACAGAGCAATAAGAAATGACGATGCCTCATTATTTGTATTGCGAATAGCCACCCGTGAAAATAGGATTGTCACTAAATTAAAACGCATCCAAGCGGTAATTCAAAAGGCAAGAAAAAAGGCATTGTAAACGACTGATTTACAATGCCTTTGCACTTTTAGGTGGTAGACCCACAAGGATTCGAACCTTGGCAGACAGAACCAAAATCTGTAGTGCTACCGTTACACCATGGGTCTTTACTGCTCTTAAATGCTTACTGGAAGGTCTTTGTTCAAAAGCGTGGCAAAAATACAACAAAAATCTTTTTAGCAAA
>CALMSP010000218.1 GCA_937872405.1 uncultured Saprospiraceae bacterium | reverse complement strand
GGTTCCATAGATGAACATTTGCAGACCAAAGTATGAAATTTAAACATGCTCTTAAAGCCAAAAGTGCAGCATCCGGCTGATTTATTTAGTTTATTCTTGAGTTTTTAATCATTTTGAACAAATTCATTTCAAAATCTTATATCGAAGGCTTGCCTTCAGCAAAACTGTTAACTGCAATGTCCGTACTTGTAAACAAGCACTCTCGCATCATCGTACAGGGATTCACCGGTAAAGAAGGAACTTTCCATGCAACCCAAATGATTGAATACGGCACCAATGTAGTAGGTGGCGTGACACCTGGCAAAGGCGGCTCCAAGCACTTAGAACGCCCGGTATTCGATACCGTAGCACAAGCGGTTCGCATGGCTGGCGCGGATACATCGGTTATTTTTGTGCCGCCACCCTTCGCTGCCGATGCCATTATGGAAGCAGCAGAAGCTGGTATCAAGGTCATTATTTGTATCACAGAAGGCATTCCGGTGCAGGATATGGCAAAAGTGAAAGCGTATATTAGCCATTTTGACACTCGGCTGATTGGGCCAAACTGCCCCGGCGTGATCACTCCTGGCGAAGCTAAATGCGGCATCATGCCTGGTTTTATTCACACGAAAGGTACCGTTGGCATCGTATCGCGCTCGGGCACGCTTACGTATGAAGCGGTAGATCAAGTGACTAAAGCAGGGCTGGGACAGTCCACCTGCATTGGTATTGGCGGCGACCCGATTGTGGGCACTACCACCAAAGAAGCGGTTGAGCTTTTGATGAATGACCCGGAGACGGAGGGTATTATTATGATTGGCGAAATCGGCGGCGGCATGGAAGCAGAAGCTGCTTACTGGATTAAAGAAAACGGTACGAAGCCAGTAGTGGGCTTTATTGCAGGACAAACGGCGCCAAAAGGTCGTAAAATGGGTCACGCCGGTGCCATTATCGGCGGCGCTGCCGACACAGCAGAAGCCAAAATGAAAATCATGACCGAGTGCGGCATTCACGTCGTACAATCACCTGCCACCATTGGCGCTACCATGGCTAAAGCCCTGAAGGGTGTTACAGTGTAATGATTAGTAAATAAATGCAGCATAAAATTCCCAGAATTGTGATGTTTCAATCATATTTCTGGAATTTTTCTAACGTAAAACAATAAAAATCATTAACGCCATAATTACAACAGCTGCGATCAGGATATAAAAACTAATATTGCTTTGCGATTTTTTGAAAAGCAATTCTACCGCATCTCGCCATCGGTCTTTGTAGCTACGTCCTTTGCCCTCAACCATCCAAAAGCGAAACGTACTGGCACCGCTCTTGCGCAGGATAAAAAAATCGCCGTCTAAAAAAGCGAGATCAAACAGTTCGCCTTTATATTCTGGCGTATCATCATCATCTTCGTACAGAATTAACAACTTGTTGCCAGGTAATATTTTCCAGCGCCCGCCAGAAACCGTTCCATTTTCAGAGAGGTAATACCGATTTTCAGGATCAAAAATGTGAATAACAATATCATGAAATGCATCGTCGTCTTTAATTTCTATCCAAGGTTTATTTAAAAAGAAATTTACCTCACGCAGGTCTTCACTCCAAGGGCGCACTTTCGGGAGTATCGCGTTGAGGTAGCTATCCAAAGTATCTGCCACAGGCATTTCTACGCGGAAAGTCTGTCCGAGCCGGTCTAATAATTTGCTTTCCAATGTGCTGCCGGATTTTTAAGTTAGTGAATAACACAACCAACCGAATGTAAAGTTACAATTCAATTTGCAACTTTTCAATATTTTTTGCTAATAGCACTATTAGGAAGCTATCATACCGTTTGCGCCTTCCGATTTCATAAAGTATTGAAAAACAGGGTGTTGTGGCGGGTTGGATACATTGCCTTCAATTGAAAAATGATTAGGCTTCGGCTTTCTTCCAAGCACTTCGTTTTTTAAAATACTTAGCATTCACAATCAATAGCCCGAAAGATTCGCAGCCTTCCTTGGTGTGTTTGGCATGATGCGCCCCGTGCGCACGCAGAATGGCGCGCGAGTATTTGGTATCCAATTGTCGGAACCATTTGAAACGCTGATGAATGTACACATCATGTATAAGAAAGTAAATAAGTCCGTAAATAGAAATACCAATACCGACAAAAAGCAGCCAAAAATGTGGCGTTGCTAAGCCCACAATGTAAGAAATGGCACTTGGAATGGCAAAGACTAAGAAAAACAAGTCATTTTTTTCAAAAAAACCATGCTTTTCATGATGTGGTTTGTGATGATCCTCGTGCCATATCCATAGCCAGCCATGCATGAGATATTTGTGCGCCGACCATGCTACAAATTCCATGATGCCAATTGTCAATAAAGTGATAAAAATATATAATAGAATCATCATGCTGAGTAAATAATTGTTTTACAATAAGTTAAGTGCCAAAAAGAAAATAACTTGCAAGATAAACAATGCAATCGCTACTTTGTTGCGTGCAGCGGGTTGGGTCATCGTAAAAATACAAAGCAAAGGTAAGGCTACAAAAAACCAACCTATATAATTTTGTATTGGGACCATATCATGTTTCCACGACCAAAAATCATAACGCATCGCTACTGGCTCGATTAAGACATCCAGAGCGACCATGAAGCCTGCCGCCACAGCTGCCCGCAGTAGCCAGTGTTGCTGGGGTAGTAAGGTATTGGACAGCACGCCCGTGGCATAGGCCAGCATCACCCAATTGATGCCAATCATCAGTGGTGTGCCCCAGAGCTTGAAGCCCAAGGTACTTCCATAAGTGTAATCGCCGAAAAGCAACCCGGTTTGCACCCCAAAAAGCTCCGCACAAAAACCAGTTAAATAGCTGATTACCAGGAATATATAGAAAGTGTTGTTCCAGTTGCGATGAAATGCGAGCACTACTCCTAATGATACGAGTAAATTTAGCGGTGTGAGCCTTATAAAATCTGGGTGTATCGGCAGGGCAATACCTATAATGCCCACCAGATAAAGGATGCTGAGCACGCTAATGGCTCGCGTTTCTGCTGGTTTTAATTTTTTTTTGAACATTATGATAATTGTAAGCAACTCATTATTTGTAGGGCAGCAACGTAAAAAAAAGCGGCTGTGTTCTAAAATGTATGATGACAAAAATCGAACAATTGTTGTATGAAAAAATATCAATGCATTCAAACTTTAGCTTGTAGCGACAAATTATAAAAATTCCTTCATCATACATTTCTTAATACAGCCGCTTTTTCATAGGCTTAAAATTATGCATTTAACAGTAGTAATGCTTGCTACCGTAGCCGATTTTTGAGCGTACAGGAGTTGTAGAAGCATTCACTCGCTGTAGAGGGGAACGTCTATTGGGCGTTGTCATTGTCGGTAGTGGTTTGCTTTAATATTTTTCTCTGCGAGTGCTACCGTTTCTTTTATTCGTTTTTGTCGTGTATCAGGTTTTTTGGCGTTTAAAATCCATTCCAAAATTCCTCTCTTCGAAGAACGTGGAAAATTCTCCCAATTTTCAAATGCCATCTGATTTTTTAAAAATAGTTTCTGCAAATCTTCTGGAATAGTGATGTTTTCAACTTCGTCCAGTGCAGTCCAAGCACCATTTTGTTTGGCAATTTCTATCATCTCAAAACCTGCGGGGCGCATCAATTCTTGCTCTATGAGTTTTATAACCTTTTCTTTATTCACCTTACTCCAATTGCTTTTAGGATTTCTTTTAGCAAAAAATTGGTAGTAACTATGCTCGTCACGTTTGTTGGGTTTGCTATCAATCCATCCAAAACAAAGTGCTTCGTCCACTGCTTCTGGATAGAAAACGCTTGGGGTTTCACTCTCTTTTTTGTAAATGATAAGCCAAACAGATTTTTCTGATTGGTGATTTTTTTCCAACCATTTTCGCCATTCTTTTCTTGTTTTGGCGTGAAAAGTCTTTATGCCATTATACATTTCCATTACCAATTCAAAAGTTCTCCGTCCCTAAAAAATTTGCCTGTCGGTGCACCATCAGGCAAGGTTGCTGCCCAAACAATTCCTTTTGCTCCTTCGCTCACTGGCCTTGCTCCCCATTTTTCCGTTCCGGGATAGGTGGCAACAAAGCCTGGGCAAACCGAATTGACCTTTATCTTAGAGTCTTTCAGTTCTTTTGACAATTTCACTGTTAAGCCATTTAATGCAAGTTTGGTAATGGCGTAAACTGGAACATTTCCTTGATGGTTTTCCAAGCCGAAAAAGGGGTCTGTAAATGAACCTGCACCACTTGAAACATTTACTATTCTTCCATTTTCAGATTTTTGTAATAGTGCTTTAAATGCTTTTATCATTCGCCAAGCTCCTAAAAGATTGGTGTCCAAAGCGTCTTTGATAAACTGCATTTCTGCTGCCAATACCTGCCCGCCCTGGTCAAAGTAAGCACCTGCATTATTTATTAAAACGTCCAATTTCCCAAACGCTGCTTCAATGTCCTTGGCGAGTTGGTTAACTGATTGGTCGTTGGTAATGTCCAATTGTTTTGCTGAAACGCCAATATTCTTTGCAAGTTCAGAAGCTTTGTCAAGGTTTCTTGCGGTGATGAAAACCTTAAAGCCAAGTTCTTTTAGTTGTCTTGCTGTTTCGTAGCCAAGTCCCATTTCTCGGCTTACACCTGTAATGATTGCAATTTTATCTATTGTCATTGTTTTTATTTTTACGGCCAGTTTGTTAGGGTTACCGATAACGGTTTGCTGCTTGGCGTAGCGAAGAATTTAGAAACACAAAACGGTCAAGCCACTACAAAAGCTGATTAGTGGTGTAAAGTTACAAATTACCACGAAACCCGCCATTGCTCAGAACCGCTGTCGTGTGCAGTTATTCTATTCTAATTGATATTTTTTCGTCACTTCGTCACAAAAATCATATAACTTTTTAGCATCTTCCGCAATATTTGATGATTGGGATGAGGGTACAATATGACAG
>CALMSP010000217.1 GCA_937872405.1 uncultured Saprospiraceae bacterium | reverse complement strand
CCTTAGAACAACAGGGCGACCCACAAAACGCCGCGCGCTATCGAGAAGTGGCGGCGAAGTTGTAAGATAAGGCTCAGAACGACGAAAGAATGAACTACAAATTACTTTTTCCGACTTATCGCAATCGTTACCATTTTGTTCGGCAAGCATTACAAGATTTTGGGACTTTTAATCACGGGCTAAGCCTCGGTTCTGGTGAGGGCGACTATGATGCTATGATTGCTGCTCATTGCCAACACCTGATAGCCTGTGATATTAATGCAGATGATGTCGCTTACGCCAAAGCGCTCAATACATCTGTCAAAAACTTGGATTATCAAGTTGAAAATGCATTACAACTTAGTTTTGCCGACAATACGTTTCAGCTATTGGTCTCCGTAGAAGTTATTGAGCATGTGGGGCACCCCGAACGCATGATACAAGAAATTGCCCGCGTATTGGTACCCGACGGTATTGCTGTGATCACTTTTCCATCTAAAGATTTTCCTTTTACGTATGACCCTGTTAATCGGCTGAACCAAGGCGAAAAACGTATAGCACAAGGCGCTTATGCATTTGGGCATGATTATCTCATCGCGCCGACTGATTTTCGTCAATGGCTAAAGGCTCAAAATCTAAGTATATTGCGAGAACAGAATTTAAGCGGCTATCTAATTGGCTGGCTGGAGATGTATTGGACAGGTTGGATTCAAAAGCTATTTAAAGCAAATGCAGGTAATATATCCGCGCAAAAAAGTAAAAAAACAGCAGTCCGCCCTACGAACAAAGCTCCTTGGCTGGTTGTCATTACCGATATTATTATTAGCTTCGACCACTTGTTGTTTCGCAACTCCCGCTATGCCATTGGCAAGGGCTTTGTGGTAAAGAAGATAGCTAATGGATAAAGCTACAAAACTAATAACTTCATAACAATGAACGGAAAACTCCAACTACTTAACGAAAAAATTGCAGAAGCACAACTCGGTGGCGGTCAAAAACGCATTGAGGCACAGCACCAAAAGGGCAAACTCACTGCCCGTGAACGCATTCATTTCTTACTCGATCCAGGTTCTTTTGAGGAAATCGGGATCCTGGTAACACACCGCAGTACCGATTTTGATATGGACAAACAGCTTGTCCTTGGTGATGGTGTTGTAACCGGATATGGCACTATCAATGGGCGATTGGTATATGTTTTTGCGCAGGATTTTACGGTATTTGGTGGTGCGCTTTCGGAAACCCATGCCGAAAAAATATGCCGCATCATGGATATGGCTATGAAAAATGGTGCTCCCGTTATTGGGCTGAATGATTCTGGCGGTGCTCGTATTCAAGAGGGTGTAAGCTCGCTGGGCGGCTACGCGGATATTTTCTATCGAAATGTAATGGCTTCCGGCGTAGTGCCGCAAATATCCGCTATTATGGGCCCTTGTGCCGGCGGTGCAGTGTATTCACCAGCAATGACTGACTTTATCATCATGGTAGAGAATACTTCTTACATGTTTGTGACTGGCCCCAATGTGGTCAAAACCGTTACAAATGAAGAAGTTACTTCTGAAGAACTGGGCGGCGCTATGACGCATGCCACCAAATCAGGTGTAACGCATCTGGTTGCAGCGAATGATTTAGATTGTATCGAGCAAGTAAAAAAACTGCTGAGCTATCTGCCGCAGAACTGCGAAGAAGGCCCCGACCGCTTGCCTTATGAAATCGGCGAAGAAACCCGCGATGAACTGTTAACCATCATTCCTGACGACCCGCAGCAACCTTATGATATGCGCGAGGTGATCGCGGGCATCGTGGATACGAATTCTTTCTACGAAATTCAGAAAGATTATGCCGAAAATATTGTGATTGGCTTCGCGCGTATCGCAGGGCGCAGCATTGGTGTTGTTGGCAACCAACCAATGAGCTTGGCTGGCGTACTCGATGTGAATAGCTCTGTAAAAGGGGCTCGTTTTGTGCGTTTTTGTGATAGCTTTAATATCCCGCTCTTAGTACTGGTGGACGTACCCGGCTTCTTACCTGGTACCGATCAAGAATGGAATGCTATTATTACGAATGGTTCTAAGCTATTGTACGCTTTCAGCGAAGCAACCGTACCGCGCGTTACGGTCATTACCCGCAAAGCATATGGCGGCGCCTATGATGTCATGAACTCTAAGCATATTGGTGCGGATTTGAACTTCGCCTGGCCCTCCGCTGAGATCGCAGTGATGGGCGCAAAAGGCGCCTCTGAGATCATTTTCCGCAAGGAAATACAGGCCGCTGCTGATCCCAATGCTATGTTGGTAGAAAAGGAAAAGGATTATAAAGAAAAATTTGCCAACCCATATCGGGCCGCCAGCCGAGGCTTTATTGATGAAGTAATCCAGCCGGCAGATACCCGACGCAAGCTCATTAAAGCCTTTGCTATGCTAGAAAACAAAGTGGCGCACTTGCCGCGTAAAAAGCACGGCAATATTCCTTTGTAGCAGTATCTTTTAATGCAAAAAATGCTGATTTTCTTGGCAATATACGGGAAATGCCTTAACTTGTTGAGGAGAATAGAGCATTGTGGCTGTAGCAAATGCCATAGGTGCTATATAGCAACAAAAACGATTTCGACACTTACTATAATGGTCTTTCTTCGCTTATTGCCTGAAGAAAGACTTTTTTTGATTTCCATTCAAATGCGCGCCCGCTTCTCCGCAAGCACGACTTTCGTTATCCACTCCCGATCTGTTTGCCGAGAACAATTCAAACAAAGATTATTGATTGGGTGCTCACTCCATGTGTAAATAATTTCTTCATCGGTGTAACCTTCGTGTAATAATTGGCGTGGAAAATCAATACCATAATCCGCTAACTCCCAATAATGTATGCTCATGTAGCGTTCAGCTTGAATGGCTGCGACCACGCGCGCGCCCATATCCGGAAAGCGTTGCAAAAAATGATGACTATAGATGGTATGAATAAACATCCAAAGAGAAGTTTCAAAACTATCAAATATGATGAATTCCGCCGGCTCGGGGTCGTTGCGTGTTACCGTCTCGCAATAAAAAAACGAAGCACAGGCCCAAGGTTTATTCAATTGGCGGATGCCAAAATAATTATACGCCCGATTGCAGAGATACGAGGCGCCCCAGAAAGTTTCGCGAGAGGCTTTTGCTAATAATACCCGCCAATCTGCTAAGTATTTATACCCATAAAAGCGACATAGTTGATGAACATCATAATAAAAAGCATCCTGGAGGCGGGGCACCCATTCTGGTGGCAGAGCATCTTGGCGAGGCGTGATCAAATATAAACGATCCGTTTCTGGAATAAACCCAACAAGTTGCGGATGCACTTTGGCTAAGCGCCGAAGCAGCGACTGCACGCTATCAATTGACGTAGCTATGGCCCCTTGCTGCCCGTAGCTACGCGTGAGCCATCCAATGCTCAGAAGAAAGCACAACATAAAAAGTGTAAAAAACCTCATACGTATGTATTTTTTGATCAATGGTTTAAGCTGAGTCAGAATGTTCTAACAATACCATTCGGGTCTTTGGGGCCCCCAAAATTGTAAGGTTCTTGCATCCGAATACGCATTTCATCGGCAGGCACGGGTAGTTGTGCTGGTGTTCCAATTTGTAGGCCTCCCAAATCGTCCAATTGGCGATAATCTAATCGCGGGCCCGCCCGCCGGCGGTCCAACCAAAGCCCCATTGGCGCCGTGCTTAGTAACTCAATAGCACGTTCGTACCAAATAGCCCGCAGCACAGTTGCGTCGGGTGCGCTGGCACTTAATGGCAACAGATTACCCCGACTTAGCCGCGTGCCAGCGTTGATAATCGCTACAGCTTCGGCTTTTCGGCGCAATCGCAGTAAGGCCTCTGCCCGCAAAAGTTCATTATCAGCCACCCGAAAAGTAGGCATAGGGCCATTGGAAGAGCCATCACCCGCAAATGAAGGATCCGTTTTGTTGCGATTATGTTTATAATGTGAAAAATGCCATTCGCCGCGCTCTATAGGGAAATTATTCATAGGCAAAAATACAAAATCTGAGGCTAAACGAGCATCGGCAGATGTAGCACGTGGGTTGGCTAATGGCGTTTCTCCTTGCGCAAAAACCGCTGGATAACGGCTTGGTTGAGATGGATCAAGCGCAGCAATAAGCCGCTGGTCCACGCGCGCCCAGAAAGGCCCCTGCCCAGTTTCCGCAAAAACGTACTTATGGTAGCTGCTCCAAAACCTGCCATCGGCTAATGGTGCGAAGTTTTCTTGGATACCTTGTTCTGTATGTGCCAATATCCGTTGCCAGGGAGCGCTATCGTTTTCCTCGGCTGTGCGTGCCGCTTGTGCCAAAAAACGCGCGGCATAAGCATGACAAAGTCGGATAAAACCATTTGCGCCAAGCGTGACGCCATTAAAATAGTTGTGTACAAAATCTCCCCCAGCCAGTTGCGCTAACTTAATCGCTGTATCCAGTTCTGATTCGGCTACGATGATCATTTCTTGATAGGTAGAAAATGGAATTTCTCGCTCCACATCAGTTTCTTCTTTAGCAATAAGCGCCTGGTCGAACAATAATCCTAAGTACCCCCAACTCAACCCGCGCAGCATATGTGCGGCTGCTTTCATGGATTGGTCTTGCGGGCCGCCCTGATCTAATGAAACGCCGCGTTGGAGTGCCGCCAACACATCATTCGCGCTGGAAACTGCTGATAAGCAACCAAACCAAGGCGCTTCCGCCACCTGCTTGTAATCGGGGTCTTCATTGGAGCGATTGTTGTAGGCACTGCGTGGCTCTTCGCCGAAGCGTTGGGCGCCAAAATTACCCCATGACATGCTGTAGGCATCTGCGCCTATGGATAGTGCAATAACCGGATGATCATTGTGTACACCTTGCCACCATGCCAGATAAGCCCCTCGTAGCACAGGCGCAAGGTCGGCACTGGAGCGTAGCACCGTTTTACGGTCAGGATTATTCGGATTAATGGTATCTAAATCTTTACAAGCGGCACTAAATAACAATAGTAAAACGTAACCGTATAATTTAATTTTCATAGTTGTTTCTGTTTGATTTTCAATTAGAAAGTGGCTTGTATGCTGAAAGTTATCGTTCGAGCTAATGGATAATTAAAAGCGTCAACGGCAAATAGGGTAGGGTCGCCGTTAGGTGTACGGGTGTCGCTGCCAAGTGCATTCTGAAAACGATTTGTCAGTGTATTTTCGTCGCGTGGGGCAGCACTTACATCTGGATGGAAGCCGGAATAGCGCGTTTTAGTGAATAGGTTGCGCCCTGTAAGTTGCAATTGTAAATTACGGATAAAATAGTTGGTGCTAAACCCTCGAAAATTATACGATACAGATGCTTCACGCAACATAAAAAACGACCCATCTTCTACGAAATGATTATTGGGCACAAGCACATTATATAAGCCGTTGCTGCCATAAAAATTAGCAGATACATCTGAAAAACGGCTAACTTCGCCATGTCGCAGATCACGATAGAGCCAGTGGCGGGTCATATTGTACACATCGCCACCTTTTTTCCAGTCAAAAAGAGCATAAATTTGAAAACCTTTATAACCTAAGAAATGCGCGAACCCCATACGGAAACGCGGGTTGATGTCACCTATAGTTTGTACTATCGGATTGCCATTTGCATCGCGGAGTTTGTAAGGAACCTCCTTGTCAGTACCCAATTGGTCTTTGCGTACTACGTAGCCCACCCCGTTGATCATGTAGTCATTAGGATTGACGCCTTCTTGCCCTTCTAACTGTTTCAGGTTGGTGGCGAATATTTCTCCAATCATAGTACCAAAAGATGCACCCTGTTCAATCAAAAAAAGCGAGGACTGCTGTAGTCCCGGGCCCGTGACATATGCAGGCACATCAAGGCGTGTAATGGTTTGGCGGTTGCGGTCGAAAGTGGTATAAACATCCCAGCGGAAGTCGGGCAATTTGATTTTGAATAACTTTTTGAAGTCGGTATTCAAACCTGCCTCATACAAGGTAGCACTAATCGTTCCGGCGTTGCGCCATTGCCCAGTGAATCCGGCCGCACCACTGAGTGGCACCAACAAAATCTGGTCTTCACTGACAATTTGTACATAGTTGAATTCCAAATCAAAAACACGCAGAAAAGACATATTGATCCCGATTTCGCGCTCTGTGGAACGCACCGGGCGTAGGGCATCATTACCTAAGGTATTTTTTGTTGGTACGCCATTGATAAGTTCAAATGTCTCAAAGCGCTGTTCGAAGGTAGGTCGAATACCAGCAGTACCCACCGAGGCACGCAGCTTGAGTTGCTGGATACCTTTGATTTTCAGGTCTTCTGTTACGCGCCAAGCGCCGCTGGCCCGGTAGTAGTTTGCCCAGCGCGATTCCACACCAAATAAAGATGTACCTTCTCGACGGACCAAGCCACTAAAAATAAACTTTTGCCGATAGTCAGCATCTCCGATCAAAAAACCACTGTAGCCTATAATCTCTTGTGCTTCAGAGGCAATAGCAATATTGCTACGGGCATTGTCCAAAGAGCGGAGACCCGCCACGGCAAGATTTTCGCCGATTGCATCATTGAATTGCCACGTAAGGTCTTCATATAAAAAACTACCACGCAGCACCGTATTAAAACCTAATAGTGTTTTCTGTACCGCCGCGTCAGCGCGGGAAGTAAAATAGCGCCCTTGACGATTACTTTTGTGAATGCCACCGCCACCACTATTTTGTACCCCTGCAGTTACTTGAGTGCCGAATAACCCAGGAAGTATATTTCCGAGGTACCCCTTTTCTACAAATTGCTCAAAATGATTATCCGACTGATCAAGCGTAGCCGTATAACTCAATGTAAGCCAGTCATTTGCATAAAAATGGGTCGTCAAGTTACCCAATAGGCGATTGCGTAGCACCTCCTGTCGCACGTTGCTGCGATAATACACTGGATTAATAATGCCGGGGCCGCTGTTGTCAATGTCCCAATCGGAGCTTGAATTATCTTCTTTGTTTGCTGTAAACAAATCAAATATTGGCGTTAGAAAAAGGATATTGGCAAGGTAACTACTTGGGCCATTAGAGGCTGCTTCGAGCAAATCCTGTCGGGAATTAGAAAACGCAACATTGGCCTGCACCTCCAGCTTATTGCTCACTTGATGATCCGTATTTAGGCGAAATGCGTGGCGTGTGTAGCCCGTGGTGCGTTGCAAAATGCCTTCATCCTGCATTCGTTGGGCCGAAAGCAGAAAATTGGTGCGATCAGATCGGCCTTGTATGTTCAGATTGTGCGATTGCAAAGCACCATTGCGAAATAAAACATCTTGCTGATAGTCCTGCAAATTGGGCAAAGCCTGTGTGAAGAAGCCCCCAGGGGTTGGATTACCCAATATAGGCTGCGGGCCTTCCGCTTTTACAATCTCTCGATTGGTGAGGGTATTTACATCATAGCGGTTTACGGGTTGTGATACGCCTATTTCTCCGCGATAAGTGACGCGCGTTTCCCCTACCGACAGTTGCTTGCCGCGTTTGGTAAAAATCTGAATCACACCGTTGGCTGCCTGCGAGCCATACAAGGAAGTACCTGCCGACCCTTTGAGTATTTCTATTTTTTCAACATCATCAGGATTTAAATCGGCCAGCGATCCATTCGCTAAAAAAATTCCATCTACAATGATCAAAGGCTGTTGACCATTCGCAATGGCATTCGCGGAGCGTATTTGAAAAAAAGCATTCTGCCCGGGCTGTCCGCTCACAGGATTCACACGCAAACCAGGAACTTTACCCTGCAAGTTGGGCCCCAGCACGGTCGCCGGTGCCGAGTGCAGTAACTCTTCATTGATTTTGCCTACAGCATAACTCATCAAGCGGGGAGAGCGACCAGCGGCGGTGCCCGTTACTACGATTTCAACTAATTGCGCCGCCAAAGGCTCCAAAAGCACATCAATCCTGAATCGTCCATTTATGGGAATTTCCAGCGTGCGATAACCGGCGTGAGAGAATAAAAGCGTATCACTGGCGTAGGTGGAAAAAAAGTTCTCGCGCACCTCCACTTGGTACTCTCCAGCCCCATCGGTGGTGGCGCCTGAACGGGTATTTTTGAGTACAATATTGACACCTTCAAGCGGGGTTCGGTTGTCAGATGCAAGCACTTTTCCTTTTACTTGCATGGATTGTGCATTCACCAATAGGTTGATAGCCAATAAAATAATTGTTGCGCAGCACTGGGCTTGGCTGCGCCGCCAGGGTTTGTACATGTTTCTCATATGGTATGTTCGTATAAAAATGGAAATTATTTCCACGAAATGCATCTACAACGCAGATATGGTGGCCTAGCGTATGTATGCTAAGGGTTTTTTAATATATGAAAGGCTGCTTACACCGTTGCTATAAGCATAAAAGTAGCATTATAATGTATTAGGATTGATGGAGCTTTCCTATCTTGCCTCTATGAAAATATTGCACACTTCCGATTGGCATCTGGGGCAAAAATTATTGTATAATGACCGCGAAGCCGAGCACCGCCTCGCTTTGCAATGGCTCGTTGATTATA
>CALMSP010000216.1 GCA_937872405.1 uncultured Saprospiraceae bacterium | reverse complement strand
CTCATTGTCCATTTTTCAAAATCATCATACATTCTGCCTCACTACCGTTTTTTGAATTTGATAACAACAACTGAATCATCAACCCCAATCAAAATGGCTTCGTTGCGCGATGTGCCCTCCTGATAGGAATCATGCGCTCGCATCCGGCATAATCCAAAAACTGCGTTCCCAAATTTTTCATCAAAATATTACATTTTATAATAAGCAATTGGACAAGCTAGGCAATAGCTGTACCAGAATTGCTCGAAAATAAAGGCCCCCAAGTAAGCAGGAGGCTATATCAATCTGAAAGTTTCTTTTTTTATATTCAACCGCAATGGTTATAATTCGCTGCTAACAAATCATAATCTCTTTGTATGAGAAACCTGTTCTATACAGGTCGTAAGAATCGGTTTTTGGGATAGTCTCTCTCTGCCTCGTTTGTTTTGGCGGAGAGAGTTTTTTTTAACGGATAATTGATTGCTTTGGCAAAACATATCGAAACCGGTCAAGCTGGTGAAGCCTTAGCCCAAGCCTTTTTGAAGCGCAAAGGCTATCGCATCCTTGAGACCAATTGGCGCTTCAGCAAAGCGGAAGTGGATATCATAGCCATACATGAGCATACGCTTGTATTTGTAGAAGTGAAAACGCGCAGCAGCGACCGCTACGGCCAACCGGAAGAATTTATTTCTGACTACAAAGAACGCCTGCTGGCGGATGCTGCTTCTGTGTATATGGAGCAAATCGAGCACGAAGCAGCCATTCGTTTTGATGTAATCGCTATTGTATATCGCAGTGCAGAGGATTATCATATAACCCATTTTGAAGATGCCTTCTTCCCCGGCTTGGAATAATACCATTTTAAAAGTGATGTGTTGATGTGGTGCTGATAATCAGTTTATTGTAAGAAAATGAATGCGTCTTTATTTTTTTGGAAAGGGTATAATATCCCCCTAAACCCTTCTAACCCCTCTAACCCCTCTAACCCCTCTAACCCCTTCAACCCTTCTAAACCCCCTAAACGCCCTTAAAAAAATAGCTCCTGCGCCAGTCGGAAGGTATTGGCATGTGCTTCGATGATGTGCGCAATGCGTTCTGAATAGCCACCCCCCATACTCACCGCCACAGGTACTTTATGCCTTTTACAAGTTTCCAGCACAATACGATCGCGCTCGCGGCAGCCAGCTATACTCAGACTTAGCCGGCCCAGTTTGTCCGTAGCCAGTACATCCACGCCGGAAAGATAGAAAACCAAATCGGGCGCCACCCAATCTAATAGCAGGGGCAGCGTGTCGCGCAGAATGCGCAGGTAAGGCGCGTCTGATGTATGATCGGGCAACCCAATATCGAGGTCGCTACGTTCCTTGCGTGTCGGGTAGTTGCGCTCGCCATGCATACTAAAAGTGAATACACGCGGCTCCTGCTGGAAGATACCGGCCGTACCGTTACCTTGATGCACATCAAGATCCACTACCAATATTTTTTGCGCCAAGCCATGGTGAAGCAAATAATTAGCGGCTATGGCAATATCATTAAAAAGGCAAAAGCCCTCGCCCCGGTCGCTGAAGGCATGATGTGTACCGCCAGCTATATTAAGCGATATGCCGTACAGTTGGGCATACCGTGCACATTGAATGGTACCATTCGCGATATGCCGCCCGCGTTGCACCAGCGTATCCGACATGGGAAAGCCAATGGCACGTATTTCCTTTGCCGAAAGGGTTTGGGTTTTCAGTTTGTTCCAGTATTCTGAGGTGTGTGTGAGCAAAATGGTGGCTTCGTCCAGCGCATTGGGTTGGAAGAAATTACCTTCTAAAACGGTGCCTTCGTAGAGCAGTTGTTCGGGTAGCAGTTCGTATTTGATCATCGGGAAGCGATGCCCCTCCGGAAGTTGGTAGCGATATATTGGGTGAAATGCAATTTTGAGCATACTATATTTGGTGTACTGATCGGAGGTATTCATTGGAGGGCTGCGCTATCTTTTGGGAATGTGTCCGTCCAGAGATTCCAGCCGCCATCCAAGTGATAGATACGCCGAAAACCATCGTTGCGCATCAAGGTACAGGTGCGCACGCTGCGCCTCGAAGTACGGCAATATACGAAGTACGAGCGGTCGCGGTCAAGTTGTTCCATGCGATCCCAAAAATCAGGGCTGAGGTAGTCTAAGTTGATCGCGCCAGGTATATGCCCGATGGCATACTCTTCGGGGGTGCGTACATCCAGCAGTACAGCGTTGGGCGTATCCGATAAGGTATGCCGAAATTCTTGCGGCGTAAGGTTATTCAACAGGCGCTTGAACTGCTGCCAGCGCGGTATCTCACAAATGTCTTGCTGCATGAGCATTCGATATTTTTTGCAAATATAAGATTTATGCTGCCAATTGACAAATGCGGCGCATGGTCTTGCTTCTGTAGCCTATATCATAAAAACATGATTTGGTGATAATGTTTAAAATGTGAAGTTTTAAAATAAGTGCATCATGCAAAGTGAATGCGGTTAAGCTGTTTAAAAATCTGATTTTCAATTAATTAAAAGTTAAATAAAATCTGATTTTTTGTTGTTAATTGCTCAATACCTTGAAATTTGATGCAATCATTTCCAGACTGTGGACAATTATTTTGCATCTAATAGGGTAAATTTCAAACGTAGAATTGGCTACCTTTGTAAGAAAAAGAGCCACTATGCTATTTAGAAAATCTGCACCACCACCTTTGAATCCGCCAGCAGAGGAAGCATCGGGCCAAAGCTATACCGCCTTAGTACGGCAGCAGTTTCGCAAAAATCGAATCGCTGTGTGGTCACTTCGCGCCTTGTATGTATTGATATTTGTGGCGCTTTTCGCGGATTTTCTGGCTAACGAAAAACCCCTATACTGCAAATTAGAAGGGCAGCACTATTTTCCGGCGCTTCGGCAGTACGCGGTGCAATTGGGTTGGGCCAAATGGGACGCGCAACTGGCTACCGCCGATTGGAGTGCGTTGCCTTACGAATCGGTGTGGTTTGCCCCAGTGCCCTACTCGCATTACACGATTGACCGGCGCAATATGAGCTATGCACATCCTTTCAAAAAGCAGCAAATCCGGTCGTGGCGCTGGCGGCACTGGCTTGGCACGGATCAGGTAGGGCGCGATGTGCTGGCAGGTATGATAGCGGGTACGCGGGTGGCCATGTTGGTAGGTCTGGTGGCCATGCTCATCGCTACGTTCATCGGGGTGCTGTTAGGCGCTTTGGCCGGCTATTTTGGTGATGATCGGTTGCGCGTATCGCGTATTCGATTGATTTTGAATGGCTTAGGTTTGGTTTTAGGTTTGTTTTATGGATTCATTGCACGCAGCCATGCTTTTGAGGAAGGCCCATTTGGACTTGCCGTATTGGGCGGCTTGGGTGTTTTAGTAGGTATTTTGCTCATTTTCAATGTGTTAGCTACGGTATTGCGGCGTATTCCGGTTTTGGGGCGCCAATGGACCGTGCCCGCTGATTTGTTGGTAATGCGCTTTATAGAAGTAATGAATGCTATCCCGGCGCTGCTGCTTATTTTATCGGTGGTAGCCATCATCAAAAAGCCATCCATCCTATATGTAATGGCAATTATCGGGCTGATCCGATGGACAGGTATTGCCCGATTTGTGCGCGCCGAGTTGCTGCGCATTCGTAGCCTGAGTTACGTAGAAGCCGCACAGGCTATGGGCTTTGGTCACTGGCGGATTATCATGCGGCACGCGCTACCCAATGCGCTCACGCCAGTTTTGATTACGATTGCATTTGGTATCGCTGGCGCCATCTTGCTCGAAGCCTTTTTATCTTTTTTGGGTATTGGCGTTGCGCCCGATCAGGTGACCTGGGGGAGTATGCTCAATGCTGCGCGCTCGCGGTTCTCGGCTTGGTGGTTAGCCATATTTCCTGGCTTTGCTATCTTCTTTACGGTCACGATTTTCAATTTGTTGGGCGAAGGACTCACCGATGCACTCGACCCGCGCCGCAAGTAGCCTCCTACCTCCTTGTTGATGGCATATTTTAATTTGTTGCCATATTTTGTTTTGCAAAATCGAAAATCGTACATCGAACAATTACCCCTTCTTCATCTTTTTTGTCATGGATTTAGGAAATAAGCTCGAATTACCCCCTCTGGTGGAGAGTTCACCCTTCCTGTTGACCGGTGCTTTCGTACTTTCATAGACCGGGCAGCCCGATTTGCGGCTACACGAGCTTAAAGTAGCGCCGGATAGGGCAAAAATTATCATAAGTAACAGGAAAACAAGTCTTTTCATGTGCGAATTTTTTCTTTATAAACGTTTGATAATGGTATTACAATATAACATTTTGACCAAAAAACCGAAAACACCTGTAAACACTGCTATTTTTCTACATTTTTGAGCGTAAAAAAATTGCTTTATTCAAACAAACCGTTAATTTTGACGCATGTTTCAATTTTTTCATCAAAAACCATTGAAATGAATAAAG
>CALMSP010000215.1 GCA_937872405.1 uncultured Saprospiraceae bacterium | reverse complement strand
GATTGACATGATGCTCACCGATGAAATAGACAAAGCCAAAACCGAGCGTAGCGCTGCCTCCACCGAGCACCCGCGCCGCCGCAAAGCCCCCGAAAACAGCAAAGGTAAGCGCCCACCCCAACACCGAAAAAACAAAAGGTAATGGTTAGTAACCTACCCCCCCATTCCCCCATTCCCCTATTAAACCCATCAACCTATCAACCCCATCTTCCCGCACCTACTCCACCACCACAAAGCAATACCCGCCAGACCTTTGAAAACGCTTCTCTGGAGAACTCAGCATTTCTTTAAAACGCGGATCGGGGCTTTGTGCTAATAAGTGGATGTTGTTGTCGGCACCGTTGTTGAGTTGCGTATGTACAAAAGATAGGGTACCTCGGCATTTACCAGGAAAATTTTGTCTGTCAATGCGATAATCTAGTCCGCTGCCATGCGAAAACATATATAAGCCCGCTTTTTGTGGGATGAGCGCAAAATCCAAATGATAACGTTGGTCATGATAGCTGTATTCTCCAAATAAGTTAGTTATACCTGAGAACCGAACAGAGCCGTAGTTGTGCTCTGGATTGAGCAGTACCCGGAAATCCAACAGACCGTCATAGGATAAAGCTGGATTGGTATCTATTCGAATGACAGATGTGATAGGTATAAAACACCAATCTTTCAGCAAATAGTGACGCTTTGTTTCTGTCTCAAATACGGCATCGCTGAAAGAAGATACTATGTGTATGGTGTCGCCAATGCGGAAAGTATCCTGCGCCGGAGTAAGCGTAGCTGGAATCAAGAAATCTACGGTACCGGGCGTGTTACAATCGTCGAATAACCAACAGCCCGACAAACCTGACACCAAAAATAGGAAGCATAAAGTAGCGTATTTCATAACAATTAGATTTATAAATACTTGCCTCTAAGCAAATTTAAAGAGGCAAGTATCTTATGTGGATTAATAACTGTTGAATAGGTCATTGATCTGGCGAACTGTGTTTGGCGTGTTGCTCAGGTGCGTTTGAATCAGCCTATCTCGGTACTGTGGTATCGTAGTAATCTAAGACGTTAACACGCTAAATAATTGAGCTATTGTAAAGTCTCTAACATTGTCTATGACAGTACCACAAATAACTGTTCTTCTATCACAAACGAATGCATCGAGAATATTCTCATCATCTATCAGATCATGATGCAAGCCGATTGGTACATGATTTTGTGTTGCATTCCTTGTTCTTTCCAATATTATATTGTAGGTATTGGTGGCAATTTCATTTGAATGATCAATCCCATAAATCCGATGTGCATATGTATTTCCTATATGCTCCGCCCACGATTCACAAATAGAAATGATGCCTGCGTTTGAGCTATTCCGATTCCCCCAGGGGTCTCCGGTAGTTACGGAAGCATTGATTTCGGCTTCTACGAGTGTTTGCCAGTAGGTGCTGCCAAGTTGCCGGAAATGGGCGGCGTGGGCCAGTTCGTGATAGGCTAATCTTTTCACGCGATCAGAATTTCGAAAATCTGTGCCAATCATAACATTCGGTACATTTACGCTAAGAAATAGGGGCATCGTGATACCAACGGATAATTCTACAAAATCTCCCAGAAACGATATGCCGGATGCCCCGCTGAATAGGGCATTAATGGTGTTGGAGGTATTGAGCATCAATGCAAATCCGCTCTGACGGGTACGAGAAAGGTAAATATCCAATCTTGCCGGCGGGGTAAGGATACCATCAGCTATAGCTTGATCGTAGAATTCATGCAGGGCGTTGTTGGCGGTAGCTGCTCCCCAGAAGCGATGAGCCTGCGAGCCTTGTGCTGTGTACATGTTATAATTTACAGAGTAGTTGTTGTAGGGCGGGCTTGTTTTTGTACCAACTTGATCTTCAATCGTGAATAGCCACTGCCAGACAACGCGCACATTATCCGCTGGGCCGCGAAAACGGCCGCGTGCGCTTTCAAAATGTATGCGCATCCATCCCTTGCCGCCATATCGCTTATTAAGTCGCCAGCAGCCGTTATCATCACTTTCTACCACATCCTGCGTGAACCAGTCGTCTTTTAAGACAACACGCACCCGACGAACACCGCGATATGTAGCAATAATGCCCGCAGTTGATAGCTCTGTATCTTCCACCTTGATGCATCCGCCAGGTCGGCGACTATCGGCGAATACTGGGCAGCCGCATTGGTTGGTTATTAGGCCATTGTGCGCAGGCGGCGGGTTAAGGTCCGTGAGGCAGTTGGGCCAGTTAGGGTCTTCAGGCGTACGGGGCGCAAGTGGCCGATTGGTAGGGCGGCCGCCACAGGGTGCTACATCATCGTAGGGTACATCAGGGTAGAGGCAGCAAGGATAATTTGGACAGCCTGGGGTGCAGT
>CALMSP010000214.1 GCA_937872405.1 uncultured Saprospiraceae bacterium | reverse complement strand
CAACAACAATTTACCTTTTCTTTCAATTACTCACTTTTTTGTCCTGTACTTAGATACGCTGGTTAAAAACGCCCTGTTTTATTTGCCACATTCGCGCTGTTTTTAGTATATTACACGCCATTATTATGCGCATATTTTACTGATTAACAGCATTTTATTTAAAATTTTGAACACCCGAATATGAAACAAAACCACCTCCTACTGATTATGCTTTGTCTTTCTGCTTTCGGAAGCCTGGCTCAGACCAATCCGTTGCAACAGATTTTACAGCAACATCGTGCGGATTTTGATAGTATTTTGCAACAGCCGGAGCGTTATCAGGTGCAAATTATTTATACCCAAATTGATCGAAATCATCAAAATGTGCCTGTTTTTCAAACCTTTACATATGGTGTAGATACGAATTTGTATTTCTATCCCGCCAGCACAGTAAAGATGCCAACTGCATTCCTGGCGCTTGAAAAACTCAATGATCTGAACATTGTGGGTTTGGACAAACATATGCCCATGATTACCGGCGCAGCGCGCTACCCTCAAACACCTGCTATGGACGACACTACTTCTGCTGATGGCAACGCATCTATAGCTCATTATATTCGTAAATTATTCATTGTCAGTGACAACGATGCACATAATCGCCTCTATGAGTGGTTAGGACAGGCGCAACTCAATCAGCGTTTGTACGAAAAAAGCTACCGCAGTACGCGCATTGTGCATCGGCTTTCGGTAAGCGGATTTGATGCAGAGGCAAATCGCTACACCAATCCGGTGAGCTTTAATGGCGATCATAAGTTGCTTTACCACCAAGGCGAAGTGTATAGCCGTTGGGATGCTCCATTAAACTTACGCCAACAGCAACGTGGTAAAGGCTATGCTAACACCGAAGGAAATATTGTAAAATCGCCTTTCGATTTTCGAGGGCGAAATTTTATATCGCTCCCCGACCTGCATCGGATATTACAAGCCATTGTGCTGCCCGAAGCAACGCCCCCCAGTGCGCGGTTTCGATTGCAGGAATCGGATTATCGGTTTTTGTGGCGCTGCATGTCAGAATTGCCTCGCGAAAGCCACTACCCGCACTATCCAAAAGCCGACTACCCCGATGGATTTGTTAAGTTTTTCCTTTTTGGCGACACTAAAGACCCGATGCCCGATCATATTCGGATTTTTAATAAAGTAGGCGTAGCTTATGGCTTCCTGACCGATGTGGCTTATGTTGTTGATTTTGACAATCAAGTAGAATTCCTGTTATCGGCTACGATTCATGTAAATGCCAATGAAACGTACAACGATGGCATCTATGAATATGAATCCGTTGGGCTGCCATTCTTAGCAAAATTGGGTCGTGCTGTGTATGCATACGAGCGCAACCGGCCCCGTGCGCATCAACCCGACCTAAGCCGCTATCGAGCGCTTGTAGAATGATCTGTAATATTTTACAACATAAAAACGACTATTCATTCACTTTTTATAAAAATACAGGCTTTTTACTAAATTTTTTCTGGCTTTTTTTTAAGCGATAGACCTATTTTGTGATGTCTTGTTTTGTTGATGATAATCATCTGACCAAGCATTGATACTCGTCATTGTGGCACCTTGCCGCTTCTTTTTATTTTGTATTTGTCGGTTGAGAAAGGTTGAGAAAGGTTGAGAGGTTGAAAGCGCATCTAATATCTATCGTCTATTATCTAAAATCTAATATCTGGCATCTAAAAATTTAAAAACAAGCAAACAAAAAACAAAAAAATGAGAACTTACCTGATGGTGCTGGCGCTTTGTGTCGTCGGCTTGCTGAATGGA
>CALMSP010000213.1 GCA_937872405.1 uncultured Saprospiraceae bacterium | reverse complement strand
CAAAAAACTGCTGCATACGCAACTGAAAGTCCATGCGGTTTGGGCGTTTTACGGGCCAATGCGGTTCGTCATTGTAGTTGAGCAGCCAAGCTGGCCGGCCCAAGCGGCGCATTGCAATAAAAAATTCGATACCCTGATACCAAGGCACGGCGCCATCTTTATCATTGTGTAAAATGAGTACAGGTGTATGAATTTTATCGGCGGTGAAAATCGGCGAGTTTTCTAAATAGCGCAACGGATAGTCCCAGATGGAGCCACCAATACGGCTCTGCGTGCGTTCATACTGCGCAGCGCGGCTCAGCCCGCTTTCCCAACGAATACCGCCATAAGCCGAGAGCATATTTACCACCGGCGCACCTGATTCGGCGCATCGAAACAAATTGGTGCGCGTAAGAATGTAAGCAATCTGATAACCACCCCAGCTATGCCCTTGCAAGGCCACGCGCTCCCGATCAACAAAGCCCTTATCGAGAATAGCCGTTGTACCCGACATTACTGCGTTGAAAGCACTTTCACCAGGGTAGCCAATGCGATAAGGAATGTCAGGGTTAAAGATAACATAGCCTCGGCTGGCATAATAGGCGTAATTGATCTGCGAGCGATGTGGGAAGGGCGCGCGATGGCTGTACAACCCATCCGAACTGCGTTCGTAGAAGTTAACAATCATCGGATATTGTTTTTTGGGGTCAAATCCGGCGGGTTTTACCAACAAACCCTGTAAGGGCTGCCCGTCGAGCGAAGTCCATTCTACCAGTTCGATACTACCCCAAGCATACTGCTGCTGCTGCGGATTGGCGCGGCTAATTTGTTTGAAGGTTTTTAAATCGGGGCTGTACAGTAAGTCCGGGAACACTTGGAAATTTTCTCGCGTAAACACCCAGCGCTCGGCAGACTTGGCTTTGAGTGGGCGATTGGCAAAGCTGTGTGCTCCCAATTGCAACTGCGTCAAAGCATTATTCGACGGGTTAAGCCAAGCATAGCCTCCTTTTTTAGTTGGCTCTTCGAAGATAGAGAGCAGTATGTTGCCTTTGGGATCGAGCGAACGCTGCGTATCATCCGTTCGGATATAACGAAGCACATGCCGATCTTTGCGGCCATTGGTCAGTCGAACTGGGGCACTGGCTCCAGTTGGATCCATCCGCCAGAGGTCGTACCGATCATAGAGTACTACCGCTGCATCCTCTGCCAACCAGCCAGCCAAACCATAGGCATTGGGGTGCGACGGCGAATCATGGTATTCATTGTAAAAATGGACCACACGATTGTCCGTTAGGCGGTTCGTGCTGCCTCTTGCTATCGAATAAGCGAACCAAGCACTGTCAGGAGCACTGTACCAATAGGCAAATTTAGCACTGGGCGACAGGCTGGCGGCACCGTCAATGCCTTTACCAATCAATTGGGCGTTTCCGGTTTGCACATCAATGAGGTAAAGATCGCGCTTATTCCACCATTCCCAAGCAGATTACAAGCTGCAGGGCAGTCGGTTGTATCCCAACATCACAGGGGCATTGCCTTCATCGCCCCATTGTGTTTCTGGGATATCCGTTGTAGCCAGTTGAACGGCACGCCCCTGCGCAAGGTGCAGTACACAGTCGTAGGTGCGTTTGCGTTCGCGTTCTAAGCGCACGTTCTGGATGGTATGCAGTACGGGTTCGTCGTATGCCCACACTTCTACTTTTGCTACCTCGTCGTCCAAGACGCTGGTATCCTGTAAAATAGGCATTGGCGCGATGCCAAAAAATAACTTACCCGCGTCCGCGGAGAACCGTAGGTTAGCGTGTTCGCTAATGCGCCAATCCTTTGGCATCCAGTTGGCATTGGTTGGCACCGCCATATGAACTGTTTCTTGCCCCAATTTCCAAAGGTATATACTAAAAGGACGAACTCTAACTTTAGTCGTGTCGAGGTCGGCAACAAAAGCCAATTGTTCTCCTTTTTTATCAAATGTAAGTTGCTGATAATCGCCTTTTTGTGTCCAAACCGATTGTAAGTTGCCGCCTTGTGTAGCGTCAAATACATACACGCCTGGCAGCATGTCTGCGTCATCGCCTGTACTGAAGAGTGCAAAGCGAGCGCCTTCTTCTGCATGAATGTAGCTTTTCACAAAAGTGATTGCCGTTTCCTGGCCGTTGGTCAGATTGCGAATACGCAGCGTGCTTCCATTGTCCTTGCTTTCCTTTTTGACTTTTTTGCCATTTTGTGCGGTAGTATCCGCTGGGGCTGGTTCCTTCAAATAGGCCAGCCAGCCGCTCCATTTTTCGGGCAAGCGAAAAGACTGTACATCGGGTATCTTGGTCAGGTTTCCGGCATTCAAATCCAAAATAGCAAGGGTATCCTTGGGCAAGTCTTCCCGCTTTACTTTGCGCAGCCGCAGTGCGCGTATGGTATCCTCAGGCGGTTTGATCGAAAAGACAACAAAGCGGCTATCCGAACTAATGCGGGCGTTTTTGCCTCGTTCAAAACTGCCGTCTTTACCGGTATTGGCATCATGCACCAATAGGCGTCCATCTCCTTTGCCCGGATTGAGTTCGTACACAACCCAGCGACCGTCGGCAGAAATCATCGGATTGTCAATAGTGTTCCAAATATCATAATCAGAATGCTCCAATGTCTTTTTTGTTACATTTTGTGCAAAACCAACTATGGCTATAAAGCTAATTGTGATGTGAGTGAATAAAAATTTACGTAACATGATGCTTTTTTTAATTAAAAGAAATGGATAGAATGATGATGCGCTTCCGTGGGTTGTTACATTATTTAGACCCCTTTGTGACGCGCAATTTTCCCTAAGCGGTTATTTTACAATAATCAAAAATTTATGTAGCAAATTTATTTTCGGACATGACAATTTTTGCTGGAGATTTAAAAAAAATGGCAGCGCTTTTGAAAATTATAGCTAAACTTGAAGGAAGAAAAACACGAATACATTTATGGAATCCACTTTTCGCAACAAAGTTATCATTATTACGGGCGCTGCGTCAGGGTTGGGCAAAGGCTTTGCCGAGGCGCTGGCAGGCATGGGTGCTGTGCTTATTTTATCTGACATTAACGAAGCGGGGGTAAAAGCTGTAGCGGAAGCTATAAATGCCGAAGCCTATGGCTTGGATGTGTCTGATTATGAATCCGTTAGGCGTTTGATTGCAGAAACGATCGCCCGTCACGGGCGCTTGGATTATATGTTCAACAATGCTGGTTTTGCGGTGGCCGGCGAGGTACAAAAAATTCCGGCAGCCGACTGGGATCGGATTATTGTGGTTAACCTTAACGGTGTAGTATATGGCACTACCGAGGCTTATAAAGCAATGACCCAGCAAGGCTTCGGCCACATTGTCAACACCGCCTCATTAGCTGGGCTAATTCCAGGGCCAATTATGGTGCCGTATCATACCGTCAAATTTGCGATAGTGGGGCTGTCGCGTTCCTTACGCATAGAGGCTCAAGATATGGGGGTGAAGGTTACGGCCTTGTGCCCTGGTTTCATCGAGTCCAATATTTACGAATCCGCTACTACCGTTGACTTTGGTAGGGGGTCTATGCGCTCCTTGGTTCCTTTCAAATTAGTAAAAACCGATGTAGCTATTGACATCATGCTGCGTGGCATAGCCGCTAATAAAGAATTGGTCATCTTGCCGCGCTACGGTAAGCTACTGTGGTGGATGGTGCGATTTTACTACGCGCAGGTGCGAAAATTAGGCTTGAAATCCATTCGATCCTTTCGGCGGCGACGTCCCGCAAATGTGTAATTAAAACATTAATATGTTGTAATAAAATGCATCTGCTATGCTAAATGCCTATGTTTAAATTTTTAAAAACGGTTGATTTTCAGAGTTTTATGAAAAAACTGGTGTTTATATTCCTTTAGCTTTAGATGCAATTTTGAATAACACTAATCCGCTTGGCTCTGTACCTGCAAAGACCAGGCTTGCGCTTTTTCGGCGAAAAGCGGTTTGGTTTTAGCCCAAACGGTTTTGAATACATCCGAGAAGCGATAATGGTCGAGTGCGCGCTCATCTTCCCAGATACTGTACGTAAAAAAAATAGTATCATGGCGCCACAATTCTAAATGCAGGCAGCCCGGCATTGCCCGAATTTTATGTTTACTTTCCTCAAATAGTTCAAGAAACGTTTCTACTTTATCTGGTTGAAAAGTCATTTTTACCAATCTGCGTATCATCTTGATTTACTTTTTGTTATGAAAATCAATTTGTATTATATCATCTACTTGCAAGCCCAACAAAGTAGCAGCACGGCCCATGTAAATAGCAATTTGGAGGAAGCCAGCAGAATTGAACCGGCAGAGGGTATCGCCTATCGGAACATCATAAAAATGTGTACTGAGCCTTCGGATAGGATCATGTCGTTTGAAATAAAGCGCAAAAGTGCGCCCCCGACCTACTTTTTCAAATAAGTCTTGGGCAATATTAATAATTACATTATCGAAATTGTCAATATAAATAACTGACCCTCGAATTTGAGACACGGTTGTAACTGGCTGTAAAGCAATGCGTTGCACCATGGTTTGGGTCAGTGGGCCCAACTCTTGCAAGGGTTTTTGCGTAGCGATGTGCCCTACCGCCTGCGCATACACGGCGCACAGCGGAAAGCGACTGGGCGCAGGTAAAGGCAATTGATAAACTTCCGTGGGCATTTGCTCAAAAACTAACCAAAAAACGCCATTATCGGGGCCAATGAAGTAGTGGCCAGCGTGTCGGATCAACAAAAACCCTTTGTGGGCTACATCAAAATTCTTAACGCTCAGTAAGTGAATAGTACCTTCCGGAAAATGATGCCAGGCATTTTTAAAAACAAAAGCCGCCTGAACTATATCGTGATGCTTTATGTTGTGGCTAATGTCCACGAATAAAAGGTTGCGTTCTGAATGAAGCATCGCGCCTTTAATTGCAGCAACATCGTAGTCGTGTACACCAAAATCGGATGTTAATGTGACGATTGTCATCAGGTTGGTTGAATTATTTTTTTAACTTTGATTGCAAAAATAGTATATTCGGGCAAAAGCCGTGACATAACGCGCGGAAGTCCAATTTTATTAAAAACAACGGAGGTATATTGAGCGAAATCATTCTAACCGTAGAAGGGATTGATCCCGTAGAGTTATACGGCGAAAACAACGTGAAGCTGAATCTGCTACGCAAGGCATTCCCAGAACTTACCATCACATCGCGTGGTAGTAGCTTGAAATTGATTGGTGAAAAACAATCCACGCAAAAAGCCAAGTCCAAATTTGAACTTATGGTGCGGCTGCTACGGGAAAACCGCGAGTTGCCTGTGCAGGTCGTGGAGGATTTATTGCAAGGAAGCAACCCATTTGAAGCCCGCCTCACCAATGGCGAAAGCGGGAAAACGCTCGTATTTGGCACAGACGGAAAACAGATACGCGCCAAAACCCGCAATCAGAAAAAGCTGATTGAGGCGTCCGAAAAAAATGATATTGTGTTTGCGGTGGGCCCAGCTGGTACCGGCAAAACCTACACGGCGGTAGCGCTGGCAGTGCGCGCTTTGAAAAATCGCTGGGTAAAAAAGATCATCCTGACGCGCCCCGCCGTTGAGGCAGGCGAAAGTCTTGGCTTCTTGCCTGGCGACCTGAAGGAAAAGATTGACCCCTATCTGCGACCATTGTACGATGCGCTCGATGACATGATTCCGCAGGAAAAGTTGCAGCAGTTTATGACAACCAACGTCATCGAAATTGCACCCTTAGCCTTCATGCGTGGGCGCACGCTCGACAATGCTTTTATCATACTCGATGAGGCGCAGAACTGCTCTACCATGCAGTTGAAAATGTTCCTCACACGCCTTGGGCCCTCGGCAAAGTGCATTATTACAGGCGATTTGTCGCAAATTGATTTGCCAATGCAACAGAAATCGGGCCTGCGGCGGGCTATCGGTTTGCTCGGTCACTTAGAGGGGATTGAAGCGGTCTATCTGGATGCGGAGGATGTCGTGCGCCACCGCTTGGTGAAGGAAATCATCAAAGCATACGATAAATCAGATGAAGAACTCCGTCGGATGCGCAATAAAGAAATTCAGGAACTTGGCCCGGTACCTATGGAAGTTGAAAAGCTCCGCACAGCGGAAGTACCTGCAAGCGAAGATGCCACACAATAGAACAAGCAGCTGCCATTTGTAAGCATTAAGAACTATCGAAAAAAACAAAACCACACTATGACTGCAACCATAGTATATGAAGGCGACTTGCGCACCCGTATGACACATGTAAAATCGGGCGAAGTTGTCATTACGGATGCGCCAACGGACAACCATGGCAAGGGCGCAGCCTTTTCGCCTACGGATTTGGTGGCCACGGCCTTGGCCAGCTGTATGCTCACTACTATGGGCATCAAAGCTAATCAGCTGAATATCAACATGAATGGTGCGGAAGCGGAAGTGCTGAAAGTCATGGCATCTGATCCGCGCCGCATTGCGGAAGTGCAGGTAAAAATTACTATGCCCAACGAATCGTACACAGAAAAAGACCGCGCTATTTTGGAAAATACAGCACGTACCTGCCCTGTAGCCGAGAGTTTGCATAAAGATGTAAAACAACTGGTGATGTTTGCCTGGAAATAACTATATACCCAATTAACTATCAATAGGGCTATGATGAAATACATTATAACAATCAATCCTGTTAAAGAGCATGAATTCCTTCAGTTGCTGCGTGCTTGGCAAAGCTTGGGGGTTGTGCTGGATTTCCATACAGACCATACTTCGTTAATGATGCCAGAAACAGACTCTGACGCAGCACTCCTGAAAACCAATCAGGAAAAAAGTCTAACAGAACTTGCAGAAGAGTATCGCGATTTGGTAGATTAATCCAAGAACGTAGCCCGAAGCACCGCTTTTTTTAATCGGAAATCACAGAGGATATCTTACATTTGCAGCGCATTATTCATCCCGATAGATTTCTGCAAATGCTTTATTTTATTACAAAATCCGACCGTCGCATTGTTGGTGAAGTTACGCTGGCAGGTTCCAAAAGTATCAGCAATCGCGCCCTTATTATACAATCATTGTGTACTCCGCCATTTTCAATTGACCGATTAGCCAATGCGAAAGATACCCGCCTACTGCAGCACTTGCTGCAAAGCGAATCTATTGTTCGGGATGCGGGCGCAGCGGGTACCACGTTTCGCTTTTTGACCGCACGATTCGCATTTCAAGCTGATACTCAAATACTTACAGGTACTGACCGAATGAAAAAACGCCCTATTGGCGTACTGGTAGAGGCACTACAACAACTTGGCGCCGACATCGAGTATCTCGAAGAGCCTGGCTACCCTCCGCTGCGTATTAATCCGCCGCGTACTACCGGAGTCACCCACCGCCTCCGCATCTCCGCCAGCACCAGTAGCCAGTATATATCTGCCTTGCTGATGATAGCGCCAACGCTGCCGCGTGGCCTTGACCTCACGCTTGAAGGGGATGTTGTATCTCGACCTTATATCGAGATGACATTGGCACTGATGCAATATTTTGGCATAAAAAGCTACTGGAATCATAACCGAATTCAGATTGCATCACAGGACTATCAACCCAAAGCCTTCACGGTAGAAGCAGATTGGTCGGCAGCATCCTATTATTACGCTATGGCTGCTTTTGCTGATGAATTAGATCTTCAACTCAACGGGTTATTCCCGAATAGTGCTCAAGGGGATGCTGTGCTCACCGAGATGATGAAAAAATTTGGCATCCAAACTACCTTCAATCAGCAAGGTATTCGGCTGACGAAAAGCGCGGCGCCCTTACCACCTGTATTTGAATATGACTTTCTGGAATGCCCCGATTTGGCCCAAACCATCGCCGTCGTTTGCGCGGGCTTGGGGCTACAGGCTATTTTCACGGGATTGCAAACCCTACGCATTAAAGAAACTGACCGAATTGCCGCTTTGAAAAATGAATTGGCTAAATTACAGGTGTCGCTGGCAGCTTTACCGGCGCGCTTTTCACAAAAAACAGGCAAGCAATATTATCAAATAGAAGGAAAACCTAACATTACAAAAACCCCCGTGTTCGCTACCTATGAGGATCACCGCATGGCAATGGCCTTTGCGCCGCTGGCGATGTTCGCGCCGATAGCCATTGCAGAACCCGAGGTGGTAGAAAAATCTTACCCCGATTTTTGGACGGATCTGGAGAAAATTGGCTTTAAAATATCAACATCTGCTGAATAATGTTATGATGCTGTGTAAAATAATATCATAATTCGGATGAATGCTATTTCAAAAAGGGCTTTAGACTTCAAAAGCCGCTGTAAATCAATAGACTAAGCGCAAAGCATATCGTATTTTAATCAAGCGGGTTTATTTAGCGCAGTCCTTTTCGGCATATAATGGAAACGATCATTTTTTTACACTTATGCATCATAAGTTTTTGCTTTTTTTTGAAAATTATGATTCCATATCATGATTAAAGGAATGTAAATATTATACGTGATGCCGCCAATTACAGACGCCCAAACGAAAGAAATAGGCTTAATTATCAAAATAAACGTTATTGAAATTAAAGGAACAACAAACATAAAGAAAAGCCTTTTTTGTTGGGCTTGTGTGTAAAATATTTCAAAATTGGATAATTTCAAATCCTGTTTGAGCTGATTTGCTCGCCGATAAAATAAATACAAAATAAAATATACAGCAAAAGCCGCAAATCCATAGTACATCATTAGGTACGGCACTTGGCTGCCAAGTATATACACTTCTATATTCGTCTGAAAAAAATAATTTGTCAAAAACAACGTCATAAAGCGTAAAGGATAAACATAAAAAATGATTAAAGCAATGAATAACGTATTAAGAATTATTAATCGAATGTCGTTTAGGGTATAAATTTCGGAGAATTGTAAATGTTCGCGCCAAATCATTATAATAAATGAAATACTGATCAAAAAAGCAGGTAATGTCTTGGTGAAAGAAAGGAGGTCTTCAAAGGAATTTGGATTGGTCAGGTTAAAGATTAGCAGCGTTATGGCGATACCAAATACAGCATCCGTCAAATTGTCAAAACGAGAAGCCTCTTTGCCACGATAGTGTATTCGATGATCGTGTTGTCTGTTTTTATTTATTTCCGTTCTCATATGTAGTCAGTAGTGGGTTCACCACGGGCCATCATACCCGTCGGGAATGCCATATTTTGAATGATTCCAAGCAGCATCAATAAGATGGCCGCCTTGCCCGTCTTCCGATAATATAAAAAGTAAGGGTTTTTTGTAGTTGCCTTCAAAGAGGCAGCCCACTTCCACGCGGATTTCATCGGGTGCGCCAAAGATACTCTTGCTCACGCGCACGGTGTTCAGGCTAAATTGGAGAATAGGGCCCTTGTCGCGGCGCACTTTTTGGTGATGCTGCTGATAGTCCTCCCAAGTATTATATGATTTATATCGTTTGGATGTAAAAGTATCATAGGCTACGCGCAAGTCACCCCGCTGAATATGCTCAAAATAAGGCTCGAAAAGGGTCTGTTGAAGTGATATTTTGAGGTCTTCATGGAAATCCTTGCAGCCAGTAAGCGCACTGACGAAAAGTCCCAGAAGTACAATACGCTTTACAATGGTGTAATGTTTTTCATTTAAAAACATGATATATTGGTTAATTTGAGTAGTTGTTGAATGTTGCAAATTGTTAAAAATCAACGGATAAAGTTAAGCAAGATATACCTTTTTCAAAAGCATGAATCGAATAAATAAAACAGGGGATCAGGCTTGGTTTTTTTGCTTTAAAAACTGCTCTACCATGCGAATTTCGCCGTAGGTGCAGGTTTCGCCAAAGTGCTCCTTGATCGCGCCGAAGGGTG
>CALMSP010000212.1 GCA_937872405.1 uncultured Saprospiraceae bacterium | reverse complement strand
GTTCCATAGATGAACATTTGCAGACCAAAGTATGAAATTTAAACATGCTCTTAACTCAAATCGTACGATATGACACCTACTACGCCGCCTGTTTTGTGGCGCCCTTCGGCAGCTTTTCGGGAGGGTTCTAATTTGCAGCAATATCTACATTGGCTAAACGCAGCGCAATCATTGCACTTCAAATCATATGAGGAAGTCTGGCAATGGTCGGTGGCAGCGCCAGCGGCATTCTGGGAATCCATTTGGCAATATTTTAATATCAAGAGTCATACCCCTTATCGGGCGGTGTTATCGGATGCAGCTATGCCACATGCACAATGGTTTGTAGGTAGCACGCTCAACTATGCCGAGCACATCTTTCGCAGCTATGATGCAACGCGCCCAGCCTTATTATTTCAATCAGAACGGCAGCCCTTGACCGCTATTTCCTGGCAAACTTTGTACGAACAAGTAGCCGCGCTGCGTGTGCATTTAGAGGCTATTGGGGTGCGTGCCGGCGATCGGGTGGTAGCCTACTTGCCCAATATACCGGAGGCAACGGTGGCTTTTTTGGCCGTGAATGCCGTGGGGGCAGTATGGTCGAGTTGTTCGCCCGATTTTGGCGTTAGCAGTGTACTGGATCGCTTCCAACAGATTGAACCTAAGGTACTTATAGTGGTGGATGGTTATCAATATGGCGGTAAGGCCTTTGACAGAACCGAAGCCGTGCGGGATTTGTGCGCGGGCTTACCCAGTCTGGAACAACTAATTATGATACCTTATTTACATGTGCAACAAAATATTACATTTCCAATACATGCTATTACTTGGGCAAACGCTACGGCTGCCCGTGATGCTACACTACAATTTGAACCCGTACCTTTTGACCACCCCATCTGGGTGTTGTATTCTTCTGGCACCACGGGGCTACCCAAAGCTATCACGCATAGTCATGGAGGCGTTTTATTAGAACATTACAAATATTTAGCTTTTCATAATGATGTACACGCGGGCGAGCGGTTTTTCTGGTTTTCGACCACTGGTTGGATGATGTGGAACTTCCTGCAAGCCTCCTTACTGGTGGGAGCTACGGCCGTGCTGTATGATGGCAGCCCTGGCTACCCGAATTTAAATGTGCTGTGGCAATTGGCAGAGACAGCGCAAATCACGCACTTCGGCACCAGCGCTCCGTACATTGTTGCCTGTATGCAGCAAGGTTTTCAGCCGTCTAAGCGCTTCAATATCAGTCATTTACGATCTATTGGCTCTACCGGATCACCCTTGCCGCCCGATGCTTTTGCGTGGGTGTATGCGTATGTCAAGAGCGATATCTGGCTATGCTCTATGAGCGGCGGAACGGACGTATGCACCGCTTTTGTAGGTGGCTGCCCCTTCGAACCTGTGTATGAGGGCGAAATTCAATGCCGTGCGTTGGGGTGTGCTTTGTATGCCTACGATGAAGCTGGGCAACCTGTGCTGGATGAGGTTGGCGAAATGGTCATTACACAACCCATGCCTTCCATGCCAATTTATTTTTGGAATGACCCCGACGGGCAAAAGTACCTGGGCAGTTATTTTGATATGTATCCTGGCGTATGGCGGCACGGCGATTGGGTACGCATCACCCCCAGCGGTAGCTTAGTGATTTATGGGCGTTCGGATGCCACACTCAATCGGCAGGGTGTGCGCATCGGCACCGGCGAGATATACAACGCGCTGCTGCAAGTGCCTGAACTGAAGGATAGCCTCATTGTAAATTTAGAGCTTGACGGCGGCCGACATTACATGCCTTTATTCATTTTACTAAATGAAAATGCACAATTAGATGAATATTTGAAGCAAAAAATTAATAAAATCTTAAAAATAAGCTGCTCGCCACGTCATGTGCCGGATGAGATCATAGTAGTGCCCGATATTCCCTACACCATCAGCGGCAAGAAAATGGAAGCACCCGTAAAAAGAATTCTGATGGGGCATCCTATTGCCAAAGCCGCTAATATAGATTCGATGCGCAACCCGGAGTCACTGGCGTTTTTTTCGACATTCGCTAAGGAAATAAGCTAAGGCTATGTGCGATTTATGATATCAGATGCCAGAATGCATTGAACAACATGGTATCATACGTTTGCAAAAGCATTTAAAGATTTAGATTTGTTCAAAGAAAAAGATTTGTAATTTTTAAGATGCTGATAATGAAAAATTTACCAAATATCTGAGATTTCGCAAATTATTTTTGAACATGACTATTGCGTAAACATTTTAGCTATCCGTTTTTAAAATCCAGTATTTGAATACGTTGCTGACAGAAGAAAAAATCATCTTCCACATTCGAGGCAACAACAATCAGGCGCTGGTTGTGGCGGAAGGTTTCAATCAGCGTTTGATACCATTCGATGCCCTGGCGATCGAGGGTGGCGGTTGGTTCATCGAGTAGCAGCAGACGGCTATCGGCACAGATGGCGAGGGCAAGTTTTAGGCGCTGCTTCATGCCAGATGAGAAATGCCGAATGGGCTTGTGGCGCGCGCGTTCTAAGCCGAGTAGCGTGATGATATCAGCAACGGTGTGTTGATGTAAAAAGGGTTTGAAATGTTGTTGAAAATGAAGCGCTTCGAGCAGCGTAAATTCTTCGATGAGATCAATGTAGGGCGCGGCATAGCTCAGGTGGCGGTACACCTGGTCGGTTGGCAGTGGTTGTTCTTGAAGCCAGAAACGGATCTGCCCTTTGGTCGGCGTCAGATGCCCAGAGAGTATTTTTAGCAAAGTGGATTTACCAGAGCCATTGGGCCCCGTGATAGCGTAGGCGTGCCCGGCTTGTAGAGAAAGCTGCACATGGCGTAGTACCCATTCCGTTTTGTAGCGTTTGGCTACCTGATGCAGTTCAACCCTCATTCTTCGTTTTTCACCTTACTGCCATTGATTTGGCGGAAGCCCTTCATCACCCCAACATCGCTGGCGATTGCCGACTTGATGAACCCAGTGACTTGGTCGCGTTCTTGGCTTAGGGCGATCTCTTGTTCTATTACATCCAGTGCATGGGACACCTTGTAGCCTTTGACAAACAAGATTCGATAAATATCCTGAATATGATTGATCTGTGCTTGAGAAAAGCCGCGCCGTTGCAATCCGATGACGTTTACCCCCGCGTAAGAGAGGGGTTCGCGGGCCGCTTTGACGTAGGGAGGTACATGTTTGCGCACGAGCGAACCACCGGCTACAAAACTGTGTGCGCCGATATGAATGAACTGCTGCACCGCAACCAGCCCTTCGAGTATAGCCCAGTCTTCAATTTCTACGTGCCCAGCCAAGTTTACATTATTCGCCAGAATCACGTTATTGCCAATTTTACAATCATGCGCCACATGCACATAAGCCATCAGCAGGCACTGGTTGCCTACGTAGGTATCATTGGCATAAGCGGTACCCCTATTGATGGTGACGTATTCCCGAATGGTGGTATAGTCGCCGACTGTAGCGGTGGTGGGTTCACCTTTGAATTTAAGGTCTTGCGGAATACCCGCAATAACCGCGCCAGGGAAGATGCGGACGCCTTTGCCAATGCGGGCGCCATCAAAGATAGTGACATGCGCACCGACCCAGGTATCATCGCCGATTTCTACATTTTGATCAATGTAGCAAAAAGGACCAATATGAACGTTATTCCCGATTTTAGCATCAGGATGTACAACGGATAGAGCGTGGCTGGAATGATTCATTTTATGAGCGCTTGACAATTTGAGCGGTTAATTCAGCTTCCGATACAATTTTGTTGCTTACATAAATGGTGCCGTACATCTGGCAAATACCGCGCCGAATGGGCGCTAACAATTCCATTTTGATGAGTAGGGTATCGCCTGGTACCACTTTGTTTTTGAATTTAGCATTCTCGATTTTTAGAAAGTAGGTGTCCCAGTTGCCGGGATCTTCTACTGTGGATAGCGCCAGAATGCCCCCCGTTTGAGCCATTGCCTCAATTTGCAACACGCCGGGCATCACTGGGTTATTCGGAAAATGTCCTTGAAAAAACTGCTCGTTGAAAGTGACATTTTTAACGCCAACTACCTGATTTACAGATAGTTCAATAATTTTGTCAATCAACAGAAAAGGGTAGCGATGCGGCAGCCATCCTGCTATTTTTACCGAATCAAACAGGGGTTCGGCATCAGGATTGTAGCGCGGTTTGCCTTTGAGTTTTTTTTGCTCCTGATAATGCTTTTTGAGCAGTTTTGTAAATTCTATATTCGCTTTATGTCCTGGTTTTGAAGCGATTATCTTGCCCTTCACAGGGCACCCGAGCAGGGCCATATCGCCAATCAGATCAAGCAGTTTATGTCGAGCGGGTTCATTTTTAAAACGCAGTTCGAGGGTGTTGAGTATGCCTTCTTTATCAATCGTGATATTGGGTTTGCCGAGCAGTTGAGAAAGCTCATCCAATTCGGCTTGCGACATCACCCGATCCACAACCACAATCGCATTGTCCAGATCGCCACCCTTGATCAAACCCTGACGAAAGAGGCGTTCCAGTTCGTGTAGGAACACAAAGGTTCGGCAAGGCGCTATATCTAGCTCATAATCAACGAGTTGCTTTAGAACGGCGAATTGTTGCCCCAGTACCGGCGAATTAAAATCAATCAAAGTAGTGGCTTCGAAGTGCTCGGCGGGTAGGGCCAGAATTTCACTGCCGCTGGCCTCATCTTGATACAAAATAGGCGCTTCAACTTCGAAGTATTCGCGCTCTTCTTCCTGTTCCAGAACGCCCGCTGCTCGGAGGGCCTCAACGAAAGGTGCTGCGCTGCCATCCATGATTGGCGTTTCGGGGCCGTCAATCGCGATTAAGACATTATCAATTTCCAATCCAGCCAGGGCTGATAATACATGCTCCACCGTGCTTACTTCTGCTTTGTCCGCTTTGATGGTGGTGCCGCGTTGGGTGGTTGTCACCCGATTCACATCAGCCGATACGATAGGTTGTCCTTCAAGGTCAATGCGCTGAAATTTATACCCGTGATTGGCCGGAGCCGGTTGGAACGTAAGCGTAGCCGCGTGTCCGGTATGCAAACCTGTGCCTTTTACAGAAACTGCTTTTTGGATTGTACGTTGTTTAACCATATATTGTTTTCGGCTAATATTTTTTGCAAAGATACATGTTTTTGTGAGTATCCTATTGATTTACAGGTAAAGACGCGAACTTACCATAGTGTTTGGGTGGGGTGTGTGTCGTTTTGGAGCTTTTATGTTTTAGAGGGGTTTATTTAATTTTTGTAATAAAATGCTGCTATTTTCGGGTTCTTTTATCAATATCCAATAATAACTTGTACAGTTCGGGCAGTTTTTTAAATATAGTAAATGAACGGATATAATTATTGTAAGGTATAGCTGGGTAGCCAAACCAAGCTTGGTTTGGTTCTTTGATATTGGAGGCAATGCCACTTTGTGCCTGAATTTGTGAGCCATCCGCAATTTGTACATGCCCGGCAAAACCAACCTGTCCGCCAATTCGGCAGTTTTTGCCAATATGTGTGCTGCCAGCAATGCCCGTCTGTGCAGCAATAACGGTATGTTCGCCAATTTCTACATTGTGCGCCACATGCACCAAGTTGTCGAGTTTTACGCCTTGCCGTATAATGGTAGCGCCAATGGTGGCGCGGTCAATAGTGGTATTGGCACCAATTTCTACATCATTTTCGATGATGACATTGCCAGTGTGCGTTATTTTTCTGTACCGACCATCGGGCTGGGGCGCGAATCCGAAGCCATCACTACCGATTACGGCATTGGCGTGAAGGATACAATTATTACCTATATTACAATTATTCAATATTCGTACTCCGCTATAAATGAGCGTATTGTGACCAATTTCCACATTTTCGCCAATATATACTTGTGCGCCGATGCGGCTGCCTGCACCGATGCGGGCATTGGCTTCTACCACGGCAAAGGCTTCTATGGAAACATCCGAGGCGATTGTTGCTGCTGGATGCACCGATGCTTGGTCAGAAATGCCAATTGGTTGAGGCGAGTGCTCACCGAACTGTTCGAGGAGTGTTGTCATAGCCTGATAAACATCATCTACGCGGATTAGTGTAGCTGCAATAGGCTGCCGAGGTTTGAATTGGCGACTCACTAGAAGAATGGAGGCAGTGGTGGTGTAGGCAAATACTTCGTATTTAGGATTACCCAGAAAAGTCAGCACTCCTTCGCCGCCTTCCTCAATTTTACCGGGGCGGTTCACGAGCACTTCGGGGTCGCCTTCAATGCTTCCACCGAGTATTTGTGCTATGGCTCTAGCTGATAATTGCATTGGGCAAAGGTAGCAAGTTTTTTTGATTTGTATTTTTTTTTGGTGCTTCCGTGCTGTGCCCTGTAGCATATGGACTCGGCATAATTATTGTTCTATTGCTAAGCTAAATATTTTGTACCTTCGCGCAAAAAAGAGAGCAAATTTTGAATAGAATCATCAGAATTGGTACTCGTGGTAGCCACTTAGCGCAGTGGCAGGCAGGCTTTGTGCAGCAGCAATTAGCCGCTTTGGGGGTGCAGAGCGAACTGGTTATTATCAAAACCAAGGGAGACCAGATTCAGCATTTGGGTTTCGATAAAATTGAAGGTAAAGGCTTCTTTACCAAGGAGATAGAGGATGCTTTGCTGCGTGGCGATGTGGATATGGCGGTGCATTCCATGAAGGATATGCCAACTACGCAGCCAGAGGGGCTTGTGCTGGCGGGGGTATCGTATCGGGAAGACCCAGCGGATTGGCTATTGCTCCCAATGTCGGCTCAGGATGCTACCCAAACGCTTCGTTTACCGCTCGGAGCTACGGTTGGCACGTCTTCGGCACGTCGGAAAGTTCAATTGTTAGATTTTCGTAAAGATTTGATTATCAAAGACATAAGAGGGAATGTGCCCACCCGCTTAGATAAGCTGCGCCAGGGCGAATTCGACGCTATTGTACTGGCTGCTGCCGGGCTAAAGCGCTTACAATTGGACGTATCCGATCTGTACGTGACCCCATTCAGCCCCCGCGAATTGGTGCCGGCGCCGGCGCAAGGCGTACTGGTATTTCAAACCACGAAAGATGACCTCGAAGTGCGACGGTTGTTGCGGCAAATTCACCACCCGGAAGTATCAGCCGTGACGAATGTGGAGCGCAAGGTGCTGCAGTTGATGGCTGGCGGCTGCCACATGCCTCTGGGGGTATATTGCGAGCGCGACGCTTCAGGCAACTACCATGTGTGGGCAGCCGTTGCGGATAGTTGGGATATGCCGCTACGGCGGGCGCGCCTGTCGTCGAGCACGAGTTTTAACCTTGCAGAGAATGTAGTAAAAGCGCTACAAAAAAGTGAAAAGATGTAACAAAATGGCAGGTTTATTGTGTGACTATTTACTTTTTGTAATATTTTCAAAATTTAGCTGGAGCGAATTTTACACATATGCGCGTTTTCATCAGCAGGGACTTAGCGCCCGATAGTATTTTCCGACAACGGCTCGAAACAGCCGGATACGACGTCATTGGTGCCTCGCTGTTGCAATTCGTAGCAGTGGATTGCCCGAAGATTCCTACTACCGATTGGATATTTTTTTATAGCAAAACGGCAGTACAATTTTTTTTTGAGCAAGTGCAGCACCAACAATTACCCGTGCACGCAAAGCTCGCAGCGTTGGGCGCAGGTACAGCCAAAGCAATAGCATCGGCAGGGTATCAAGTGCATTTTATAGGCACAGGCGAACCGGAAACCTCTGCGCAACTATTTATAAATCAAGCCATTGGAAGCAGCGTACTCTTCCCTCGGGCCAAGCATTCGCGGCGCTCCGTGCACAAGCTATTGGCTGGGCGCATCGCGGTCGAGGATTTGATTATATATGACAACGTTGCGCATCAAGATTTTACCCTACCGCTCTGCGATTGGCTGGTATTTACTAGTCCGCTCAATGCGGAAACGTACTTCCAACGTTATACCTTGCAAGCCAAACAAAAAATAATGGCAATTGGCGCAACAACTGCGGGCGCATTGCGTAAGCTCAATTTGCCAAACATACATGTTGCTTTAGCGCCTTCGGAGGCAGCTATGTGCGACTTGATATTAGAAACGGTTTCGGATTCATAAAATACAGCTTATGAAAACGTTCTTTTACATTTGCGCAGGATGGGCCCTATTGGCTACAGCGTTTTCCTGCAATCAACTGGGCGACACCCCAACCAATAATACAGGCGATTTTGAGAATTTCTATCGGCGATTTCATGAAGATGAAGCCTACCAGATGGCGCATATTACCTTCCCTTTGGAAGGGCTGCCGGCTCATGCCGATAGCGAACTACTGGCTGCGGGTACTTTTCGCTGGGATACGGAAGACTGGGAACCACATCGGTCTTTCGATACAACGAATGGCGAATTCCGGCGCGAGTTGACCGCTCTGGGCGACGATTTGGTTATTGAAAAAATTGTGCACCGCAGTGGTGCGTTTGGCACTTTGCGTCGTTTTGCTCGATTGGGGGGTGAGTGGTATCTTATATATTATGCAGGAATGAATCGGATGCAATGAGACGGATGCAACGTTTAGCCTGCAGCGCCCATAGCTTTAAGTAGCCGTTGTATTTGGGTGTCCCAGAGTTGTTTTTGATCTTCTACCTCATCTGTATCGCAAAAATCCGTTATTTCCAAGATCGTTTCATCGGTCACTGGCGCCGTAGAAATATGGAATTCGAGATATTCGCCCTCATAGTCACCGTCAATCCAGCGAAAGCGTAGCAATTCTTCTTCAATATCATCTACCAATTCGGCGCTTTGCGAAGTGTCCTCCCACATAAAGATATAGGTATTGACGTTGATATCTACGTTATCACAGAACCATCGGATGAGGCAAGATGGCGTCGTAAGGAATTGATATAGAATAGTTGGAGAAGCCCGTAATAAAAACTCGAAGGTTACTTTGGCTCGTTCCATAATAGTTGTCAGTTAATTCAGGTTTTTTGTTTTTGAATATGGTTTTTATTTGACCAACCCTTGTAAATTCTGGGCAATCCGCCCGAAAAGTAAATCACTTCTCCACCGCAATAAAGAGCAAAAAAATGATTTTTGCAAATTTTCTATTCGCTAAATACCAAACTATTTCCCGATAAGGAGCGTTCTAAGCAATCAGGTAGCGAATATAACCTATTCCTACTTGACACAACGGTCTATTTGGATTAATTTTGTGGCCTGAAAAAATAAACGCTATAGGGCTTAACAGTAACAACAATCAATGAGCATTTCAAGCAGCGGCAGTTACAGGGCATTATTTTGGCTTGCCAATATAGTAGCTGCGGCAGTATAGCTGCTCATATCCAGTCTGATTATTGACCTTTGCGCTACCGAAAAAGCAATTTCGCCATTGTAAAACACAAAAAAAGATTTAAGTGCATGAGACAACTCAAGATCACCAAGTCAATCACGAACAGGGAAAGCCAATCGCTGGAGAAATATCTGCAGGAAATTGGCAAAGTAGATTTGCTTACGCCAGAAGAAGAAGTAGAACTTGCCAAACGCATCAAACAGGGCGACCAGGTGGCTTTAGAAAAACTGACAAAAGCGAACCTGCGGTTTGTGGTTTCTGTAGCCAAACAATATCAAAACCAAGGGCTTTCGCTTAGCGACTTGATCAATGAGGGTAATCTGGGTTTAATTAAGGCCGCTCAGCGCTTCGACGAAACGCGGGGCTTCAAATTTATCTCTTATGCCGTCTGGTGGATTCGTCAGTCTATTCTGCAAGCGTTGGCCGAACAGTCGCGCATTGTACGCCTACCATTAAATAAGGTCGGCTCTTTGAATAAAATCAATAAGGCGTTTTCAGAATTGGAGCAAGAGTTTGAGCGCGAACCTTCACCTGAAGAACTCGCGGAGATGCTCGAAATTCCGACAGAAGAAGTGGAAACAACCCTCGGTGTGGCTGCCCGCCATGTATCCATGGATGCGCCTTTTGTGGAAGGGGAAGATAATTCGCTGCTCGATGTGCTGGAAAATGCAGCTACCCCCGGCACCGACCAAGAATTGGAATATAATGAATCGCTGCGCCGTGAAATTGAGCGCTCGCTTAGCACGCTTACCGACCGGCAGTGTGATGTCATCAAGTTATACTTTGGCATCGGCGTGGAGCACCCCATGTCACTGGAAGATATTGGCGATAAATTTGGGCTTACGCGCGAGCGGGTGCGCCAGATCAAAGATAAAGCGATCAATAAATTGCGCTCCGCTAATCGCAGCAAATTATTGAAGCACTACCTTGGCGCCTAATAGCTTCAGCTACTGCACCGTGAAGCATCATCAAAAAGTGGTTCTTCATGGTGTTGTTTTTTTTATAAATAACTGATTATCAGTGCTGTATGTTGTTGATGAATCATGGTGCCGAGGTATTCACAACGTCAATAGGGCGGTTGATGCTGGCATCCAAGGAAATGAAGGTTTCCGTGCGCTGAATGCCCTGTATCTTTTGAATTTTATCATGCAGTACACTACGTAGGTGGTTGGTATCACGGCATATAATTTTAGCAAAAATGCTGTAAATACCTGTGGTGTAATAGGCTTCTACAATTTCAGGTATCGCCTTTAGTGCAACGGCAACATCTTCATACAAAGAACTTTTATCCAGATAAATGCCCAAAAAGGCATTGATATCATAACCTAATTTATCATAATCCACATCCAAGTTATAGCCCTTTACAATGCCTGCTTCTTCCAGTTTTTTCATACGTACATGAATAGTACCCCCCGACACATATAGCTCTTTGGCAATATCCGTGTAAGGACGTTTAGCATTCACCATCAAAATAGACAGTATTTTTTTGTCCAAATCATCCAGTTCAAAATCCTTGTGCATGATAGTGGTCTTCTTAGATTATGAATAATTCAACAAATTTAATTTTAGACGCTCTAAAATCAAAGAAGTTTTAAGAAAAACCTAAAATTAGTGAATGATTTGTAAAGTCGGTACGAAATACAAGCGCCCGCACCGAGAGCGGATAAGTAGCAAAAGAGCGTTGCTTTTCAACATTTATCGCCTACTTTTGTATTACTTTGTGGTATTGATAGCATAGAGGCGAGCCAAATGAAGCAACATGGCTTCTGCCAAAAGCCTATTTATAACATAGAAATAACTACACGGCATTATGCTTTTATAAAAAATTATGCAATTAATGTCATTGTGCAGGGACAAACATTCACGGTTTATAATTTAATGTAAAAAGCGATGGTATCCTTTCATGGTACACCAGAATTAGAGAAAAATGCAAGAGACTGAATATACAAGCCCAGGAAGGCTCAACATTTGGCTACCGCTACTCTTTGCGGTAGTGCTGGTAGCAGGTATGCTCATCGGCATGCGGTTGCAATCACAGATGCCAACAGTAGTCAGCGATATTCAAAGCGGCGCCGTAGGGGGTACCGGGCAGCACAGTAAAATAGAGGAATTGCTGCGCTATATTGAAGCCAAATACGTGCAAGAAGTAGATCGTAATCAACTGATAGACGAAGCCATCAATAGCATTTTAAGACAATTAGATCCGCATTCTTCTTACATCACCAGCGACCAGTTACAAGAAGTCAACGATCAGTTGGATGGCAACTTTGATGGCATCGGGGTAGAATTTATTATCCTTGAGGATACCGTTGTGGTGGTAGCGCCACTGTCGGGCGGACCGGCTCAAGCGGCGGGCGTGCTTGCTGGCGATCAAATCGTGGAAGTAGAGGATTCGATTATTGCCGGCAACGGCATCACTTCGGCGGGGGTGATGCGCTTGTTGCGCGGTGCGAAGGGAAGCGAGGTACGTATTGGCATTTTGCGCGGGCAGGAAACCAATGTGCGTTACTTCCGTATTCGCCGCGACGCCATTCCCGTTCATAGCGTGGATGCTGCCTACATGCTCGACGATAAAACCGGATACATCAAAATCAGCCGCTTCAGCGCTACTACGCACGAAGAATTTATGCGGCAGTTAGAAACTTTGGTGGATAAAAAAGGCATGAAGGACTTAGTGATTGATCTGCGGCAGAATCCTGGCGGCTATTTGCAGCAGGCAACCAATATATTGAGTCAACTCTTTCGGCAAAAGGATAAGCTATTGGTCTATACAGAAGGGCGAGCAGTGCATCGCAACAATTACGAAACCACTGGGCGCGCCCTGTTTCATATTGATAAAATTGCGGTGCTGATTGATGAAGGTTCTGCATCGGCCAGCGAAATAGTGGCGGGCGCATTGCAAGACCAAGATCGCGCGTACATCATCGGGCGGCGCTCGTTTGGCAAGGGGCTGGTGCAGGAGCAATATGCGCTGCGCGACGGCTCCGCTTTGCGCTTGACTATCGCACGATATTATACGCCTTCTGGACGATCTATTCAAAAGCCTTACAAGGACTTGGATAAGTATCAGAAGGATTTGTTGGAGCGGTATCATTCGGGCGAATTAGCTTCCGAAACTAAGCTCCAACCTTTGGATACAACGCCATTCTACACGGCCAGCGGGCGAGTCGTGTACGGTGGTGGCGGTATAATGCCTGATATTTTTGTTCCGCTCGACACCATGTTGTTCAATGCCTATTTCAATCGGTTGCGCCAGCATATTCCGCAGTTTTCCTATCGGTATGTAAATACCCGACGCGCAAGTTTGAAATACAATGGGCTGGAACAGTTTAAGCGAAATTTTAAAGTGAATGATGAGCTATTGCAACAATTGCTGGGCTACGCCGAAGAGCACGGGCTGAAGCCAGATACGCGACAATTGGCATTGGTCAAATCAGAGATACAGCAACTGCTCAAGGCGCATATTGCGCGCCATCTTTTTGATGAATCGGCATTTTATATTGTGCTAAACGAAGAGGATGCCATGATCAAGACAGCCCTACAAACGCTGCGGCGCTCCAATCCACTCACGCAATATCAGCAAAAGCAAATGTCGGATAATTAGATATCAAGCGATGAAATATTATGCCTGGCAGTGGGTCAAATCAGTTGCTTTACTTTTCTGATTTTGCAGACGTTTTGGGGCTTGGCGTTCGGGCGGGGTTTGGAGCAATAAACTGTCAACCAGCACTGAACTTGAATAGAAGCACAAAGCTTCGAGTTTACACCTCAGTCCGCTTGACGCAAAACCTGTGTTACTAGCCGTTTTTCTTTCGTCAAAATTGTTTGGGTTTTGTTTTTTGGGTAGTCAAGTTCAATAGTTTAAAATTATACCGTATCTTTTAAAATTAGAAATCTACTAGAGTTGTTGTATTGTGTAAATCAATGGGTTAGTGTAAAATTCCATAATCCGGCGCAGACCTCTGCCACTAAATCATAAAGATGAAAATCACGGCATCTTAAACGGTCTGAAAGAAACCGATATCGTTTGAATCCACCAATAGAATGCTCTACTTTTACCTGGATTGAACTCATTTGCTTGTTCGCTTTTTTTGCTCTTCGGTGAGCGGCTTGTTCTTTGACTTTTTGAATGGTATGCTGATGACTTGTGCGCTGTAATCCTTAGCAATGCCAAAAAATCCCGGATCCACATGCAGATGGTGCGCATCCAACCAAAGCCTTGATGCTGGGGCAATTCCATTTTGAGCATCGCGTAGTCATGGGCAGAGCCGCAGTAAGCTTTACTCAAGAACTTGATGCGCTTTTTGGAATTCGTTAGTAAAAGCATTTTTACGGTGTGGGCTTTTTTTTACCGCTGTAATCGTTCTTCTGTTCTTCAGTATCAGAAGGCCTTTGTCTGCGCTGCTCCGTAGCGTTGATGAAGATTTCGTCTTCTTGACTCCAGTGTTCTTTGAACTTCTTAACGCTTTCATAAGTGCGCTTGGGCAAGTTTCCGCTCGCTTTCAAAGCAGCACGCAATATCCGAAGACCCAGCGCCTGATTCTGATGCGCATTGACACCATCCAAACCGAACATAAGGCCCAGCACATCGTAAGTCACCCCGCTTTTGATGCTGAACAAGGTAAAGAATAGCAGGTGTTTGTAGGTTTTGAAGGTGCTCTCTGAAGTGGAATTACTCTGGCGTTCCTGCATCGAAACTCCGAAAAAGTTTTCGTATGCCTTGGCGAATTCCAGCGCTAATTCCAAAAACTGTTTCTCCGATAATCCGGTACTGGCCTTCCATTGCCGTTCATTACGAATGTCTTGATATTTAATTGGCATTTATCTTTTTATCAAAGATATGGTATTTGACAATCAATTGGTTATTGGGCTACAACTCTATTAATATCAAAACTCATTTTGGGATGAGCACGTAAACACATTTCATCGTGAAAAAATGATGATCAGGGTTTCGCTTCCTTTCCTATGGAAATCATGTTTGCAAACAAGCGGAAGGCGCCAGGCACGCCGCCAGGCAACTCCCGAAACCACGAATAACCCGTATAGATATAATGGCCTTTGCCGTATTTAGCGATGAGTAGCCCTCCATCCTTCGGTGATTCGCTAGGGTCATTGCAAGACAAAACCGCCGTGAATTCTGGCCCCCATTCGCTGGGAAAATACAACCCGCGCTCTTGTATCCAGCCTTCAAAATCCTTAGCTGTAATTTTATTCGGAAAATGCAGCACCTGATGGTCGGGTTTCAAAAATCGCACTTCCGCATCTTCCATCGTCACGCGGTCACGGGAGAGCTTGAGCATGTAAGGCGCCAGCTGGTCAGCGGGTAGTACCAGTTCAAAACTCGTATTATACTGCACGATGAGCGTACCACCATTGGCTACATATTCAAAGAGTTTAGGCTGTGCGAATTTTAGGCGTTCGCGTGTATTGTAAGCGCGTACCCCCATGATGACTGCATCGTATTGGCGGAGGTTTTCGAGGGTCAGGTCGCGATCGTCGAGCAACGTAACTTGATAGCCAATCTGCTTCAAGCTCGCGGGAATATTGTCTCCAGCGCCCATATAATAGCCAATGCGGTCACCTGCTTTTTTCAAGTCAATTTTTGCCACCTTAGCTGCCGCATCACGCAGTACCGTTTGAGTTGGAATATGCTCATAATCAATCAAAACCACCTCTTCGCCATAGCTTTTGCCATCCACAGTAGCTACTGGCTTCGCCTGTCCTTCGCTTTGTGCTTCTGGCGGGAATACCAAAAAGCGCACGGTCTGCTCTTCCCCTTTGATTTTTAGGGCGAAATCAATCTGCGGCGGCTCTACGCGCCAACCGGAGGGATGCGCCAGCCGCACCGAGCCGCTTACATTTGGGGCACCGCTTTTTAAAATAACTTCCACCGTTTGGGGTGCTGCATTGGAAAATACATAAACTTTTTCCGCCATATTTGTGAATATCGGCGGTGTTATTTCAAAAGGGCGATAGACTTCGCCGCGCACATCATCGGTGCGTTTGTGTATTACATCTATCTCATAATCAAGGGGTTCGCCTTCTACCAGCATACGCAAGCGCACGCGAAAGGTGCGTGGGGTTTCGGGTAGCCCGCGCAATAATTGATTATCAACGGTGTACATACCCAGTTGCCAGGGCGTATTGAGCCAGTAGGCATTGGTTAGCTCCACATTTTCAGGTATGCGCAGCTTGCGATGCAATTTAAATTGCTCATTATTGCCAATTGGGCGCTTCAGCAGCGTGTCTTGCCCTTCCGGTAAAAACAGAATGGATTGCAACATCAGATTGACAGCCGAGCGGTTGGTCACTTCTAAAGTCACTGCGATTTCCTGACCTGGTGTTGCCGAATAATCGCTGGCAATGGCTTCCGTAAACAAGCCCATGCAAGCCAATATAACTTCTTGTATATCAGCGATTTTTACACGCTTCCAGTAGCTGTCGGGCAGCGCTTTGATCAGGCGATAGGCTTTAATAAGCGTAGGAACGCTTGTAGCTGGATTTTTATAATTAAAATTCTTTTCCGCTTCTGCTAAGAATGCGCCAATGGGTTCGCCCCCTTTCACCCGCGACCAAGTGGTGTTGATACCTTCAAAAATATCCGCTTTGCCTTTGGGTAGGTCACCTTTCAGTATTTTGAGGTATTCCAACTCCGAGCCGCGTGCGCCGGTAGCGCCCATGCCTTGGCACTTGTGCATACTACGGCTTTCGGCGGCAATTTCGTTATTCGATTTCCCTTTGATAGGATAATACACACCAATATCCATGCTCATGAGGTCGGATTTATCCGCCTTGGCAAAGGCATCTTGGCTGCCATAAAACCACCAAGAGGTATTGAAAAATAGGCGCCGTGGTTGCCAAGGGGTTACATAGTGCAACTGCTCAGGATATATATCCTTGTGTCCGGTGAGGTCAAAAGCCTCATACGACAGCATAGCTGATGCCGTATGATGGCCATGCGTGCGCCCCGCTGACTCATGATCGAAGCGATTGATGATGACATCTGGCTGCCAACTGCGAATAGCCCACACCACATCAGATAGCACCGCGTCCTTGTCCCAGATACGGAGCGTCTCGTCGGGATGTTTGGAAAATCCAAAATCATTGGCTCGGCTAAAAAGTTGCTTACCACCATCCATACGACGTGCCGCCAGCAATTCCTGGGTGCGAATAACGCCCAGCAGGTCTTCAATTTCGGGGCCGATTAAGTTTTGCCCGCCGTCGCCGCGCGTCAACGACAGATAAGCTACGTTGGCCTTCACCTCATTGGCCAAGTAGGAGATCATGCGGGTGTTCTCGTCGTCGGGGTGGGCAGCTACGTAGAGCACGGATCCCAAAAAGTTGAGTTTTTGAATGGCTTCATGAATGTCGCCGGAAGTCCAGCGTTTCGGAGGCTGCGCGTACAGCCCTAATGTCAGAAGGAGGAATACCACTGCGAGTAGCAGCCAATAGCGTTTGCTCATGGTCGTCAAAGGATGTGTATTTTAGGAATGTTCGAACACCTGCAAATATAGCAGGATATTTGGGGGTATTTCGTTAAGGAAATACTAATTTACTGGTATTGAAGGCGCACTAACCGCAAGCGGCTGCGGCGCTCACTGGGCACCACCAGTTCGGTAGCGCTCAGTTGTATGGCATCGCGGAAGCGCAGGCGCAGCTCCAGGCGTTCGGTGCTCAATAGGCTTCGGCGTTCCACTTCGCCATTGCCTGTAATGATATATTCGCTTACGGTATTTTCCAGTCGGATTTCATCATTGTACAATATGCGCAGATTACTGGGGGTTTTGAATAAGAAAAAAGAAGAATAAACGCCGTCATCATCTTGCGAATATTGCTTTTTATGCAAAATATTTTTCCAGTGAATTTTGCCATTTGGATGAAAAGAAAACAGCAGCATCTCATCGAAATAATAATCCATAATGATCCGACCTGCCCCATCAAAAAACATTCGATTATTGGCACCAAGTTGGCGATTCAGTTGGCGGTTGCGTTCTAAGATCATTAGGGCGCCACCGTCGCGCCGAAGCACGATGCTTTGCACTACAATTTCCTGCAGCCCGCGATTGTCATCTACGGGCTTGCCCAATAGGTTGGACAGGAACTCATTTTCAAATCGCTCAAATGTAATGCGCATAGTATCAGGGTTATACACTGGTATGCTGACAAAAAATACACCAGAGGCGCGCTCTACATTTTTTTCAGCATATAGCCCTGTAGCGATTAATTTTTGATTAAGATTGTCGAATGCGAACGCAACATCATACGTGATCTTTTCTTGCATTTGTGCGATGATGCGACGGGGTTGCTCTTCTTCCAGCCGGAAGGCTAATATTTCAAAATAATGCCCTTCCTTGCGTACTCTGAACCGATTTTTTTCAAAAATCATGTAAGCGTTCCCATCATTATCGAGTAACAATTGCCCCAATTCTTCCCAAGGATTAAATCCATCCAGTATAATGCTCTTTTCCCACAGCACACTCATACTGATCAAATCAAAAACCAACAGATGGAAAATCTGCTGATTTTCAACATAATACACCATTATTTTGCTGCGATCTTCCGATTTGACAATTTCCATATTCGGCGTGTAAAACAAAAAGCCATAATCCTTAACAGTAATAGAATCGCGCAGATTGGCCGCTGCATCATAGATGTGGGCTTTCAGTTGCAGGTGATTTTTGTGTCGAAAACGGTACAGCACCGTGAAATAATCGGGCTGGGCGCTCACAACGCTAAGCACTTTGGGCTGCTTTTTATCTAATAGGAGTTCCTTGCTCCATACTTGTTTCATTTGCGTGTCAAAAGCCTGCACTTCAAACTGCGTGACCCGATCACGAAAAAGCAATACCCGACCTTTCATATTGCCTATGATCTCATAGGAAATGTCATTTCGAAGGGCGATTTCCTCCGATACCTGAATCGCTTGCGCTTGCAACCACAATGGCAAAATAATGATACAGAACAGCCTTAATTTTTTCATCGCGAACCTAATTTTGATCTATGGCTGGGTACACCCGGATATGAGCAAATCGGCATTCACCGAATACACTTGCTCCTCAACAACAACAGAAGATACATGACAGCTTCTGAACATTAAATTTATGCAAAGGGATTGAAAAATCAAATATTTTTAGTTCGACATCGCCACGCATGGTCGGATCGGATGCAAAAATTTCGTATTTCTGCGCTATGCTGCGTATCTTTTCGCATTCAATTAACAAATTATTTTCATGAGTTTTTGGCTGCTGTATGCCGTTGGTGTCGTGTTGGTACTTTGGGTGCTTGGCAATATATGTACGACGCTTCTCCAGGATTATTTTATCTTCCGGCCGCGTAGGCTGCCGCAGGATTATCGCTATCGTTTCATGGGCCATTTTGAAGAAATTTGGTTGCAAGCAAAACACGGCGGACGACTTAATGTGCTGTATTTCAATAGTTTAAACCTCGGTGAACCAAAAGGTTTGGTACTGTATTATCATGGCAATTCTAGCAATTTGGCTCGTTGGGGGCATCTGCACCAATATTTTGGCGAGCAGGGCTATGATTTTTTGGCGTATGATTATCGTGGCTTTGGTAAAAGTAGTGGTCGCCGCACCGAAGCTACGCTTTTTGCGGATGCCTTACAGGTGTACGACTATGCGTGTACGCTATGCCCGCCGTCGCGTATAGTAATTGTAGGGCGCTCGATGGGGTCGGCTTTTGCTTGTCGGGTGGCTGCGCAGCATCCTTGTCGTCGCTTGATTTTAGAGACGCCTTTTTATAATATGCCCAAACTTTTTTATACGTATTATCCTTTTTTACCGCCTGTTTTCTTATTCAAATATCGTTTTACCAATTGTCGGCACCTAAAACAAGCTCGTATGCCGGTGTGTATTTTTCAAGGTACAAACGATTGGGTTGTGCCGTATAAATGCGCAGTACAATTAAAGGATTGCCTAAAACCGCATGATGAATTTATTACAATTCCTGACGGCGGGCATAATAATTTGCAGTTTTATGATGTGTATAACTTAAAAATGCGCGAATTATTACAAACATAATATAGTATCAATGCTCCAATCGGCGTTCGATCTCCTCCAACTCAAACGTCAGAAAACAATTGCGCCCCGAAGGACTTTTATAAGGCAGTTCGCAAGCAAAAAGGCGATCTGTGAGCGATTGCATCTCCTCAATAGTGAGCGATTGTCCGCGCCGGATGGCAGCACTTCGTGCCATTGCTCTGGCAATATTGTCGCGCACAGGTAGCTTTAGTTCCAAATTATTTTTGTATTGATCAAGCAGTGCCTCCAGTAGTTTGGCTTCGTTGGTGGCGTCTGGCAGATCGGCGGGCACGCCATGTATCAAGAAAGTATTGCCTCCAAATTCTTGAATATCAAATCCTAACACATTTATTTCAGTTAAAATATCACGTAGCAGTGTCGCCTCAGCCGGCGCCAGTTCCACTGTAGCGGGGAATAATTTTTGCTGCGAAGAAGCGGTTTGAGCATTCAGTATCCTTAGGTACTGTTCGTACAAAATGCGTTCGTGCGCGGCCTGTTGGTCAATGAGCAGGAAACCAGATTTGATCTGACTGATAATGTATGCGCCATGCAATTGGTATGGTTCTTTCTGGCGATTAGCGGGTTGCCCAGTATCCGATGAGGATTCGGCCGACCAGCCGCTTTCCACCGTGATGGTCTCCGAAGGGCCAATCAGGTCTTGCTCCTCCGGCGCATTACTCAGTCCGGCGTAGAGTTTTTCCCATTCCGACAAATTGGATAGCTGCCGGCGGTGCGTTGGAGCCTCGGGCGCAGCGTTCATTTTACTGGGCAGCGTAGTTGATGTCTGGTCAGAATCGGCACGATGTATAGCCGGCGAAGCTATGCGCACAGAGGCCATGGTGGTATCATCATCAAAGTCGAGGGTAGGCGTGATGCTGTGCCGCCCCAGGGCATGTCGCACGGTCACTTTCAGATAATTATACACCAGTCGTTCATCTTCAAATTTGATTTCCTGCTTGGTCGGATGCACATTGATATCAATACGGGCGGGGTCAATATCAATAAAAATAACATACAACGGAAAAGTATCCGGCACCAGTAAATCCTCATAGGCGCCCAGCACCGCGTGACTCAGGTAGCCGCTTTTGATGAAGCGCTGATTGACAAAAAACAACTGCTCGCCGCGCGATTTCTTAGCATATTCGGGCTTCCCCACAAAACCGTAGAGGCGTAGTTCATCCGTTTCTTCGCTGATGGGCACTAATTTTTTGTTGCAATGGTTGCCAAATATCCCCGTGATGCGTTGGCGCAAATTGCTCGTCGGCAGGTGAAATATTTCTGCATTATTATGGTGCAAAGAGAAAAAAACTTCGGGGTGGGCCAGCGCAATACGTTGGAACTCATCCAAGATATGTCGCATTTCTACGGTGTTGGATTTCAGGAAAGTACGTCTTGCGGGCACATTATAAAAAAGGTTGCGCACTTGTATGTTGGTACCTGTGGGGCACTGGCAGGCTTCTTGGGCCGTTACTTCAGAATCCTCTATAACGATGCGGGTTCCCAGCTCGTCCATCGGGCGGCGGGTGCGCAACTCTACCTGCGCCACGGCAGCAATAGAAGCCAACGCTTCGCCTCGAAAGCCCATGGTACGAATGCCAAACAAATCCTTCGCTTCGCGTATTTTGGAGGTAGCATGTCGCTCAAAACTCATTCGGGCATCCGTTTCCGACATGCCAGATCCGTTGTCTATCAGTTGTATCAGCCCCTTACCGGCATCTCGCACGATGAGCTTCACGCTAGTGGCACCGGCATCAATAGCGTTTTCCATTAGTTCTTTAACCACCGACGCCGGACGTTGTATCACTTCCCCCGCCGCTATCTGATTGGCAATAGCATCTGGCAAAAGCTGGATGATATCTGTCATTATGTACAAATATTATGTTTTATAAACAAAGACTACAAACACGTATTTAACGCTTTTATATATTTATCGTTTTTAAAATCACTATATTGCTTAGTTGCCGCCCGTTTCTAAAAACTTCGCCAGCCGAGGTAAATAATTTGTCAATAATAAAAATGTAATAAATAACAAGCCAAGCACTACCCCAAATAAAACGACATTGGAGCGAATAACTTGCTGCCGCCGATAGCTGGTATTGCCATAGCTGTGCCGCCGCAAGCCACTGGATATGCGTGCCTTCATGGCATCTTGATCATCTTCCTTCATAGTGTGGATGCGTTTTAGGCGTTCTTCCAATTCTTCTTTTTTGGGGTCCCAGTAGCGGGGTTTGTATGTATATTGTTGGTTTTTAGGAAGGCGATTGAATCGTAATATTGCCATAATATAATGTTTTTATAATAAAAAGTGAATATATAAGCTGAGGTTATTTACTTTAGTGCATCGGCCAATCTGAACATTGATGACGGATGCCTAAGCAATAGGATGGGTTTTGGCGGTTTTTTGGCGGGTGCTCTATTTAGAAATAACCCTGAAAAGCAGCGATTTGTTGCGCTGAGGTATTCAGCGTTCCGGGAAACTAAAATCAATTTCGGTATTATCGCCGATATTCAAACTGTGCTTCATGCCTGTGATGGCGGTGTCATTACCAACGACTGAATGCTGCAAAATAACCTCTTGTAAAGAAGCATAATTACCGATGATCGAATCTTTAACGATCGCTTGGTTGATATGAGCGTGGTTGCCGATGGTTACGTGCGGCCCAATAATGGAATTATAAATTTGACAATCCGCGCCGATGCTCACCGGATGGATAATGATGGCGCTGTCGAAATCCGGCAGATCCGTAGATGCATAGCCGATGCGGTCTAATAGGATAGCGTTGGTTTCGAGTAGCACCTCGCGTTTGCCGCAGTTGAACCAGTTGTCCACGGTTACCGTTCGGAATTGTACCCCTTTTTCGATCATGCGCATGAGGGCATCCGTTAGTGGAAATTCTTCATCCGTTCGGATATTGTGAGTGATGTTGAAATGCAGGGCTTCGTGTAGCGCTTGCACTTCGCGTATTTTGTAAAAGCCCACCATCGCCATATCCGATTTAGGAATTTTAGGCTTCTCGGTTACCCGATTGACGACGCCCGCTTCGTTATATTCCACCACGCCAAATTCGCGCGGGTTATCTACACGTTTTACACCCAAACAAGAATAAGGTAAATGTATAATTCGCTCAAAATCAGCATCTACGATGACGTCGCCGAAAAAAATCATCACTTCATCCGCATCTACCCAAGCATCGCGGGCTACCCAAATAGCGTGCGCCGAACCCAAGCGCTCTTCCTGATTGACAAATTCTTTGTTCAGGTGCGGATAGGTTTGCTCAATAAAGTCTTTGATTTTTTCACCCAGATAACCAATTACAAATACAAAGTCGCGTATGCCAACTTCCGCCAATTGGTCAATGATAAAGGAAATGATAGGCTTACCTGCTACCGGGATGAGCGGTTTGGGCTGCGTGTAAGTCAGTGGGCGTAGTCGGGCGCCGGCGCCGGCAACAGGGATGATGGCTTTCATGGAATGACGCGGGTTTTCGGCTCATTAAAACCAACGTCTAAATTAAGCAAAAACTCCGGCACAAAAAACATATCTAACTTCTATCTGGGAAGATTTATTTTCAGAATGGAAGTGTGCCGTACAGCAGTCTTTTGGCAACTGTACACAATCTTTTGAAGATCAATAACTTAGAAGTATATTTCTATTTACTTTCCAAGGCTGCGGCACCACCCACAATTTCAAGAATTTCTTTTGTGATGGCTTCCTGGCGGGCTTTGTTGTAGCTCAAGCGCAATTCGCGCATCAGGTCTTCCGCATTTTCAGTCGCTTTGTCCATTGCTGTCATCCGAGCGCCGTGTTCTGAGGCGTGTGTGTCGAGCATATAGCGATAAAATTGCGTATGTAAAATATTCGGAATCAAATAATTAAGCAATCCTTCCATATCTGGTTCGAAGATATAGTCCGCACGCAATGGATCGTCGCCTTTTTCTAATTTGGCTACCGGCAAAAACTGCTCGGCTTCCGCAAACTGCGTAGCCGCATTTTTGAAACGCCCGTAAGCCACAGCCACTTCGTCGTAGGTTTTGCTTTCAAACGCCTGCATCAATCGTCCTGATACCTGCGATACGCTGTCGAAACTCAAATCAGCGAATAAATTGACATATTCGCCGATGATGGTACAATCCGTATAACGCTTCCGCAGCAGGTCATAACCTCTTTTACCTATACAAAGAATGGTCAAATTGCCATTGGCACGCACGGTTGCATAGCGCGTATTGATAGCATGGATAGCCGCTTTGATGACGTTTGCATTGAACGCGCCACAAAGACCTCGATTGGAAGTAACGACCACGAGGCAGACCCGCTCCACTGGACGCTCCTGCGCAAAGCCCACGGATACATCCCCGTTGGTATTGGATAGAATGTTGCGCAGCAGTGCATTGAGCTTGTTCGCGTAAGGGCGCATCTGCACGATCGCCTGCTGGGCGCGGCGCAACTTGGCTGCCGACACCATCTTCATCGCCTTGGTGATCTGTTGGGTATTTTGCACCGAACGAATCCGCTCCCGTACTTCTTTTAAATTGCCAGCCATGCGAATAATTAAAACTGGTTAATATCTAATTGCTTGAATTGTAAATGGTTCGATGGTTTTATGATATTGGATGTATCATATTAAGCATCTAACATTTACTTTTTGTATTGCGATGCCAATTCTGCTGCCAGCACCTCTACTTTCTTTAGGCTTTCGTCTTCCAATTTACCCTTGCGGAATTCCGTAAGAATATCTGGATGACGCTGCTCGAGGGCCGCCAAAAACGCTTTTTCAAAGGTCTGCACCTGCTCTACGGGTACGTTGCGCAACAGATTTTTGGTGCCCAAGTAGATCATTGCCACCTGTTTCTCTACAGCTACCGGCGAGTACTGTGGTTGCTTCAGAATTTCCACGTTGCGCTTACCTTTATCTAGGATAGCAGCCGTTGCAGCGTCGAGATCGGAGCCAAATTTGGAGAAGGCCTCCAACTCTCGATACTGTGCTTGGTCGAGTTTGAGTGTACCAGCTACTTTTTTCATGGATTTGATCTGTGCCGAGCCTCCTACGCGCGATACAGAAATACCTACATTGATGGCTGGGCGAATACCTGCGTTGAACAGGTTGGATTCAAGGAATATCTGACCATCCGTAATGGAGATCACGTTGGTCGGGATATATGCTGATACATCACCGGCTTGGGTTTCAATGATGGGTAGTGCCGTGAGCGAACCACCACCTTTTACTAAGGGCTGGCCATTACTATCTGTAGCATTTTTCAGCGAATCTGGCAGGTCATTCATCTGGCGGGCAATATCGTCATTAGCGATAATTTTTGCCGCGCGCTCCAGCAAGCGAGAGTGCAAGTAGAATACATCTCCCGGGTAAGCCTCACGTCCTGGCGGACGACGCAGCAGCAGCGACACCTCGCGGTAAGCTACAGCTTGCTTCGACAAATCGTCATAAATGATCAGTGCTGGGCGACCCGTATCGCGGAAGTACTCGCCAATAGAGGCGCCAGCAAAGGGTGCGTAGAACTTTAGCGGTGCCGGGTCGGAAGCTGAAGCTGATACAATAATTGTATAATCCATTGCGCCGTACTCTTCCAATGTGCGAGCTACCTGCGCTACCGTAGAAGCCTTCTGACCCGAAGCCACATAGATGCAATAAACTGGTTCACCACGCTCGAAGAACTCACGTTGGTTGATGATGGTGTCAATTGCAATGGCGGTCTTACCCGTCTGACGGTCACCGATGATCAATTCGCGCTGTCCACGCCCAATCGGAATCATGGCGTCAATAGCTTTGATCCCTGTTTGCAGCGGTTCGTTTACTGGCTGACGGAAGATAACCCCCGGCGCTTTACGCTCTAAAGGCATTTCGTATTTGGTTCCTTTTATTTCACCTTTGCCATCAATGGGTTGACCCAGCGTATTGACCACGCGACCCACGAAACCTTCTCCTACTTGGATGGAAGCAATGCGCCCGGTGCGCTTCACACGCGACCCTTCTTTGATGCCTGCACCATCGCCCATCAATACTACCCCAACGTTGTCTTCTTCGAGGTTCAATACGATAGCCTTTATGCCAGTTTCAAATTCGACCAACTCGCCTGCTTGCGCATTCGTCAAACCATATACGCGGGCAATACCGTCGCCCACCTGCAGTACGGTGCCAAACTCTTCCAGTTCGGTGGCTGTGCTGAAGCCGGAGAGCTGCTGCTTCAGTATCGCGGATATCTCGTCGGGTCTTACATCAACCATATCGTTGAAATTATTTGTTTGATTATTATTTTAGTATTGAATTGTTGACGTTGCTTCAAATGCTTGTCAACAAATTGATTATAAGCGTTTTATCTGGAAATAATTTGAGAAATATACAGATTGTCCTCAAATTCTTTTTTCAATTTATTCAGCTTATGTTGCAAACTGGCATCGTAAACTTGGTCGTCAAATTCTACCACAAAACCGCCCAATAGGTTCGGATTTACAGATACTTTGATTTCTAAATTATCATCTGTTTCGGAGCTGGCTGCCAACTTACGGCGAATCGCAGCAATCGCATCGTCACTTATGGGTGCCGCTGTGGCGATATGCACCGTCGTGATATGCTTGTATTTCTTATATTCCTGGATGAATTCATTAGTTATTTCGGGTAAAAACATCTCCCGACCTTTATTGATCAGGATGCGCATGAAAGCCATCGTGAGTTCGTCGTACTTGCCTCCGAATAATTTATCTACGACCTCCAACTTTTTGGCGCTATGAATGATTGGACTCTTCAAAAACAGATAGAAATCCCGATTGGTGATAGCCGCCTGAAACGAATAAACGTCCTCTAAGGTGCGCTCCAGCTTATTTTGGCTGACCGACAATTCTATCAGGGATTTGGCGTATCTGTGCGCTATTCTTGCTACGGACATAATTGAAAATTGTCAAACGTTAATTAGTAATTGCAATTTTGATTGCAAATAAATTGATTTACAATGCTTTACATATACTAATCAACGGTTATTGTTAGTTCAACTTCATTTCTTCCAACAGTGTTTTTACAAACTGTTCCTGCTCGGCATCACCTTTCAATTGGCGTCGGATGAGTTTCTCAGCAATTTCGAGTGCCACCATACCGGTTTGATTTTTAATATCGGTGATAGCAGCCATCCGCTGGTTCTCAATTTGTTCTTTCGCGCTGGCTACGATCTTTTGCGCTTCTTCCTTCGCTCTGGTTTTCGCCTCATTTATAATAGTCTCTTTGGCTTCGTTGGCTTCTTTCAGAATCTTCATACGCTCTTCCTGCGCCTGACGCAGCAGTTGCTCGTTTTCAGACTTCAGGTTAGCCATTTCTTCCCGAGCTTTCTTGGCTTCATCCAGCGATTGCTGAATGTCAACTTCACGTTGCTTGAGGGCATTTTGAATGGGCTTGAAGGCAAAACGCGCCATCAGCATCCAAAAAAGAGCAAAAATAATGATTGTCCAGAGCAATAACCCTGGCTCAGGTTTCATGACCGAAAAATCTGCAAGAAAAATTATTGCACTCATTTTCAATGATTTATTACATTCATTAGCAGAGCAAATCTGCCTTTTGGGTTGTTCAGATGTGGGGCGGAGCCGTCGAACCAATCGTTGGGCTGCTCCGCCCCGTTTCTTTTTTTGGCAGATTAAGCAAGCAGGATGCTCAACAGAATCGCAATCAGGGCTGCACCTTCGATCAGGGCCGCCATCAGGATCATGTTGGAGCGAATATCACCTACTGCTTCCGGCTGACGCGCGATCGCTTCCATCGCTTTACCGCCAATGTTACCAATGCCAATACCAGCACCGATAACCGCCAGACCCGCACCAATTGCTGCTAATGTACCAGTCATGTCAATTTGAATTTATAATGATGAATAACTTTTGTTCAATACTACATATTCACTTTAAAAATCATCCCCTCAACCGTTCAACCCACTCAACTCCTCAACCGTTCAACCCCTCAATGGTGATGCGGCTCTTCAATGGCTGCGCCGATATACGAAGCCGTCAGAATACAGAAGACAAAGGCTTGCACCAGCGCTACCAAGAGTTCCAATGCCATCATAAACATCGTCAGCGGAACGGCCATCAATGTACCCACCATACCGCCGCCAAGATTGGCGCCCGACTGTCCGAAGATAAAAATCAAACCCACAAAAATAACCATCACAATGTGTCCGCCAGTGATGTTAGCAAACAAGCGAAGCATCAACGTAAGAGGCTTAATAAACAAACCCATAATCTCTACGGGTGTGAGTATCAGCACTTTAAGTAATGCGGGCACGCCTGGCATCCAAAGCGTGTGCTCCCAGTAGTGGCGATTGCCGCTAAGATTCGTCACAAAAAATGTGAACAAGGCCAATGCCATGGTTACCGCTAAGTTGCCCGTCACGTTGCCGCTACCCGGGAAAAATGGTATCTGCCCAATCAGATTCAATCCGAGAATGAAAAAGAAAATAGACATCAAAAAGGGCAGGTATTTTTCGTACTTATGACCTAAGAACGGCACGGCTACTTCGTCGCGGATAAACACAAAAATCGGTTCTAAGAAAGACTGAATACCTTTTGGTGCCTGCCCTCGGCGCGTTTCGTAGCCTTTAGCAGCAGTGCGGAACAGCACGAACAGCAGCAGAAAAGCTAAGAGCATGGTAAACACATTCTTCGTGATCGAAAAATCATAAAACGAAGTAATGCCGCCGCCCAGCACACCGCCGTCGAGCGTGGAGCGCTTGTCGAGGGGGTAGCATTCACCTTTATATACCACCTCAAATTGATCCACATCCTTACCATCCACCTTTGTGGTCTTGTGGTTCACACATTCTATTGCTACTTCTCCTGCGGGAAATTTCGTGTCGTTCACACGCATCACCGAACCATCCACCATTACATAGCGATCCACCGCCGTTTTCGCGGTGCCGTGCGCGTCCATTTTGCCAAATTTGCTAGACATAAAAAACGATAGCCCCTGCTGTGGCGCATACAAAACGCAAGGCAGCGGAATGTAAATGTTGCCAAAGAAATGGAACGCATTGGCGTCGCCAATATGATGGAAAGCCGTAGCAGCAGGTTCAAATGTTTCGTCGTGATGTTCGTGACAAGCGCAGCCGTGGGCATCGTGTGTGTCATGCGCGTGAGCGCTATGGTCGTGCCCGTCATGTTCATCATGATGGTGGTGCGACTGTGCTAATCCTGCGGTCAGCGTGAGCGCCGAAACCAGTAAAATCGGTAGTATCTTGCGCATCGGAACTGTTCTTCTGTTACCTTTTTTAAAACCGGTGCAAAAGTAAGTAGTCGGCTTCGATTAACAAAGCGTTGTTGTTCTTTTTTTACGAAGGAATGACTGAAAAACAATCAGTTATGCACGGCGTTTTCCAAATAAAACTATGGTAAATTGTTTATTTTCGCTGTAAAAAGGAAATATCTTCTTCGATCTAATCGGATGGCAGAATTTTGATTGGAAGGCTTATGGGAAAACCGAACGAGAAAAAATATAAATCAGCAAGCTGGATGTCGGCAATTGTCTATTTTCATTCAATTCGAATCATCTAATGTTTCCATTATTTCCGTAGCAAAGCTATCCACGGCTGCATTGTGTCGTACAAAATTGCACCAAGCGCAATTGGGCTTGCCGCAGCCTTCGTAAAATTCATGCTGCATGATTTTGGCGTAAGTTTCCTGCACCAATTCCCGCATGAAAGCGGCATCGCTGCTGCTCAACTCCATGGTTTGGCTGGGGAAATGCCCCTTGCTATCTGGGTCGAGCCAAGTGATGCGCCCTGCTGTTGCTCGTCTTGAACTGCGTTCTGCGCTGTCGTACAGCATTTTATAAAATACCAACTGTCGCCAATAGCTGCCGCCGTGGGGCAGCTTGGCATTGGGGCGGCGCAAGCGAACGGGGTCGGCTTTACCAGTTTTGTAGTCCACAATGGTAGCCGAGAGTTGCTCGTGAAGATCCAGCCGATCAATAGTGCCGGTGATTGGCACACCCTCCAACTGCGTCTGGCGAATGGTGTATTCTACGCGCACGTTGGGGGCCCAAGTACCAATTTCTTGGCGATAATAGGCTGGCAAATGTCGCCGCCCCAATTCAAGCCGCCGCTCCCATTCGCGTTGGGAAAAATTACCACGCAAGCGTTCCATCTCTTCTTCAAATAATCGTAGCAGCACGGCTATCTCTGGGAAAGATTTATTTTTTGACAGCAGCATTTTCTCAAAAAACCGTCGTAATGCTTGGTGCATGGCGAGTCCGTAGCTGGCGCTTTCGCTAGGCAACACCGGCGCGCGCAGCACATGCTCAAAGTAAAAACTCAGGGGGCAATCGAGGTAGCGGTTAAGTACAGAAATGCTCAGCACAAAACCCTCCAACAATTCAGTAATCACTTGGCTACCCGGTAAATCTATCGTCGGTGGCGACCCTGCCGATAAGTTGAGCAGGTGCGCAGTGACCATTGTATCTTCTGGGAGTTGGCGCTGCACTACGGATATCCCGCTACCAGTGGTCACTTCATCTATAAAAACGGCGCGCTGCAAGGGCTTGCCGGCATTGTCCTGCTCGCTATATGAAAGGCACAACTGCGCCTTGGATCGGGTTACGGCCACATAAAACAAGCGACGGCGGGCTTCCAGCGCATCTTCCTCCCCAGAAAAGGTGAGCGTGTCCGGCAGAGGAAAACGATAGGCGTTGTTGCGACCGCCTGGTTCCCAATAATCTTTGGTGCAGTCAAGTACAAACACCCGCTCAAACTCCAATCCTTTAGCGCTGTGGGCAGTAAGGAGGTGTACGCCATGTGCGGCCGTTGTCACTTTTTGAATACCAATAGCCAGATGATTGGCGTCCATCTTGTGCAGCATATCAAGCAATTGGCGCAAGGTAAGGCGCGGCTGGCGCTCGGCTTCTGCTTGTACAAAATCGAAGAAAGTTTTAATAACCTGTAGCAACCATACTCGATCGGGATGTTCACTCACCATTTTGAGCAAACCGCTGCGGTTGATGACTTTTTCGAGTAAGGCGGGTAGGCTGACACTGCGAATGTCGCGGAGTAATTCATCGAATAGATCACCTATGCGTTGCCATGCTGCGGGAGTTTCCAAATTTAATTCGGCAATAATGTTTGGCTTTCGCCAAATGCTACGCAGCGACGGGCGCTCCGCTGGTGTATATTTTGCTAAGTAAACACTCAACGCCGCAATATCCATTGGATGCAAGCCCAGAAAGTCTGCGTATAGCAGTCGAAATAAAAGATATTCGCCACTATTTGGCTGCTGATATTCGGCTTGTAAGTATTCCAACAAGTCACGCAGATTGCGAATGAGCGGTAGGTCAAGGATGTTGACGCGGCGTTTGGTATTGTAAGGAATACCTTTTTTATCTAAAAGCGAAATAATATTTTGCACTTGTTTGTGCCGAGCGTAAATTACCGCTACTTCTTCGAGTGGGAATCCTTCATCTCGCAGCGTTTCTATTTGTTGGACTAAGTCCACATCTTCTTGCAGCCGATTAGGATAAGTAACAATTAATGGATGCAAGTTGGATGCACCAAATACGGGATGTCGGGCTTGTAAAATTTTTTCAATACCTAAATCATTCAAATTCTGTGTTATACGTATTTTATTATGCTGAATAAGTGCTTTCGCGCTGTCCAGAATGGGCTGAGAAGAACGATAGTTTTCCTGCAAAACAATCAGACGTAGGTCATCCTGATATGTTTCATAAAAATCCTGAAGATTCTTTAGGCGCGCGCCTTGAAATTCGTAAATGGATTGGTCGTCATCGCCAACGATAAAAATATTGGGGCTTTCCCAGTACGCAAGCAATTGTTGCAGAATTTTATTTTGTGCGCCATTTGTGTCCTGATACTCATCTACCAGCAGATACAAGTACTGCTCTTGGTAGTGACGCAGCAGAGCTTCGTTTTCCTGAAAAGCCTGAAGTACCCACAGGATCATATCATCATAATCATAGCGGTGTACCTGACGCAGCTGGTACTCGTATCGCGGATAGAGGGCAGCAGCAGCGCGCAGCCGTTCTGCGCGTTCACGGGTATCATGTATTTTGGCTTGTTTGAGGTCACCTTTTTTGAAAAGCCCCCGCGTTATTTGGTAAATAAATTCTTTTCGATTTTGTAAATCAGATAAATACGTATCTATTTCTTTTTGTATGTATTCAACTGACCAGGCCTCTGTTTTCATCAGCTTGAACAGTTCGTATAGGTGTTTTTCATAAAAGTACACATCCGACCGGCCGCGCTTGAGCGGGTGCGCCACGTCGAGTTCGTCTATTAGTTTGCGAATGAGTTCTACCCGCTCCAAGTCGCTTAGGGGTTCGAGATGGCTGCGCCCGAACAGCTCCAAGTTATCCTGAATAACGCCGTTGCAAAAGGAATGAAAGGTAAAAATGTGCACCCGATGCGCTTCGGTCCCAATGAATTCAAGCAGTCGCCTACGCATGGCGTGTACACCCGCGTCGGTGAAGGTCAGGCAAAGAATATTCTGCGGTAGCGTATCCGTTTCGAGCAGTATGCGTCCTACTCTGGCAGCAAGAATTTGTGTTTTGCCCGTACCAGGGCCGGCTATCACCAATACTGGGCCCTCAATATGATCAACCGCTTCACGCTGAGCTGGGTTGAGCCGCGCCAGTTCCTGCAGAAAGTGTTGGTTATGTTGTTGTAAATCTTGCAACGCCGCCGGTTTTTGATAATGAAACTGTCAGAATTTTGCTAAAATTATAACAATCTTTGGTTAAAAATAAATTTCCTTGACCACAGAGCGCAAGAAATTTTGATGGCTGCCATGTTTTTACAATATAATAAATAGCACATTAAAACGCTATAAATACTTTAAAAATGAAGATTTTTGTGATGTTTTTTAAATAAAATACCTCAAAAGCGACCCAGATATTAACTTGTTATATCGTTTTAATAGATGTATGGCATGTAGCCAATCGTGCTTGTATGAGCTTGTTGGGATATTGGGATATTGGGATATTGAGGGGGGCTACTTGAATGGTTCTTCATAGGCGCAATTTTCCATTTTTTCGCTTAAAATCTTTCAGAGTCATTGAAATTATGTATTTTTAGCGAAAATTCGCTGTTCAACCATTCAACCATTCAACCATTCAATCTTTTATGTATCCAAAACTGCTACAACCGCTC
>CALMSP010000211.1 GCA_937872405.1 uncultured Saprospiraceae bacterium | reverse complement strand
TCTGCCGCTGAGGCGCTACCTAGAAGAAGATAAAAAAGAAGCGAAAGTGTGGAGTCGGATAAGTTAGTCCCGGCGAGCTTTAGTCGCCGCGCTAAACTTTATAACTTAATTTTAATCAACTTAATCACAGAAGGTTTGTAAGTTACAAAAAATTTATCATTTGTATCAAATTTGATACCGTCTTTAGTAATTTTTCCTTCAATGATGATATCAGAATAATAGGCGCTGTAATAAATAACGCGATTTTCTGCATCTACTTTAGTGGCAGAAGGGGCAAACTCAACGCTTATAAAATGTGCTTCCGGCTTTGACAAATCCGCCCATCCGATCTGCTTATTATCAACATTGGTCCAGTACAATTTATTATCAACTGGGTCAATGGAAAGTCCGTCCGGCAAAGGACCTGCATTCGCTATGAAATTAATTTCGGTTTTTTTAGTTTTAAAATTAAACCTTCCAATTTTATTATTCGTACGGTCTGTCCAATAAAGTATTTGATTTTCAACATCTATTTCCAACGAAGAAGGTCTGCCTTCTAATCCTTCAATAAAACATCGGTTAATCAATTGCCCATCATAATTATACTCGGCGATGGTATGCTCTCCATACAAGGCAGAATAAAGTCTTTGGTTGGCAGGATTCAAAGCAATGCCAACAGATATGTGTACGCCATCAATGAATTTAACTTGAATGGGGCTTTGATCTCGTGCTGTAAAGTCACTATTCAATTGCGCTCTGGAAATAGAGCCATGCATATAATCCGACCAAAAAAAATGCCTATTCGCTACATCTACTTCAATCCCTGTAATACCCGGTAGATTTGTTATTAACTGTCTCGTTTTTTTGTCTTTAAGATTCATAATAGCGATACCATCTTCATAGCCAAACAGGAGCAGTTCTTCCTCCTGCGCAAGCGGAAAACAAAACCATAGCAAAAACAGAATGCCAAAGGCGATAAAGCTTCCTTTTATAATATTTAATTTTTTAATGACATATTTCTTCTGTGGCGGATTGGTTTCGTCGCTATTACTGGGCATTTCTATTGCTGCTGGAGTACTTTTTCCGTTGTCCGCTGCCTTAATATCATTTTTAATAAGATAATCATTATATGAATCAAAGCCAAAATAAATAGCAAACATCTCCTTTGTTCGGAGATTGCCTTGACTTTCTTGGGTAATAAAAATCCTGCGGAAGGAATCATAGGAAAGCTACAACTGGTCATACCGAAATACGCCTTGAATTCTCGGCACGCCACATCTTTTTGCTTTTTCCGGGTCTTGCCTGCACACTTCCTCCAGTTTGGATAAGAATGCGGCTAAAAAAAGGTCAATCTCTCCTTTTCGCCACTGCTGCGGATGTCCATTTCTAAAATCAACGGTAATGGCTTCAGCAATGGAAGCCCAGTACTTTTCGCTGAGATTGAGTTTCATATCGTTTGCACTTGTTTTGCAAAGTTTTTGCGCAAAGAATCTGCAACAAAAATAGGGATTTTTGCAGGTATTTTTACTGGTGTCAGGGAAAATCGAAATTGCAATATGCTTTATCTGAAATTATTCAGCCATAATTGCAATTTAGTATTCAAAGATTTACATTTCCGAAAATTATTAAACAATTCTATTGAATAATTTCTAACCAATTGAAATAATGAAAGCACTCAAGAACTTTGGTTATTTACTTGTCATTTTTGCATTAATTGATTTTGCCGGAATGTTCTTCGGCTATGATTTAACGGGAGTCGATTGGTCGCCAATTGTTGCTGGGTTGATTGGTGGATTTCTGATTAAGCAGGGCGATGACGAATAGAAATCAGGGGGAAGTCGAGTAAAATTTTTCCACTGGCCAACACAAAATACTGCAAAACTTTGCTTCGCTAGTTATTACAAAAAGTGTACTTGTAAGCTAAAAGATTTCTGGGTAGTAATAATTTGTAAATGACATACTGGAGAGGCTGAAAAACAGTGCTGAGAGATTAAAAATCAATCAATTATTAACAGTGTTCAATTTTTTTAATTCCAACAAACCAAGTATCATGAGTGTAAAAAGTAAATTAAAGAAAATTGTTTCTGAGACCTATTCCTGGGTTGATGACCCCAGAGGTAGTGCTGATTTTAATGATGACCTTAATATCACAGACGAGGAATTGGGTGAACTTAAAGAACCGATTGAGGAAACTTTCGGAATATCCATCCGAAGAAAAGAAATAAAAGAATGCTTTGACATCAATGAACTGACAAGAGTTATTGAAAATAAAATGCCTCACGGGTCAGGAATAGTTAGTAATAGTAGTGGTACACTATGGGAAGATTTGGATAAATATAAGTATGAACTTTCAACCAAACCAGATATTATAGCTGGGCTGAAAATAATTGGTAGAATCGGCGGAGAAATCGGCGGTGTAATAACCGTTGCTGCATTAACTGCAAAATTGCTTTTAATTATTTCAGGAGCCTTAGCGCCATTAGGTATCGGAATTGGAACTGGATTAATCGCAAGATATATAACAATGACCGTAAATGCTTATGCTAATATGAATACAGAAGACCGAAGAAAAGTACGCATAGCAATAAGATGGATAAAAGGAACTTTTCATGTTTAGTTACAAACTGAAATTATTATAAACCCGCTTGCCCCAGTTCGCGCCGGACTATGTCCGGTCAGGGTAGTTCCTATTCAAATCTCCAACCTTCCCTACCCATGCTCGCGCCGGACGATCCCCTTCTTTTCACAAGTTATAAAACCACACACGCTGCCGCCGGATTGCATCCGGTGCTACTAACGGTCTATGACCATTCGTTTACGGCAGTTCCTTCAATTTCTCTGGGTCTTGCTTGGTATGGCAGCATTCCTTATTTACATAAAAGGATTCTTCACCGTCAGCGTACCTTCTATCACTTGTCCATCTTGCATATCTTCGGAATAAAGAATCTGGCATTGGCAAGTCAAAGCAGCAGCGATGATAAGGCTATCGTAAAAGGAGAACTTGTATTGCTCCGCGATATAAGTTGCTTTTTTAATCGTTTCGTAGGTATTGATGAATACAGTATTATTGGTGGAGACATCCTCGAGCACTTCGCGCACTTTCTCCCAAGGATATTTCAGTTTTTTAAAAGCTATATTACTTAGTTCCTGAATCACTTGAGTGCTAATATGCGTAGGTAAGGTAGCGATGAGTTGTTGTGCAATGCTTTGTTTTGTAATATCCACATCTGTATGGGCGTACACCAGGATGTTCGTATCCAGAAAGTATTTATCGCTCATTGGCTTCTTCGCGGTTGAATTTGAAGGATTTATCGGCTACATGTAATACCGTGAAATGTACGTCCTTTTTTTCAGGCAAAGGGTACTCCTTTATCACTGCTTTATCATCGGAAGCAGCAGTAAGCGTTAGATCCTGAATCTGCACCTGCACATTCGTTTTTTGTAGCAATTGCAGCAAAGGTTGCAGAAGTTTCAGTTCTTCCTCTGTATGGAGTTGAATCGTGATGGTCATAAAAACACTCTTTAGTATCTTACAAAGATGCAAGAAAAATAGTTTATTATCAAACTTAAAGCCATGGAAGTTTATGACCATTAGAACTTGCCCGCCTCCCGAAACTGTTGTATCTTTGAAAAAAGCCAAATAGCATTATGGAAGCTGTCAAACAACCACTCACCAATTTGCAATTATCCGTACCTCGCCATGCGAAAACGAATGGGGTGTTTCGTAAAATGTTACTGTTGGAAAGCGGAAAATCCATTGTCATCATTAAGGATGTACCCGCCCATATTTGCGAAAGCTGTGGCGAAAGATATTTATATTTTGATGCCGATATAACCCGCAAAGTCATGCAACTCGCCGAAGAAGCCGTGCAAAAAGGCGCGGAACTGCAGTACTGCGTCTGGTAGTGTAAGTTACTCTCGCCCAAGACGGACGCATCCTCCAGACCGCCCGCGAGATCGCCGCCCGCATCCTCGATGACGACCCCACCCTGCAACGCCCGGAGCATCCGCCGCTGAAACATTACCTCGAAACGGATAAAAAAGAAGCGAAAGTGTGGAGTAGGATAAGTTAAGGGCAGCCAAAACATA
>CALMSP010000210.1 GCA_937872405.1 uncultured Saprospiraceae bacterium | reverse complement strand
CTTGTTACAAGCAGAAAAACTGCGGTTGCTGATCCAAGTAATCGCAGTTTTTTTTTAGCGGAAAGGGAGTGTTAGAGGTAATATAATATCGGTTTATATCATTTTAAAGGTGATCTGGTGAGCAGTGAATGGTGATCGGCAATAATAATCCGGCTATTATAAAAAATGAATATGTTTTTATTTTCAAGAACTTTTTTTTAAATTTTACAAAACATTAAACCGAACTTTATAAATCGTGAATAGCATATAATATTTCGCAGGTGGCAATATCAAGAACTGCCGATACGCCGAAAGTGCTCAAAAAATTTTTCGATCAGGCGTTTGTCAGAGGTGATAATTTCGGCGGTGCCATTCATTTCCTGAGCGGGTTCGATTTTTTTACCGCGGGTGGTAATAAGTCCATTCGGAAACTCAATTTCAACTGAAATGGTGTTATTATCGGGAACTTTACCTTTCCAGCGTACCCGCCCGATGACGGCGCCATATTCATAAAATGGATAGCTTTTAAATTTTACAATCACTTGCTGGGCAGTATCCACTTTGCCGGAGCCGTCTATGGGAAGTTGCATGCGCCCGATGGTTTCAGCCGCTTCGCTGGGCACGAGTGTCATAAGTAATGCTTCTTTGAGTACAAATTGTTGCTCGCCGATTTCTTCGCTTTTGAATGCGACAATGCCTTTGGCTGGTGCGGTTATGATGTAGCGTTTTTTCCAATCTTCCAACCCTTTTTTCATTTGCAAGAAACTGCTGCGCAGGGCTTCGAGTGATTCGGAACTATCTTCGCGCGCTTCTTGCCGCGTGTCGCGTATTTGATTTTGTAGGCGCTGAATTTCAAAGCGCTTACTTTTACTATCCGATTCGATACCTTGTCGGTCGCGTTCGAGATTGCGCAATTCGTCTTGGGTTTCGCGCATTTTACGCAACGACACTTTACCTTCCTTATAGAGTTTTTGCTCCTGCGCAAAGCGATTATTGAGGGTTTCGATTTGGTCTTCTATTCGGCGTTTCTGCCGATTATTTGCTTCGATTACTTTTTCCAAATCGCTGATACGGGTCTGTAAGTCTCTGGAGCCACTGCTACGACTTGAGCGGCGCGCAGACATGCGGCTATTGCGTTCTTTTTTTTCGATAAATTGCAACAAATCGTTTTGTATATCTGCACCCAACAAAAAATTGCGGGGCGGCTCAAAAGCAAGTATTGCCGAATCGGTATTACTTACGTGGGCCAGCATCGTCGAGAAGCTCAGCACATCGTCCAAATTGGCTCCGTTGCCACTGCGAAAAGAAAGTAACGCCTGACCACTATCCACCAATTGTTCGTTGCGTACCAGCAGGCGGTCAATGGTTCCAGCGTTTTCCGAATAGATTCGGCGGGGCGGTTCGGTAGAGGACACGCGGATGTCACCGCTTACCACATCCGGGTAGCGTATCCAGTAAGCAAGCCAAAGTAGAATGACAAAGCCAACAAAAGCCGCCAGCGACCCCCAACGCACTAACCAAGAGGGCGGCGTACCGAGTATTTCTTGTACCTCTTCACTTTTGATGTCTATATCTTCGATATGTGGCATGAATGGCTAGATTAAAATCTTCTAAACAATTGATAAACAAGGAGTTTAGGCGCCGAGTTCTAACTGGTTGCGAATAAGTTGGTAATAAGCACCTCGGGAGTACGTGAGCTTATCGTGCGTGCCCTGCTCGACGATTTCGCCGCCTTCCAAGACGATGATATTGTCGGCATTGACCACTGTACTAAGGCGATGGGCCACGATGATAACGGTGCGGTGCCTAAAGAATTCTTCGAGGTCTTCCATGATGAGCATTTCATTATAGGCATCTAATGCCGTAGTAGCTTCATCAAAAAAGATGTATTCTGGATTTTTGTAGATGGCGCGCGCAATGAGCAGCCGTTGCTTCTGTCCTTGGCTTAGGCCCAGCCCTTCCTGACCGATTCGGGTGTTGTAACCCAATGGCAGGGTTTCTATAAAATTCTGAATATGAGCGATTTTTACGGCTTTCAATAGGCGTTGTTTGTCAATAATTTCTTCGCCCAGTGCGATGTTGCGAGCGATTGTATCGTTAAAAATATGTCCTTCTTGCATGACCACCCCGCACTTACTGCGCCATACGCGCGTTTGGATGTTGGACAAATTGACGTCGCCCACCCGAATGATACCTTCGGTAGGATGATAAAAATTGAGCAACAGCTTGATGAGTGTCGTTTTGCCGCTGCCACTGCTGCCAACAATGGCGGTCACTTTGCCTTTTGGAATGTGCAGATTGATGTTGCGCAACACAACGGGCGAATTAGGTCCATCATATTGGAAATAAACGTTCTCCATTTCCAGGTCGCCGTACTCAGGCAGTAGGCTAATCTTTTCGGCGGGGTTCTCCTCATTCTCTTTGGTGTGAATTTCATTCATGCGTTCCAAGCTAATTTTCACTTCCTGAATGGAACGGATGAATTCTACCAACTGGTTGAGCGGCGCATTAAGTTGTCCGATAATATATTGTACAGCAATCAGCATACCAAGGGTCATGTGCCCATTGATAACAGCCTGAGCCACAATAAAAATGATCAGTACATTCTTGGCTTCATTGATGAATACAGCTCCAGAACGTTGCAATTGTTCGATGCGCAAAGACCCCATGCCCGTATGAAACAAGCGCGCCTGTACCCGCTCCCAAGCCCAGCGTTTTTGCTTTTCGGCGTTGTGCAATTTGACCTCCTGCATCCCATTGATGAGTTCGATGAGGTTACTTTGGCTTTCCGCCAATTGGTCAAAACGCTTGTAGTCTAATTCGCGTCGTTTGCGCATGAAAAACAGTATCCAGAGAACATTGAGTGCAGTACCAGCAAAGAAAATCGCAAAAATCCCTGGATGCCAGATGCACAGCACAATGGCGAATGCAATAAAATTGAAGAAAGAAAAAACAGACATTAGGGTCGTGGAAGAAAAAAAACGCTGCACGCGCTCGTGGTCAGAAATGCGCTGCATCAAGTCGCCCGTCATACGGGTATCAAAAAAACGGATCGGTAGCTTGGTTAGTTTTACTAAAAAATCCGAAATCAGGCTGATATTGACGCGCACACCTACGTGTAGCAATATCCAACTGCGGAAGTACTCCACAGAGACTTGCGTAGCGAATAGAATCAACTGAGCAATCAGCAGTAATGATATAAAGGTCAGATCGAGTGTGTTGACCCCAACATCTACAATGGCTTTTATGAGGAAAGGGAATATCAGTTGCAGAATGCTACCCAATAATAAGCCAATGACCAACTGCGTAATCAATTCGCGGTATTTGCCAAAATAAGAAAAGACATACCGGAAGCCATCTTTGCGCAGATTGCCATTGGGTTCAAAGAACTCAGGCGTGGTTTCTAATAGGAGCAATACGCCGATGGGTTCGCCTTCTTCATTTTCGCTGACCCAATTTTCCAAGAACTCCTCGCGGGTGAGTTTGAATTTGCCGACAGCGGGGTCCGCAATCCAGACGGCATTCTTACTTGTTTTGTACACTACTACAAAGTGGTCGCGGTTCCAGTGCGCGATGCAAGGCATGGGAATGTCGCGTACTAAGCGGTCAAAAGTAGTTTTTAGCGCTAATGATTGCATTCCAATTTTTTCGGCAGCGTCGCTAATATCCAATAGCGATACCCCCTGCTTGCCTACATAAGTTAGCTCGCGCAGGTACTCCAGGGAGTAGTACTGCCCGAAATGACGCGCAACCATACGCAGGCAGGTGGCGCCACAGTCCATAGCGTCGTGCTGCTGATAAAATGGAAAATTAATTGGCATAAAACCTGCTGTCCGCTCTTTTAGTGTTTGTTTTGGGCTTTGCTGGCCTTAATTGGCTAAAAATCAGGACACAATATCATCGCAATTTACTAACAAAATGCCTACAAATACAAATTATGGCACCTTGTTTTTTATGTTTAGATGCAGAATAACATAAAAAGTCACAATTAAACGCTAATTTTTCGCGCTTTTTTAAAAGATATAAGCAATGTTCAATAGCTTTTTATCGGTAGTGGTTGCCATTCAATCCTCAGCAGAACTACGCCTGACCTACCAGTTCTTGCAGCGTGCCCAGCCTGTATTGCAACAATATTTTACGGATTATGAAATTATTTTAGTAAATAATCATGCCCAAGCCGATTTTGATACCGTGCTGGAATCCTTGCCTACCCAATTGAAGCAGCACCTATTTTTGCTCAACCTTTCGGCGCCCGTCAATCGCAACCATGCCATCGTGGCGGGGCTGGATCGCGCCAATGGCGACTATACCGTGTTGTTTGAGCCAGATTTGTACGAGCGCCCTGAATTACTGATAGCCCTGTACCGCCGCGCACAAGAAGGCTTCGACATCGTGTATTTGCGCGCCCGTGAGCGCCGTATTTCCTGGCGATACCGCTTATTTTACAAGGTGTTCTATGGCATTTTACAGCGTTATTCTACCTTGCAAGTGGATGAAAGGGCTTGTGACACGCGCATCATTTCTCGGCGGGCACTCAACTCGCTGCTACGCTTGCGCGAAAATCTGCGCTACATGAAAGCCATTTATTCGATGGTGGGCTATAACACAACCAGCTTGGCGATTGATGGCTACCAACCGCCCGAAGAATATGGGTTTTCCGAGCGTTTCCGAACGTCTTTGGTGGCGATTACTTCCTACACGACATTTCTGCGCACCTTGCTGCTGTGGATATTTTTAGGATCGTTCGTGTTTTTGATAGGGGTTATTATAAATGCTGTTAAAGTAAAATTTACGGGCGTAGATTTGTTTGGCAATGTAGCCGAAGCCTGGAGCGGCTGGACTTTTCTGGTGATTTTGATTGCTATTTTTTTTGCTGTTACCTGCCTTAATCTTTACATTATGTCTATTTATTTATCCAATATTTATAGCGAAATTAAACAACGCCCCCTATATATCATAGAATCGGTAAAACGGTTTTAGTTGGCCCAATTTATAAATTGTTGATAACTTGCTTTTTAGATTTAAAATATTGAAAATCAAAAATTTATAAATAAAAAAACATACTTTAAAAAAAATAAGTACGCATCATTTATAATCATACCGTTTCCATTGTTGCTGCAAGCGTTGCCGTATTTTTTCTTCGGCCGGATTGTGCTGGGGTTCAAAAAGTATTGTATTTTCAAGGCTTTCCGGCAGAAAGTCCTGTTCTATAAAATTGCCAGGATAATCATGTGCATACTGATAGTTTTTTCCATAATTTAGGTTTTTCATTAAAGAGGTTGGAGCATTGCGCAAGTGCAAAGGTACGGGCAGGCTGCCTGTTTGGCGCACCAATTGCTGTGCCTTATCAATAGCGAGATATGCCGAGTTGCTTTTGGGGGAAGTAGCCAAATAAATAGCGGCTTGTGATAATATGATACGTGCTTCTGGCAGCCCTACGGCTTGAGCGGCCTGCATAGCTGTGTTGGCCATCAGAAGTGCGTTGGGATTGGCCAGTCCAATATCTTCGGATGCAGCGATGACCATGCGTCGAGCGATAAATTTGACATCTTCACCGCCTTCGATCATGCGGGCTAACCAGTAAACAGCGGCGTTGGGGTCGCTGCCTCGGATGGATTTGATAAAAGCGGAGGCAATGTCATAGTGCTGCTCGCCGCCTTTATCGTACAATGCCATTTTGGTTTGTACCACTTCGGCAATTAGTGCATCGGTAATGCGAATGGGGTCGTTACTGGGGGCATTGCTGATGGCTATTTCCAGAATGTTGTAGAGCTTGCGGGCATCGCCCCCGGCGTAGCGCAGGAGCGCATCAAACTCCTCCAGCACTATATTTTGTTGGTTTAGATATACATCCCGTATGAGGGCATCTTGCGCCAAGCGCGTGAGTTCGGGGGCTTCCAAAGGCTTCAATACGTAAGTCTGGCAGCGCGACAAGGGCGCCGGAATGGCCCCAAAGGAAGGGTTCTCGGTGGTAGCGCCGATTAGTGTAATAACACCTTCCTCTACTGCGCCAAGCAAAGAATCCTGTTGTGATTTGCTGAAGCGATGAATTTCATCAATAAAAAGGATTGGTGCGGGTGAAGTAAAGAAGCGCTTACTACGGGCTTTTTCGATCGCCTCGCGTACCTCTTTTACCCCCGAATGCACGGCGCTCAGGGTAAGAAAGGGGCGTTCTAAGGCTTTGGACATTAAGTTGGCTAAGGTGGTTTTGCCGACGCCTGGCGGGCCCCACAAGATGATAGATGGCAGATAGCCAGTGGCAATCATGCGGCGCAGTACGCCATTCGTACCCACTAAATGTTCCTGCCCGATGTACGTATCGAAGCTGGTGGGGCGCAATCTTTCGGCAAGTGGTTGGAGCATGGTTGATAGGTTGATAGGTTGATAGGTTGATGGGTTGATGGGGTGATGGGGTGATGGGGTGATGGGTTGATGGGTTGATGGGTTGATAGGGTGATGGGGTGATGCGTGGCTACCGCTTTTTATAATCCGGCTACTCATTGTGATAGGGTGATGGGGTTAGGGTTTTTCGGATGCTAATAATTTCCAGAGTTGAATTGTTTCTACGGCTGGGCGCACGTCATGTACACGTAGCAAGCGCGACCCCTGCTGAAGGGCAACCATGTGTAGCGCGATGGTGCCGTTCAGGGCGGTTTCGGGGGTGCCTTGCAAGGGCCGATAAATCATGGATTTTCGGGAAATGCCAGTTAAAATGGGGGCTTCTATTAGTTGAAAAACGTGCAAATTTTGCAGTAAGCGGTAGTTGTGTTGCAATGTTTTGCCAAAGCCAAAGCCCGGGTCAAGGATAATATCATGAACGCCCAAGGCGCGGAGTTTGCCAACTTCGGCGATAAAAAAATCGAGTATATCGCGCACAACATCCTCATATACCGGATTGCGTTGCATGTTACCGGGCGTGCCTTGCATGTGCATCAGCACATAAGGAACCTGTAGTTCGGCTACTGTAGCATACATCGCTTCATCCATACGCCCCGCCGAAATATCATTAACCATACCGGCACCCGCCGCCACGCATTGCCGTGCTACTTCTGCCCGAATGGTATCTACCGAAAGGATCGCCTCCGGAAAATATTGCTTCAGCAGCCGCACAACCGGAAGCACCCGCCCCAACTCTTCTTCTTGGCTAATGATAGTAGCGCCAGGGCGTGACGACATGCCGCCCACATCAATAATTTGCCCCCCTTCACTCAGTATCTGCTCGGCTCGTTGACAAATGGCGCGCTCTTCTTGGTAACGACCACCATCAAAAAAAGAATCAGGCGTGACATTTAGAATGCCCATCACGACAGGCTCCTCCAAGTACAGCAAACGACCATTGCAGTTGAGCGTTTTTTGTGGCGTTAGCATACGATTGGTGCAATTTTATCAGGTGAAGATACAAAATCTCGGGTATTTTGATAGTTGCTGTTTTTGGTAGCTAAAGATTGTAAAATGAAGAAAAAAATCATATTTTTATGGCGCTGAAAATGAGCTATAAAATGGTTTTTTGTACGATCGTAGCTGTTACTTTTTACGGGAAATATCGTCTAAAAAAACAGGAAATTTAAAAAAACATGACTTCAGTGTGCCACCAGCGCGTGGCGCAAAACAACAATAAATACCCATGGCAAAAAGAAACGCCGCTCCGCCAACCGACAGCCGCGCCAGCGTAGCCCGGTTGATTGTAGCATTGATGACGTTAGCATTAGTCACAGCGCTAATTTATCGCTACTATAAAAATAATCTCGAAGATTATAGCCTCATACCGCAGGAACTGCAAATTAATTACCGTCCAGCCGATTTTCGCATCAATATTGATGAAGAAGAAGCCCTCAAGATATTATCCAACCCTCAGCGTTATCGAAAAGAATTTAGCAAATTGGTTTATGATATTAATATAGCAATTCTGGATCATGTGTCAGACCGAATGGGGCTTGGCGCAGATGTGCGGGGTAAAGTACGAAGCGAATATGATAAGCATCACCCGTATCTGAAGAATTTATATTACCACGATTTTGTAGCAATGAAGGACACGACTTCCAATCTTTACCAAACCTGGTATGACAATGAGTTTTCCAATGCGGTTGAAATCTTACACGAAATTGCTTCGAAATATACCTGCTTTATGGTTAATCATGTTATTACATCGCTCATCGAAACCAGCAATGGCAGTGTGTATGCGCGCGGCAAAAGCGTAAATACACCCTGTGGTGTGGCGATGACAGAGGCGCTGAAGCCGCTCATCAAGCGCATGGAAGAGCGGGCAGCGATTGAGGATTTCAGCCGCTCCAGAGGGTTGATGCAGGAAAAAATAGAAAAAGCCATTGCCGAGTTAGCCACCATGGAGGTACGTGATAAAAAAGGCTTGAGCCGGCAGATGCAAACCAAAATCTGGGGTTTTTCGGTTTCTTCTACCGATGTGGAAATATCTGCCATCAGTATTTTAAAGGTGGGTTTTCGTCTCAACGAGTATCTTGATATTCGCCTCGACCCACAGTCGGGCATTGTAACGGTCACCTTGCCCCAACCTACGGTGCTGTCGCACGAAGTGTATCCAAAAATTGACAAACTCGATATTGGCTGGCTGCGGGAGGTAAAAAGCGTGGACCTCAACCGGAGCTTCAATGTGCTGCGTGCCGAATTTCGCCGCGATGCCCTCGAAAGTGGGGAAGTAAATAAAAAAGCGCAAGAGCAGGTCACTGATTTGATGCAGACGATGTTTGGCCCTGTGGTGGCTTCCATCAACAAACGCTACAAAGTGCGGGTTCGATTTAAGGATGCGCCCCGTAGCTTGGAAGATGATGCGCCGGAGTTTACGAATGCTACAGCTACCAGCCGTACTTGGAGTGATTGATTCAAGTTTGTGATTTTTAGCTATTTACAAATAATTACTCGCATTAATGACACTTGAAATAATCGAAGGGTTCGAGGCAATCTTTACAACGGTATAAAGATTTGCAAGCCGTAGAGCCAAACTGGCTGAGCATTTCGGTATTTGTAGAATTGCAAAGTGGGCAAGCCACTAAGGGTTCTTCTCCGAATAAGGCACGTTTGCTGGCACTGCCCACCGGTGGCGCAATGCCATAGGCACGTAGCTTTTCTCGGCCGGCGTCGGAGAGCCAATCGGTTGTCCAAGCAGGGCTAAGTACAGTCGTAATTTGCACTTGATCATAGCCGTATTCCTGCAAGGCGGCCCGAATATTCACTTCAATTGTGTGCATAGCCGGACAGCCGGAGTAAGTCGGGGTGATAATAATTTCTACTTGCCCTGTACGCTGTGTGTGTACCTCGCGTATCACGCCTAAGTCAACTACCGTAAGCACCGGAATCTCCGGATCGGTCACTTCTTCCAGTATCGCCCAGATGGTTGCGGTATCTATCAGGTCTTTTGTTTTGGTATTTTGATGCAAACTCATATTTTAAAACATTAACGTCATCATTTCTTTAAAATCATGCATCTTTTGGTAAAAATAATGCCCAATATAAGATGGTATAAATGATGCGTGTGTATTCAGTAATCAACGATTCTTCATCCTTCCGTTTTGGTAGCATCCATATTGCGTATCATCATAAGAAAAGAGCGCGCAAAATCCGGTAAAGAATTGTAGCGCAACGTGGCAGTCGCCGGATTGAGTTTGCCATAGCGCGAGCGATTAGCCGCTACAATGTGCTCTATCGCTCTGCGAATAGCACGCCGATTGAATAGTTTTCGGCGGGCATCATAGAAATCTTCCTGAAAACCAAGCTGTTGGAAATATTCATTTTCCAATATTTGAAAATAAAGGTGCAACAGATCGCGGTCAGGGCGCGGTATTGCATAATTGAATAGACAAAAGCCAGCGATATAACTGGGGATAGCCAGTGCCACGCTTTCGTAGCCATTGTCCTGATACCAACCCATATTTAACAACTCCCCATCTATAACACCCACGATGCGGTCGTGGTTGACAGGCGGGGTGATGCCGAAGGTAGCCGTACCCCTATACATTTCGCGGAAAAAGTCGTCGCGAGGGCGTTCTTGCAGGCGTCGTAATTCGCGTATTAATTGCTGGTTTTTCTGAGCGTTGGTTTTGTCGTCTTTCGCAAAGTACAACCGGTGGATGCGTTCCAGCAGCTCCATCGTGTAACCTTCCGGCTTGATCAGATAATCTATCCGGTATGTTAGGTCGAGCAGCAAGTAGGCAATACCGCCAGGATACTTTTCGGGGTTGAGGTGCCCGGATTCTATATCGCTCAGTACCTGCTGAATACGTGTCTGCATAAAGTTATATTTGACCTCTTTTTCCGCGTCGGGTATGGCCTGCAGGTGCGATATGTCCACGGCTTCCAGCACTTTGAATTCTTCGAGCAGCAGGTCGTCTTGTTTATCGGCGTTCGTAGCTACTTCTTTCAACGCATAGTAAAGTTTGTATGGAGAGCCATCCAGCGAATACGTATCGAACACAATAGTTAAGTGATTCGCATCATCCAAAGCGAACCGGCTATAATTCAAATCAAAATTGCGTTCAATCAATTGACGCATAAAATTAATATTTAACTCGCTGGATAGAGCTATTTTAGCTTCTGCGCGCAATTTGTTATCATCCGCAAAGCCCGTAATTTTTTTAGAACCCTGATAAAATTCAAAGCGAATACCGTCCTCGGTTTCCCAATATTTTACATTGTCTTCTTTTTCGTCGCGTAGGTAGCGGAAAAAAGCGAGGTAAGATGCGCGCCACGACTGGTTTTCGAATTGCTCCAGTGCTTCGTCCCAAGCGGCGTAGTTATCTAATGCTTTGTAGGAATCGCTGTAGCGCCCAAAGCGAATGTCGGGTTGGGGTGGAGTAGGGGTGGTGCTGCCGAATATGCGTTCTAATAGCCTCATTGGCACTATTCAGGAAATGGTTTACGTTTAAATGAAAGTCGAAAATTAGTATTTTTACCCGATATACAGGGGCTTTAATGCAAATTGTTTTAATGTATTTGGACAAACTGTTTTAAAAAAAACATCAGGATGACATATAAAAGGATAAAGATAGGGATTGCTGCGCCATTATTATGGATGCTGTTAAGCGCTCTGGTTGAGCCGCAGGCGCCAAGCAAAGTCATTTGGTTGGAGGAGGTAGAACACGACTTTGGCGATGTGTGGCGCGAGCAGCCGGTTCGCCATGCTTTTACCTTTCGCAACGTAAGTGGTGCGCCCCTTTACATTGACAATGTACGCACGGCTTGTGGCTGTACGGGCACTATCTGGAGCCGCGAACCAATTGCACCGGATTCGGTGAGTACCATTTTAGTAGAATACGACGCCCGTCAGTTGGGGTACTTTCGCAAGTACGCACGCGTGTATTTTCGGGGGCAACGCAAAGCCGAAAAACTGTGGGTGAGCGGCTTCGTTGTGCAAGAATGAAACCGTGTCCGTCGTTAAAAGGGACGCACTCGTCCAATCTTGATATAGGCAATCCTTTGGTAACAAGGTTTTTCAATTATATTTGCAAGTGGTAATGTTTTTGAATGCAGCATTATGCTGTTATTTTAATGATTTTAAAAAAGCACTTAATGAGCCTACTCATTTTTCTTATAATCAGTTATATACTTCTTAGCATCAGCTTGTATTTTGTATTTCAGAAAGCAGGCACACCTGGCTGGCAAGGGCTTGTGCCGGGTTGGAATGTGGTGGTCTGGTGCCGTTTGATTGGGCGCAAACCTTGGTACGCCGCATGGATGCTGTTTCCGATTGTCAATTTTTTTATCTACGCAGGCATTTGTATTGACATGGTGCGCTCTTTCCGGCATTATACGTTCTGGCAGAGTGTGCTGGCAGTGGTAGCTGCGCCCTTTTACTTCCTGTATTTGGGACTGACAGACAAAGAGCGCTACGATGGGCCCACGCTCATCAAGGAACGCGAATACAAAGCACAATTAGAAGCCGCCAAAACGGATGGCAATTCGCGCCAACTCAATAAACTGATGGCCGCCAATCCTTACAAAAAATCGGGCTTGCGCGAATGGGCCGAAGCGATCATTTTTGCCGTGTTTGCGGCAGCTTTTATTCGGATGTTTCTCATTGAAGCCTATGTGATCCCAACTTCTTCGATGGAAGATTCGTTGCTCGTGGGTGATTTCCTCTTCGTGAGCAAAGCGCATTATGGCATCCGAATGCCACAAACCATCGCTATGGTGCCATTGCTGCACAACCGCTTGCCATTTGATGCTGGCGAATCTTATTTTAAAAAACCAAACGTACCCTACAAACGCCTCAAAGCTATTGAAACCATTGATCGCAACGATCTGGTGGTATTCAACTATCCAGAGGGCGATAGTGTCTATATATTCCCGGGGCGCACCTGGAGCGTCTATGACTTTCGACGCGGCAGCATACCAACAGGGCAGGCGCAGCAGATCAAAACCGGACGCAAAAAATTGGTGGTGCGCCCGATGGATAAAAAAGACCACTACATCAAGCGTTGCGTGGCGATTCCGGGCGATTCCGTGCAGATCCGCGATCGGCTGTTGCTGATCAATGGCAAACCTGCTGATAATCCTTCCAAGCTGGAGTACATGTACACCGTGACCGCCCCGCCAGGCATCAATACACGCAATTTTTCTAAGTGGGGCATCTCGACCGAGGATGCGGTGGCGCCTTCTATTTACATTCTTACAGAAGAGCAACGCCAAAAAATTCAGGCTTTGGATTCAAATATTTCAATCGAACACCTTGACATTGGGCGCCTCGATGCTAACCCGATGAAAATTTTTCCCAGTGACCCCGAGCATTTTCCCAATTGGACGGTGGATAATTTCGGCCCTCTGTGGGTTCCTAAAAAAGGCGTCACCATCAATATTGATCTCAATAATATCGCATTGTACCAACGAATTATCGGGGTATATGAAGGTAATGAATTGCGCATTGCCGATAATAAAATATTCATAAATGGCAAAGAATCAAGCACTTATACATTTGAAATGAATTATTATTGGATGATGGGCGACAATCGGCACAATTCGGAGGATTCGAGGGTGTGGGGATTCGTGCCGGAAGATCATGTGGTGGGCAAACCTCTGTTTATCTGGTTCTCGCTCAAGGAAGGGCAATTAAGCAAAGGAATCAACTGGAATCGGATATTTACATCTGCGGATAAGCGATAAAAATTCAAGCCAGTAGCATGTTAAGTAAAAATTTTGCTGTTTTTTTACAAAAACTAAATAACTGATAAATACCAACTCCAGATTTTTGTATATTCTATTAAATAATCGGGGCATTTTTATCAGGCGAATGCAATGGATATAGCGACCTTAGAACAGATAAAGTCGGATGTACGGCGTATAGTGCCGCAGCGCTTGGAGGATGCTGTTGCTGCGCTCAAAAAATACCTGCCGGAGTTTTCTCCCAAGTATAGTGCGCTGCTGCTGTTGGAAGGGCGCTTGCACGACGCTCATCTGAAAAATGTACAAAACTTGCTGAGCGACGAAGCTTTACAAATAGAATATAATCAGATACGTTCGGATTTGCTCTTGTTTATTTCCCTGCTTGAAGTTCCGGATTTTATGCTCCCCGTGGGCGGCAGCCACAACAGAAATGGTCATTTGTTGTATCGTATTCCCAATCGGATGCAATTGGAACGGGAAACCAAGTGTGTGGTGCGTCTGGCGTTCGAGGAGGCGTCGGTACAGTTGAATATGATTCTAGATGAACAGGTGACCATCAAGCCAGTGCGGGTCGCTGAAGTTATGCAGGTGGCTCTGATTGACCCGAATGACAGCCATCCGTTCGTCATTCGCACGATTTCGGAGCAGGAGCAATTTGTAGAAAAAGGCGACTACACCGAATGGATTTTTTATGTGAAGCCAGTGTTGGCAGGCGCATTTCCTTTGGTGTTGAAAATATCGGTGATAGAAATGGTGCAAGGCCGCGAGCGCACTCGGAATATCGTATGGGAAGAAATGGTTCAAATTATTACAAAAAGCGTTGATAATCAGGACTCTACATTTAAATCAACTGGCTTATTGATTGGATCGGCAGCTGAGGAAATTTCTGAAGTGATCTCACCCGCGGCACCTACTGTTATTCGGCCGCAAGTGAAGCCTATGGTGCAGTTGGAGCCAACTAAGCAAATAGATATGGCACCTCGCCGGCGTAGCAATCGCACTTGGATGGCTACTGCCGCGAGCATTTTATTGATTGCTACGGTTGCTATTTTTACGTTGCAGGAAAACAAGTCGCTTGACCCAGCGCCCCATGATCTCATACCGCAGCCCATTATCGCTCCAGAGCAGCCAGGGGTACTACCTCATCAGGATTCCCTGATTCTTGATTCCATTCGACAGGATTCCTATTGATTATCAGTCGCTTAGCGCAATTTCTCGCAGGCGACGTGGCGCCTGAAAACGCTGCCCGTACCGGATTTGAAAATCTTTACAGCGTTCTAAAAAAGCATCCACACCATAACTACGGATGTATTGAATGACACCACCTTTGGATGCCGGAAAGCCCCAACCATAGATGCTACCTAAATTGGCAGCGGCACTGGATTCAATAACGCCTTCTTGCAAGCACCATACGGCTTCTATCACCTGCGCGAATAAGAATCGCTCGGCAAGTTCGGTATTGTCAAATGGTTGTTGGGTTGTAGGAAAATACTCGTGTAGCCCTATCCACAACCGACGTGTAGCCGCATCATCGTATTCATAAAAACCAGCTTTTTTGGCTTTGCCTACACGTTGCAGCTTTTCCAGCATAGTAGTCAATACGCCTACTGCCGGGTGTTGGATATACTTTGCGCCGTAGTGCTCCGCTGCCTGTTGTTCGTAGCGCAGTACCAGATCCAGCCCCAAATCATCAGCAAAAGCTAAGGCTCCCTTTGGCATTCCGGCCTGCTGCCCTGTATTTTCTATGAGCGCTGGTGGGTAACCTTCTTGCAGCATGGTGATGCCTTCCAAAATGAATGTATTTTGCACCCTTGCTGCATAGAAACCCCAGTCGTCTTTTACAATGATGGGGGTTTTACCGATGGCACGCACAAAGTCGAATGCGCGCGCGGTGGTTTCTTCGGAGGTGCGTTCGCCGCGCACAATTTCCACTAAGGGGACTTCTTCTGCGGGGTGGAAAAAATGTAAGCCCACATAGTTTTCTGGCCGGGCGGATGTCTCTGCCAGGCGAGTGATTGGAATAGAAACCGTATTGCTCCCGAAGACGGCGTACTCATCCATATATTCTTCGGCTTCTTTGATTACTTTTTGCTTCAAATTTCGATTTTCAAAAACCGCCTCGATGACCAAGTCGCAGTGTTCAAAGTCCTTTGAGGTGTCGGTGGTGCGTAGCTTTTCTAATATTTGTGTGCGCGCTGCGGCTGGGAGTTGTCCTTGCTCCAGCAATTCCTGCAGCCGCTTTGATACGAACTCGCGACCGCGCTCGGCGATAGATTTTGATACGTCTTTTAGTACCACTTCCATGCCGCTCATAATACAGGTGAACGCAATACCCGAACCCATTTGCCCTGCACCAATGACGCCTATTTTCTTGGGGCGAAACTTACCAAATCCTCTGGGGCGATTTTTGCCTTCTGCAATAAAATTGTGATCAAACCAAAGGGCTTTGATTTGGTTTTTGGTCTCTCGGCTTCGCAGCAAAGCAGTATAATAGCGACTTTCAATTCGACAAGCCGTGTCAAAATCCATTTTAGAGCTTTCTGCCAGTACATTCAGTATGGATTTAGCTGCTGGAAAGCGAGCTCCTCTGCTCGTGAGTTGGGCGGCGAGCTGCTGCACAACACGAGCCACCCTTAGTTCTTTCATAGTACCGCCGGGTATGGTGCAGTGTTCGCGGTCCCAAGGGCGGCGGCCTTCTGGGTTACGTAGGAGCCAGGCTTTGGCTTTTGCCAGCATATCCTTACGGTTTTTTGCCAGTTCATCTATGATACCTACCGTTATGGCTTCCTGTGGTGTATAATGCCGCCCGCTACTCAGAATCATAAATGCCTTTTCCAGACCCAGTAACCACATCAAGCGCACAATGCCGCCAGCGCCAGGCATCAGCCCGATACGCACTTCTGGTAGCCCTACGTGCAAATCTGGTGCTGCTATGGCGATGCGGTGGTGGCAGGCTAAGGCTACCTCGAATCCGGTGCCGAGTGCTGTGCCGTTGATGGCTGCTACCACCGGTACTCCTGGACTTTCGAGGTCGCGTAAAAATTGTTTTAGTTTTTCCGTGAACGCAAAAATTTCCTGCGCATCATCCGCCCGATAGAGGTATTCCCAGTCGCCACCGGAAAGGAAAGTTTTTTTACCAGAAGTGAGAATAACGCCACGTAGCGTACCTTTCAATTTTTCTTCTTTTAAATGTTGTAGTACAGGTAAAAATAGATCACCAATTTCATGATTAATGACATTGTGCGTCCGGCCGTTCATATCAAGCGTGAGCGTAACGATGTGATCCGTATCTTTCTGGTATTTGATCATCGGGTTGAGGAAATTTATAGCTTTAAAGGTCGGATAGGGGAGATACCTGCTGCAAAGATAATGATGGATAGCAGCAAAGCAAAAATGTTTGGCTATTATAATGAGCCACGCGCACAAGCTATTTTTTCAATCGAATACGCTATTTTTTTAACAAGCTGATTTTCAGTATTTTATTCCATTATAAATTGAACTTTATAAATCGAAAAGGAGATTATTTGTAATTGTAATTGTCGTGTTATTGCAATAAATTTACTTTACAACACACCGGCAGTGAGATAACGCTGCTCCACCATAAAATCTTGGCGGGTGAAAGAACGTGGATACGCACGTACATGCGGCTCTAAAAGAAGTTGCAGACGTGGCCCTACTCGGTATTGCATGCCCAAGCTACCATACCACCCAATGCCCAAGCGCTCGCGGAAAGCAGGGTAGGCTTCAGGATTATCGGATGAAAAGTTTACGGGTTGGCTGCTTTCAGGGGAGATGAAGTTGCCGGTTTGTTCAAACAGCAGATTGAAATAAGCGCCTCCATTAAAAGTCAGTGTAATGTTTTTGAGGGGTAGCTCATAGCCAAGCATTACAGGAATGTCAATGGTGCGGTAGGTATTGTTGGTACCCACCAAGCGCGGACTGGTTTCGATGAGGGTATCGGTGCCGATGATTTCGCCGTTAGCGCCGTAGCGATTGGTGATGATGGTGCGCACTTCATTTTCGATGACATGCTCAAAGCGTTCGCGCATTTCCGAATAATTGACACCCGCTCGGAGTGCCAAGCCATTGTTCATAACTGCCGAAACACGCAATGCTGTGCTGTACGTGTAGCGAGGTGCTTCAGTATCTTGGCGGGTTTGCGTGTAGGTCTCATAGTCGCTGCCGCGTGGAGCCAGCCGCCGGAAAGGCATATCGGGCGAGGCCATGATGTCGGAATAAAATCGAGGG
>CALMSP010000209.1 GCA_937872405.1 uncultured Saprospiraceae bacterium | reverse complement strand
GGTTCCATAGATGAACATTTGCAGACCAAAGTATGAAATTTAAACATGCTCTAAGCACTGATTACAAAACAATTCGAACTTGGTTTTTTAAAATAATTGATTTTCAGATATTTGTACATTTCTGACATTGAATAATACATCTCTTGCTAATGTATTAGCAATTTTAAGATTCCAGCAAACCATCCTTCATTTCCAAACACCGGTCGCTCATATTCGCTAATTCTTCATTATGTGTCACGATAATAAAAGTCTGTTGAAAATCTTGGCGCAATTGGAAAAGCAAATGATGTAGTTCTTGCGAAGAAGCCGAATCGAGATTGCCAGAAGGCTCATCAGCAAAAACCACAGCCGGTTGATTCATGAGGGCACGGGCCACAGCCACGCGCTGCTGCTCGCCGCCAGAAAGCTGCCCTGGCTTGTGCCCGAGGCGTTCGGCAAGCCCCAAATAAGCTAATAATTCTTGGGCGCGTTTTCGGGCGGTCGTTTCGGGTTGGTGGCTAATGTAAGCAGGAATGCATACATTTTCAAGCGCAGTAAATTCGGGAAGCAAATGGTGGAATTGAAAAATAAAACCAATATTTCTATTGCGGAAGTCCGCCAATTTTTTGGTGCCAAGTCGGAACACATCGTCATCATTAATGAGCAATTGCCCTTCATCGGCGCGGTCGAGCGTGCCTAGTATGTGCAGCAGTGTGCTTTTCCCTGCTCCCGATTTGCCTACAATGGCTACAATTTCCCCTTTTTTTACTTCCAAATGTACACCTTTGAGTACATGAAGCTGTCCGTAAGATTTATGAATGTTCGTTGCCTGAATCACGCGTACTAATTTTGGGTAAAGGTAGTAAAAGTTGTGCCGACTGACAATCAAAAAAACTACTTCCCTCTTTATTTATCTTTATCATGTGAATAATGGTGCGTATCTTTACATCATTCTATTATTTCTGTATCATATTTGGATGATGCAATAGTCCGAATAATTCAAACATGCTGACATGCACCACCAAGATACCGTCTTTATGCAGCGTTGTTTTGATTTGGCCCGACTGGGAGCGGGGCAGGTATCCCCCAATCCAATGGTTGGTGCTGTACTGGTGTATGATAATCGCATTATTGGCGAAGGATTTCATCAGCGCTACGGCGAAGCACATGCTGAAGTGCATGCTGTACAGAGCGTGGCAGAAGCAAACCGGCATCTGATTTCAAAAGCTACTTTATATGTATCATTAGAACCCTGCTGTATTTTCGGACGCACGCCGCCCTGCACAGACTTGATTCTGGCGCAGCGCATTCCTAAGGTGGTTATTTCTTGTCTTGACCAAACGCCTGGCGTAGCGGGTCAGAGTGTTGAGCGCTTGCGAAGTCAAGGGGTGGAAGTGGTCGTTGGTCTGCTGGAAGAATCAGGTAGGCAGCTGAGCCGCTTTCGGAATCATTACGTTACGCAGGAGCGACCTTATGTAATACTGAAATTTGCACAAACCAAAAATGGATTCTTTGGCTTACCTGGGCAGCAATTCTGGATTACGCACGACTGGTCGCAGCGCTTAGTACACAAATGGCGCAGTGAAGTTGACGCTATTCTCATCGGCGCTAATACGGCTCGCATTGATAACCCGAAGCTTACGAACAGACGCTATTTTGGTAAGTCGCCGTGGCGCATTGTGGTGGACCGCGACCGCACCCTGCCGCCGGATTTACATCTTTTTGATGGTGCACACCCCACTTTAGTAGTGTCGGATGCACAAGCCTCGCAGGCTAAAGCTGCTATCAATGTGCCAATGATAGCGCTTGATTTTCAGCAACAATGGTTAGCCGAGCTGCTACGGTATTTACACCAATCAAGAATCACCACGCTGCTGGTAGAAGGCGGTGCGCAATTGCTACAACATTTTTTGGATCAACAGCTTTGGGATGAAGCGCGTGTGCTGGAAGGGGGGGCAACTTTATCGCAGGGTATCCTCGCACCGCGTATTCCAGGGGTTTTAATAGCAGAGCATGCCCTTGGCAAAGACAGCGTAAGATGTTATCGAAATGTTTAAAATCGTTAAACTTAGTTTAAAATCGGGTACTTAAATCATAAGGCACTTTTTTATTTTGTTCCTTAGATATTATTTTTGCGCTTAAATTCACAAAACAGCATAATAATGAGAAGGATATGTGTTGGGTTGCTTTTTGGCTTATATTGTAGCCTTGCGATACAACCCGCAATGGCACAAGAAACTACACAGCAGGAAAAGATCAATTGGCTCACTTGGGAGCAAGCTACGGAAGTGGCGAAAAAATCAAAGAAGAAAATTCTACTCGATGTGTACACCGAGTGGTGCACTTGGTGTAAGCGAATGGACGAAAAAACGTTCCAACAGCCTGAAATTGCGCGGTATATAAATACCAATTTTTACCCAGTGAAGTTTGATGCCGAACAAAAGCAAAATCTTGAGTACAAAGACCGCGTCTATAAATACATAAAAACCAGCAATAAAGGCTACCATGAATTGGCAGCGGAACTGCTGAAAGGACGCCTGAGTTTCCCATCGGTCGTTTTTTTGGATGAGGATATGAATATTATTCAGGCTATTCCGGGTTTCAAATCACCGGAAGAATTTGAACAAATTGTAACATATTTTGCTAAAGACCATTACAAAACGACGCCGTGGTCTGCTTTTATAAAATCGTATAAGCCCATTCTGGTAAGTGAAAAGCATTGAAAAAGGGGCAAGTGTAGCATTGGCAAATTAAAGGAAAACCTATAAAACAGCCCTATATTGGCTTACAGGCGAATACATGCACCAACTCTTATCGAACCTGAATTTCGACAATCGGGATTTTAATTTCTACTCTAGTGCCTTGAGGCTCGCCGCTGACGCTGTCCTTCACGTCAATGGTATTCACAAATACTTCCGATTCCTTCGCCTGATGCAGTATCTGTAAGCGCTTTTCGGTAATATTGGTGCCGCGCGAGCGATGGTTTTGGTATTGGGGGTCTTGCAGACGCAGTTGGCGCGCTTTTTCACGCCCGACGCCGTTATCTTCTACTACGCAGAGGATGGTGTCATCGTCATACAGCGAAAAACTTACTCGAACAATACCGTTTTTGCGGGTACGGAGGCCATGTTCGATGGCATTTTCTACGTAGGGCTGAATAATCATAGTAGGCACGCCAAGGATGTCTTCTTCGATTTCATCATCCACTTCGATGTAATATTTTAGGCTACCCTCAAAGCGTAATTTTTCATTAATGTATAAGTAGTTTTCTAAAAAATCTAATTCCTTTTCCAAAGAGATGATTTCCAGATCAGAATATTCCAAACTTTGGCGCATCAGTTCGGCAAATTTTGCGAGGTACTTTGCTGCCGAAGTAATTTCGCTGGAGGTGATATAATTTTGAATGGAATTCAGGGCATTATACATGAAATGCGGATTCATTTGTGCGCGTAAGGCCTTGAGTTGCAGCTTAGTAGCCTGCAAGCGTAGCAGTTCGGTTTCCTGTCGCTTTTTTTCGGCTTCGTATTTTACTTCCAATTCTACCTGGCGGCGTTTCTCCAATTGCTCGAGGTAATTTTCCTCCATTCGACTATGCAGCAACTGGTATTCAAAAGCATTTTTGTAGTCTTCTAACTCAGCATACAAATTGGCAATATCTTTGCAAATGTTGGACAGGAGTTTATAATCCTCAATTTCACGGGCGTATTCGAAGGCCTGTTCAAAGTGGCGCATGGCTCGGCGCGAGTTGCCCTGCTCCGCATAGAGCCGCCCCCGCCAGCTTGCTATATTGGAAAAATTGTAAAAATCGGGTTCCTGTTTTTCTTTGTACAGGCGTTCGGCACGATCAAAGAGTTTGATAGCTTCTGCGTATTGCTTTTTTTCAAGATAACAGTAGCCCATATTGGCGTAGGCCCCTGCGCGCGCTTGCTGGCTGGTGTCATCAGCAACATCAATGGCTTTGCGAAAATAGCATTCTGCATTTTCATAATCGCTGAGTGCCATATACCCATTGCCAACATTCAAGTAGTGCCACGAAAGGCGAGTACGCATGCCCATTTCTTCGCACATGTTTACTACCCGAAGGTAAGCACGCACGCTTTTTTCGTGATCGTCATTGCGTTCATACACCTTGCCCAATCCGCTATGCAAGAGCATGAGAAAGTAATAGTCTTTTAAGTCGGGAGGCGCGGGTAGGGCTCGAATTTTTTTATCCGCTTCCAGCAGGAGTTCGATGGCTTTGGAATAATTGGAATAATGCAGGTGCATAAAACCCTCTCGACAGATGATGCGTGCGGTGAGGCGCTCTTCAGGGAAGTTGCGCAACACCCGAACGGCTTTGTCTAAATAGTCCTGCGCTTCTTCGAGATCTTCCAGGTTCATGCAAATGCCCGCCATATCAATGTAGGCTTCGGCGAGTTGTTTTGCGGCACCGCGCTCTTCCAGCAGTTCGATCGCTTCTGAGAAATGCCCAGCGGCGGCCTCAAAGCGGTACAACTGATTCTCAACAGTAGCGGTATTGAGGTGATAATTGAGTTCAAAATCAGGAGCATCCAATTGTTGCAGGAGCCAAGCTTGTTCTTCCAATAGGTCTTTGGCACGCTTTACGTTGGTATAGGCGTAATGACTCGCTAATTGGTCAATCAGATAGAGGCGCTGCAAGGGATCTTTCTGGCGTTGCAGTCGTTGTTCCATCTGTTGGAGAGTAAGCACAGGGCCAGCAATAGTATTCGTCATAACATCGCAAAAAAAATAACAAAGGACTACGCCCGCCTTATCGGCAGGTGTAGTCCTCTCAAGTTAAGAAGTAATATCGCATTACTGCGGCAGGATACCGCCACAGCCATTATTATGCTTCTTTTTGTTCTTGTCGTTTTTACCACCTGTAATTTTGGTCATATCTCCTTTGGGAATGGGCTTCATGCCTTTTTCCTTCTTGAGATCATCAATATTTTTTTTTGATTTTCCCATAGCAACTGATTTTTGAGAAGGTACACGGGATGCTTCTTCTTAATTTACTTCAAATTTTTGATTCGCAATCGCACAGTAAAGGTACAAAAAAACTTCCGCCGCTAAAACTGTTTTGGTGCATATGCCACACATTTTTTATTAACACATAAGTAATGAAATGTATAATTTCTGGGTTTTTAGGATGCATGGTCTTATTCAAAAACAATTTATCTGCGTTTCGTTTTTTACAATCCTTCCTGTAGTTTTCGCATCTGTTCCATAAAGGCGGGGCGTCGCCGGCGCGATACCTCGATCTTCATATTATCATCCATTATCAAGTAGCCGCCGTCGCCTTTTACGAATTTACGCATGTAGTTCAGGTTGATCACATGGCGCTTATGCACCCGGTAGAAATTAAAAGGTTCGAGTAAATCCTCGTATGATTTAATCGTTTTGGAAGCGGTAATGCGTTCGCCGCTTTGCAAATAAATATGGGTATAATTATCTTCTGCTTCAAAGCGTACAATGTCGCGTATATTTACAAAGTAAATACCATCTAACGCAAATATGCTTAATTTAGTAAATGCATTTGGATTATTAAAATAATTGGTAAATAAGTCGAGCCGTTTTTCTATTTGGGAGTCGCGCTCTCGGCGTGGCCGGATGCGTGCTACGGCATCAAGCAATTGGTCGGGGTCAATAGGTTTGAGCACAAAGCCGATAGAGCTATATTCACAGGCTTTTACGGCGTGATCTTTATAAGCTGTGACGAAGATGATGTCAAAATCAATTGGACGCAACTGGTTGAGCAATTGAAACACCAAACCGTCAGGCAGGCTGATATCAAGAAAAGCAACATCAGGCTTGATGGCTGGGTCGGCAAAGAGTTCAAGTCCTTCCTCTACGCTCATGGCTTCTCCAATTACTTCTACGTGTTCGCAGTATTGGGTAAGCATATTCTTGAGGTTGCTCAGTCCCTTCGGTTCGTCTTCGATAATCACTGCTTTGATGACGCTGGTGACGGCAGCTTTGGGTGCATAAACCAATTCTTCTTTCATACAGATCAATTTTGAATTAAAATATTTTGAATATGAAAAAAGTTTTAAATTATACCTGCAAGGTAGTTATTTAAGTTTAATTCGTATGTTTTTTAACATTATTTGATGATTTTCAGGTGCCTCGTACCTTGGTGGTAGCTAAGATGCGCCGTACGCTGTATGCGCCAGTACCATTTGCCCATATCATGAGCAAGCCGCCAATAATCGCCAAATTTTTGCTAAATAGAATCGCCTGCAAGCGCCGTTCGGGTTCGGGGTCATTCCAAAAGGAATGTACAATAAAGGTTACAGGGAGCCAGTACAACAGTAGTAGAATAGCTCCGAGCCGTGCCCGATACCCAAATAGAACGAGTAAACCGCCTAAAAGTAACACAAATATAGCACCTATGAGTAGTAAATCCTGGTTCCAGGTAAGTCCGTAGGCGGTCATTTTGCTTTTTGTGGCTCTGAAGTAAAAAATCGAATCATAAGCATCGTATAAAAATATGAACGACAGCAGGATGCGTCCGAGTAAATCCACTAAGTTTTTCATGATCACATTTTTTCATTGTTTGAATTGGATTTTAAATATTGGTGTTACTACGGGTGATTATTTTTTATAAAAATTTGATTATCAGCGGCTTAAAGTTGTAAAATTACAAGCGCACCAATGATTCATTACATATTATATATATGCTTGGCGATAGCTCGGGCCACATTTTGGCCGTCCATTGCTGCCGACACGATGCCGCCGGCGTAGCCCGCTCCTTCGCCACAAGGAAAAAGCCCCTTAACGTGCGGGTGCATATAGGTGTCGCGGTCGCGTGGTATGCGTATTGGAGCGCTGGTTCGGCTCTCTGTACCTATCACATTCGCTTCTTCTGTGTAGTAGCCGCGCATTTTTTTGCCAAATTCTTGCACGCCAAAGCGCAGACGCCGAGCAATGGGCTTCGGCAGTAGCTTATGCAGCGGTGCCGCTACCAATCCAGGAATATACGACGAATCCGGCAAACTGGCGGATATTTTTCCTTGTACGAAATCGGTGAGCCGCTGGGCGGGTGCGCGTTGGCTACCATCGCCAAAGGCAAACATTGCTCGCTCAATCTGTTGCTGGAAAGCCAAACCGGCGAAAACTCCATATTCACGAAGGTGTTGAAAATCAGTTGTTTCTACGGCTACAACTACGCCAGAATTGGCATAAGCCGAATCGCGCCGCGACATAGACATACCGTTTACTACAATTTCGCCTGGCGCGGTGGCTGCCGGCACTACTAGCCCGCCTGGGCACATGCAAAACGAGAATACGCCCCGATCTTCAATCTGACATACTAATTTATAGCTTGATGCGGGCAGATGTGGATTGCGCGGTGACTGCCGGTACTGAATTTGGTCAATCAGTGCTTGGCTATGCTCAATACGCACCCCCAACGCAAACGGCTTGGCTTCGATGAGGATATGATGGCGATGTAAGGCGTGGTAAATGTCGCGCGCGGAATGCCCAGTGGCTAATAGTACGGCATCAGCGATATGCTCGGTTGCATCATTTACAACTACGCCGAGCATGCGTTCTTGTTGAATAATAAAATCCGTTACATGGCTATTGAAATGAATTTTGCCGCCGTAGTGAAGGATGGTTTCACGGATATTGGCTACGATATTGGGTAGCTTGTTAGAGCCGATATGCGGGTGCGCATCTATGAGAATATCCTTGCTGGCGCCGTGCTCCACGAGAAGTTTTAGCACTTTATCAATGTCGCCGCGCTTGTGCGAACGGGTATATAATTTGCCATCAGAATAGGTGCCTGCGCCGCCTTCGCCAAAGCAATAGTTGGAATGTGGATGCACGATGCCAAATTGCTGGATAGCCCGCAGATCGCGCCTACGCGCACGCACATCCTTGCCTCGGTCAAAGATAATGGGCTGAATACCTTGCTCCAACAGTTCTAATGCTGCAAAATAACCAGCGGGTCCAGCCCCTACGATGATAACCTTTTTGGAGCCGTCAACCGGATGCAACCCCTTTATGATAAGCGGTTCTGGCTGGTATAGCTCTTTGATGTAGGCTTCTACACGCAGCAAAAAAAAAGGTTGCGCCCCTCGTGCGTCAATGGAGCGCCGTACTACACGACAGTCATTCAGGGTAGCTGATGGAACACCTAATTTTGCTGCGGTTTTGTCTTTGATTACCTGCTCAAGGGCCGCCTCTTCAGGCAGCAACTTTAGCTCGATGAATTGGATCATTTATGTATTTAACTTATTCAAAACCAGGTTTTTACGCGTTTTGTTATTCCCTTATTAGTTCGAAATCTGTGCGACGGTTTTTCGCTTTTCCGTCGGAGGTAGCGTTGGAAGCTACAGGCTTATCTGGGCCATTGCCAATAACGATAAAACGATTTGGCGTCATACTATGCTCGCGCACCAAGTAATCAGCTACGGCTTGGGCACGCTTTTGCGAAAGCGCAACATTAGAAGCCCGATTGCCTACGTCATCGGTATTGCCTTCTATGCGGATGCGCGCATTGCCGAAGGCCTTTGCAATGTCCACGAACTCGCGGTCAATGATATATTTGGCATTTTCATCCAAGGCAAATTCTCCACTGCGGAAACTAATGCTGACCCGCTTGGTAGCGATGGCTTCTTTCTCTTTAGCTTCTTCGCCGCTTACTTTTACGAACACTTTCTGTTGCTCGGCATCGTTGGCAGCGTCACTCAGGTTGGTACTTTGCACAAAATATGGGTAGGCGATGGTGCGCCAAGTTGGGGTGCTACTTTCCGCATAGCCCAGTTTTTGGTATTCATTGGTCATGCGCAGGTAGAGCGAATTGCCATTCACACCTTTGAAATCAGGGTTTAACCCAAAAAAGTTGACATTGTCGCCATGCGTTACCAAGCGCACATTATTGATTGCCATGCGAGCATCTTCTTCGGGTATGCCCAGCCCTTCGGTTAATATTTTAACGGCTTTGGCTTTATTGGCTTCGGAGGCATTAATTTCGGCAGCGCCTTTCATCCAGCCTTCATACAGCTTTTGCAGCTTGTCGCGGTTCTTTTCGGCATACTCGCGTTTCGCAAAGAACACGTCAGCGATGATGTTGGATGCGGAGCGCGTGCTTTCTAATACCCGCGAACCCGGTACTGCTCGTAGGCAGGCCTCATCATCTGGGCTCCATACAACGGCTGCGTCCACGTTGCCACTTTTGAAGGCTTCTGCGGCATTGGGCGCACTCGACTGCGGCACAATTTGTACATCTTTTGGCGTTAAGCCGCCGGCATCCAACAGCCAGAGCAGAAAAGAATGGGAAGGCGTGAGTTCTGCTACTGCTATTTTTTTGCCTTTCAAATCGCCTACACTACTGATTCCGCGTCGGGCCACCACGGCGTCGCCGCCGCGCGACCAGTCGGCTTGCCAAAGCACCACGGGGTCGAAATCTTTCAAACCACTAACAATGGTCGGAAATGCATCAATGGTGTACCAATGCACATCAATTTCGCCATTTTTCCAAGCTGCCAATGATGCATCTACATCATCCAGCACTTTGAAATCCACCTTAATGCCATAATCTTTGTAAAAACGGGATTTTTCAGAGGCGTGAAAACCCTCATTGAAATATTGCCCGCCAGCATAGCCACCCCAGGTAACGACCGCTATTCGGATAGCGTCGCCGGCCTTGCCAGTGCTACGTGTACTGCCATCAGATGCGGTATTATCCACTACGCTATCCAATGCGCCGGAACTCATTAAATATCGAAAACCAAGGTATGCCGCACCAACGATGGCTACGGTGATAAGGAATTTGGAAAAGGTGGTCAGACGTCTTGCCATGATTGGATATTGGAATTTTGTTTTAAAAATGGTTGCTGAGTAAGTCCGATTGTTGTGCTGTACCTAATCGGGCATCAAAGTTCAAAAAAGTTATCGTATTGATTTCTGTGTGCCGGGTCTTTCACGCGCTCCTTCATAGGGGCGTTGAGGTCGAGCACATCTTTATCATTATTGGCTTGCAGTAGCAGGGTTTCTTTCTCATTGCCCAGTAGCAACGACACGCCCTCTTTCTCCCATTTTTCCAGCATTTTCAAGCCTTCTTCTTCAAAAATGCCATTTTGCAAATCCACAGAATCCATAAAGCTGGCAGACATTTCCATGAAACGCTCCATTTCGCCTACTTTATTCGCAACATCTTCGGCGATAGCTTCCATAGCCATATCAAACATAGCCCGCTGGTCGGGGTCGCCACTGATGATGCTCATCGCTGAGCGCATAGCGCTGTGGCTGGCATGGATGGCTTTGCGCTCTTGCTCTTTTACCATCACCTGATCTTGAATATCTTCCATGAGTACCTGCGAGTTTTCGTACATTTTCGTGAGTACGCGGTACAGCACTTCCATTTTCCGGTACAGGTCTTCTAAGCGTAGATTAGAATCTTTAAGGCGGCCTGCCTGACGCGACTTCAGGATCATGATATTTTGCTTATCCGCTTCGCGCGCCTTGCTGGCCATATTGAGGCTATTTTCAATTTGCTTTTTATTGTTGTGAATAACCTCGTGCAATTTGTGCATTTGTCCGCGTAATTGTGCAATTTGTTTGTTCATTTTACGCAGATTGTTCTTGAGTTCCTCCACATAAGATTTGAGGATACCAATTGGGTCAATTTGTACAAAAAGCCCTGTTAGCCAGCGCATTACACTTTTGTACATGTACCATACGAGGTTGCGCATTTTAGGGTCAAGCACCACATATACAATAGCGCCAAGTGCCATCAGCATTACACTCAGGTATAAAATGTTTTGTGTAAGCGCAATAATGGCAGGTAATGCGATAGATAGTAAATAGCCGCCACCAATTACCAGCCCCGCCAGAAAGATCATGCCAGTAACCCCCTCTGGGCGCTGCCAAAATGATTTGCTTTTGAATTCTTTGTTGTACGTATCCATATTTTTAACGATTGATCATTATTTGAGTTAAAATTTTACAAGTACGATGGTCAATGATAAACAATGAACGAAAAATGGTTAATAAAATCATTTTAAATATCGTTTCATATTATCCAGATCGCGTTGAATTTTACCTGACAATTCTTGGTAAGAGGCAATAAAATTGCGATGTGTTGTCTCTACTTTTACAGTAGCTTCTGCGATGTCGTGGCGCAGGTCCTTCGCTTGCTGCTGATGCGCTTCAATTTCTTGCGTCAGGCGCTTTATTTGTTCTGTTTTTTCGCGTACCATTTCCTCTAATGCCTTGATTTCTTGCTCCTTAGCTCCGATTAACTTGTTTTTCTGGTTGGCAACAGCCTGTTGGAATTTTGCTTCTTCACCCTGTAGTACCCGCAGATAGTGTTCCGCTGTTTCCATCAAACGGGGTGGGGTAGCGCCCAGCGTTTGGGCCATAGCAAAAGCCGATTGGTATCGCGTGGCTTCGTCCATAGGCATTTTTTCTAACGAATGCAGCGATTGCTTAAACTCCAGATAATCAAAGCCATCCAGATTTTGTTGTTCCATGGCGTCGAATAGCACATCCAAAAATTCTGAGGTGACCGTTCCGGATGCATCGGGCATGTGCGTGTTGGCTGTAGGCTGAACCAATTCAGTAGCTACTGGCTTGGCCGGCTTTTGTTCACCGGTTTTTGGGGATACCGGTTCTTCTTCAATAATAAACCAAGACTTTATATTTCTCAACATAATTCGCAGCTTTAATGATCTCGCAGCGCCATCCGTCATATGTTTGCACAATAGTACGGAAAATTAGGGCTTTAAGTTCGGGCTTTTTGTTTGGTATAGATAAAAATCGTGGATTTTTCTACAAAATAAATAAAATTTACCGATTCGTGCGTGACCTACCCACCGGATTTTGTGTGCTTTTTTTTGCAAACGATCGAGAAACGACGACCTTAGCGCCCAGAAATAATTTTTACATCCGATGTACACCTTCGATGTCACCATTCCTGTTTTGAATGAAGCACTTACGCTTGAGCGGCAAGTAAGAATACTGCATGCTTTTCTGCGCGCGCATTTTGCTGCGGCTGAGCAGTGGCGCATTGTAATTGCTGACAATGGCTCGATGGATAACACCTTTGATATTGCTTCAAAATTAAGCCAAGAACTCCCCGAATTGGTGGTAGTAAAAGTACCGCGCCGGGGCGTGGGGCTGGCGCTGAAAACCTCCTGGGGGCAATCCGATGCGGATATAGTGGGCTATATGGACCTCGACCTGGCGACCGGCCTGTCGCACTTTTTGGATGCTTATAATGCCCTTGCCCATCAAGGATATGACTTGGTGTACGCTACCCGCTTGCACCCGCAGGCCCGCGTGATTGGTCGTACCCTCAAGCGGGAGGTAACATCGCGGGTTTTCAACTGGTTGCTACGGCGTTATCTGGGCGTTCGCTTTTCGGATGGTATGTGCGGGTTCAAATTTTTACGCCGTGACGTATATCCTCAACTTCATGAGCAAGGTGCGCGCAACGACGGTTGGTTCTTTTCCACCGAATTGCTCACTGTTGGCGAATGGCTCAGCTTGAAAATCAAGGAATTACCTGTAACTTGGACAGATGATGTCAGCAGCAGCCGAGTGAAAATTATTCCACTGGCGAAACGTTATTTGCAGGACATGTACCGCTTAAAACAATTGAAGCCAACGCCCGCCAAAAAGTTGTAATACTCATTGCAACATAGGGGCGCCAATAAACACACGCACTTCGGGCGATAGCTTGATCCGAATTTTTACCACAAGCGGGTCGCGCAAGGTTGCATAGGTTTTTCGGTGCATAGCATAAGCCATTTTGATCGTGTTAAATACCAATGAAAGTCCAGTGTTTTTGGGAGTTTCGGCTATAATTTGCTGCAGGCGCTCCACACTGAAATCGTCATGTTTGCCCACCAACTCCACCTCTAAGGAAGGACTAATTGCTACCCCCAGCGCAAAGCTTGTGATCTCTAATTTATACAATTCCAATTGCGGAAAAATTTGCAGCCACTCTTCAATCACCTGATAACCTTTCTCTTTGGCACTTTCACCGAATACAGCCGCCTGCTCTTGAATCGCATCGGTCATTTCTTTTATCGTTTGTTTGATTTTGTCAATCATCGTTATATCATTTTTATTAGCGCATCAACATATTAGTCACTTATATATCATAACTTTCTGACTATCAATCACTTGATTCTGTTCGTAGAATATAATAATATACACGCCCTGTGGCAAATCATTTACTTGAATAGTCGATTGTTGTAAAGTTTGATAAGACCTTACCTCTCGCCCGTCGGCATGAAAAATACGATAGCCTGGCGCCTGCCATGCGGTTGAGCTTTGCACGTATATCATACTATCAGCAGGGTTAGGCGCTAAGGTGATTTGATAGTTGGGTGCGGGCACCGTTATTTGAGTCGTTGGGGCATTGCTATATAGCCATTGATAAGCTGCCGGGAACTCACGCGCCCAATACCATTCGCTATGCGCACCGTCGGGGTGGGTGATGCGGAACAACTCCGATTCCTCAAAGCCGGCTTGCCGAAGCGTGTTATACATGACATTCAAATCGGCTACCACAGAGCCGTTGCCTTCGGGCTGCCCCGCCAATAGATAAATGCGCATGGGCGCTCGCTTGCCAGTAGCACTCACATGCGCAAAGCACTGCGATGAAAACCAAAACGAAGGAGAAAATACGCCTGCTTTCCCGAATACTTCCTGATGCTCTATGGCACCATACAGTGAAATCAATCCGCCCATAGACGACCCCATGATGCCCGTATGCTCGCGTTCGGGGCGAGTGCGATAGTTCGCGTCTATGTAGGGCTTGAGCGTTTCTACCAGAAAGCGCAGGTAAGCGGCACCCTGCCCGCCACCGTACTGCGGGTGTACCCAAGGCGAATATTCATTGATACGATTGGCACCGCCATTATCAATCGCAACCACAATAACGCCCGAATCGCCATTGTCAAACAAACTATTGAGCGCCTCATCCACGCGCCACTCACCGGAAAAGCTGGTTCGAGCATCAAAAATATTCTGCCCGTCATGCATATACAGCACGGGGTAGCGTTTGTTGGAACTGTTGTAATCGGGCGGCAGGTACAACCAAATGCGGCGGCTGCGGCCCAGTTGTGGCATTTGAAAATTATCCGACAGGATGCGCACATTGGCTGCGGCAGTGCTGGCGCCAGGATTGTTGCCAGCGAGGTCTTCCCAACTCAGGATGCTCACTTCCTCTGTGCGCGGCTGGCCATTGTATGGTACGACACGATTGGGCAACTGCCCACCTTGCGCATTACCCTCCACCGTAGCCCAACTACCTCGCGTAAATTTGAACTGCACACTACCAACCGGCGGATTCAGCGTGACCTGGCGCGAGCCATCGGGTTGGGTTTTGACAATGAATGCAGCGTTTCCGGGGTTCCAATTATTGAATGTACCCGCAATATAAATCGAATCGCCGGGCGGGGTATTCGGGGGTACAGCAGTGATCTTAATCGTCAATTGCGCAGGAAGGCTCAACGCCCAAAACGTAAAACATAATAATAAAAACAAACGGTGAAACATGGAAATTATATTTTTATCAAAAAAAATAGGCATCATTCTTTTAACGCTAAATGTTTTAGAGTATGTTTAAAATTCGTTTTTGAAGTCGAAAATGATCAGATTTGGGTTCTCACGAAGCGTTTTTTGAGCTGCATAGCAGCGCTACGGAGCGAGAAAAAGGCAAAGTGAGGTTCCATAGATGAACATTTGCAGACCAAAGTATGAAATTTAAACATGCTCTTAATGATTTACATGGCACGTTATCATAAAATCATTTACATGGCTTACACGAAAAACCTGCTCAAAGATACAGTATCATCGGGTTTTACCAAATTTTGCCGCCGTAATTAACGGTCGGATGAATATAGCATGCCAAGAGGATGGTATAGTTTATGTTTTATCATTTAAACAACTGAAAATGAATTGGTTGTGTGTAAAGGTATTTTACTATTCTTGCCTAACTAATTGGTGTGTTTTTATTTCGGACTGCTATGGTAGCCATTCGGAAAGCTATTCCGTTCATTCGGACAGACCGTATTGCCAGTTTGCTGAGCCTCGCGTAATTTTGATGCAATATTAGAAACAAATGTCATACACCGAAAATAGCAAATGTAAACTATAAGTAAGGCTGTGTTAACTGTATATGAAATTTTATTTTGAAATGGAAATTTTGTTTGAAATGATGATTGTATAGAATTACATTTGAAGGGTTTTAAATATCAGTGAATTTTTGCAAGTTAAATGTTCTCCTGACAGTAAATCCCTCTTTGATATGGCTATCTATTCTCCTTGTATAGGCATTTGTACATAACACAATTTCTACGAGCAAAATACAAATGGTAAGAACTATATCATGTCGTTGAGTACGACATCATAAGTATGGCTAATTATTTCCTAACTTTTTAAACCTCAATTTTAAAATGCACAATGTAAAATTCGAGTACATTTGGCTGGATGGCTACACGCCAGAGCCTAATCTGCGCAGCAAAACAAAAATTTTGAACGAGAAAGAATTCGACGGGACCTTAGAGAGCCTGCCGCTCTGGTCATTCGATGGCAGTTCTACACGTCAGGCGGAAGGGCACTCCTCGGATTGCCTGTTGAAGCCAGTACGCATGGTAGCCGATCCTGCCCGTAAGAATGCTTATCTGGTGCTATCGGAAGTATTGAATCCGGATGGCACACCACACGCCACCAATAATCGCGCTAAGTTTGAAGACGATGAAGATTTTTGGTTTGGATTTGAGCAAGAATACGTGCTGATGCAAGGTACCGTGCCGCTGGGTTTTCCGTCTAATGGTTACCCAGAGCCACAGGGCAAATACTATTGCTCGGTGGGTTATCCGAATGTATCGGGGCGCGATATTGTAGAGGAACATCTTGACCAGTGCATTGAAGCAGGGCTAACCGTAACCGGCATCAACGCAGAAGTGATGTTGGGTCAATGGGAATACCAACTCTTCGGCAGGGGGGCTAAGCGTGCTTCTGATGATCTGTGGCTGTCGCGGTATCTGTTGTATCGCATTTCCGAGAAGTATCAAGTGCGCTTAGAATTGCATCCAAAACCTATCAAAGGCGACTGGAATGGCTCCGGTATGCATACCAATTTCTCCAACCGAGCTATGCGGGAGATCGGCGGCGAAGAAATTATGAGAAATATTTGCGAGGCGTTCCGCCATGTACATCACGATCATATTGGGGTGTATGGCTCCAGCAATAATGAACGCTTGACAGGCTTGCATGAAACGCAATCTATTGATAAATTTAGCTACGGCGTTAGCGACCGTGGAGCGTCCATCCGTATTCCGATTTCGGTGCCGCAAAACGACTGGCGGGGTTATCTGGAAGATCGTCGCCCGGCTTCTAATGCTGATCCCTATCTGGTGGCTTCGCGCATTATCAAAACGGTAAAAGAAGCGCAGCTCGAATTTGCTTAAAATTCTGGCTCATCTGGTGGGTGCATACTTCTATTTGTGTAGTATGCACTTCACCAACTTTTTATATTTGCGTCATGGTATTGTCCATTGTCACTTATAAATTTAGCTTATTATGGAAACCAATCAAAGCCTGCCGGATATTTATGATGTAGATGCCAGCCTCAATGTAGCGCCTCTTTTTAGTATGATTGATAAAGATGGCAAAGGCGCTGTACCTGCCGATGCGTTTTTTAATTATCTGAGTAAAGAAGGTATTCTACGAGACGATTTGCGCTTACAGAGCATCCTCAACGAGTTTGAAATCATACCCCGCGATACGGATATTTTTAATATGATATCGGTGGTGGAAATGGAACGGCTCGTGCGGCATAATGTGCTGGTAAAGAACGCATTAACAAAAAATTTGATTGTACCCGATTTTGATGATTTCTGCAAAGATATTGAAGAAATCTATCATATTACTTCGCGTAATACGAGTGGAAAAGTAGCTGACTACATCCCACAGTTGGCACGTGTGGAGCCAGAGCAATTTGCTGTTTCTATCTGTACAATTGATGGGCAGCGCTTTTCTATTGGCGATGCCTACACCAGTTTTGGTTTGCAGTCCACTTGTAAGCCAGTGAATTATTGCTTAGCCCTGCAGGAACACGGTGTGGATGCAGTGCATCGGCACGTAGGGCGCGAACCCAGCGGGCGCACGTTTAATGAATTGTCGCTGAATAATGCTGGATTACCGCACAATCCGCTCATTAATGCGGGGGCTATCATGAGTTGCTCTCTATTACGCAATCAGCTCAATATTGCCGATCGGTTTGATTATGTATTTAATACTTGGCGAAAATTATGTGCCTACAAAAATGTGTCCTTCAATAATGCGGTGTACCTATCGGAGCGGCAAACGGCGGATCGCAATTTTGCGTTGGCTTATTTTATGCGTGAAAATCGGGCATTCCCAGAAGGGGTCAACCTAACCGAAGTGCTGGAATTCTATTTTCAGTGTTGCTCTGTTGAGTCTTGTTCGCATCATTTAGCAATTGCGGCAGCTACCTTGGCTAATGCAGGGGTAAATCCGCTGAGTGGCGAGAAAATTTTTGACGAACAAGTGGTGCAGCATTGCCTATCGCTGATGCTCAGTTGCGGTATGTACGATTTTTCTGGCGAGTTTGCTTTTAAAATTGGTGTACCGGCTAAGAGTGGTGTATCGGGCGCTTTATTCGTCGTTATTCCCAATCTGATGGGCATTAGCATCTGGTCGCCGCGCTTGGACCATCATGGCAACTCGGTGCGGGGGGTAGAATTTTGCGAACGCCTAATTGAAAAATATGCCTTTCACAACTATGATTCACTAACCCGCGAAACGAGCAAAAAGAACCCGCGTAAGCACAAGTATGAACGACGAGTGAACCAGATTGTCAACCTGATTTATGCTGCCAGCTATGGTGATCTGGATGAAATCAAACGCCTCGAAGCGCAAGGTATGGACTTAGGAAGTGCCGACTATGATGGTCGTACAGCCCTGCATTTGGCCACCGCAGAGAATAAATTGGAAGTGGTGCGTTATCTGTTGAGCCGCGGCGTCGCGCATAGCCCGATAGACCGTTGGGGGGGCACACCCCTAGATGATGCTAAAAAAGCCAGATGCCAGGACATTATTGAACTGTTGGAAGCACACCGGACTGTATAATTTTTGGATATAATAAGGCATCATGGTTGTGTAATGGTTGGGGCATAAATCGTTACTAACCAAAGCTAATTTTTTGTTTAATAAAAATAAAATGGCGTAATATTATGGAAATCAATTATGGTGATACCGCCTGGATGTTGATTGCAACAATACTGGTATTCCTGATGACGCCGGCGGGTCTGGCGCTTTTCTATGGTGGATTATCCAACAAACGCAACGTTATCAATACCGTGGGCATGAGCTTCGTATCTATGTGCGTGGCAACTATCGCCTGGATTACCTTTGGCTATACCATGGCGTTTAGCGATGAAACTTTCCTGTATTTCGGATCTTTCAAACATGCTTTTTTGAATGACATCGGTGTCAATGATGTAACTGGTACCATTCCAACCCTACTTTTTGTTACTTTTCAAGGGGTATTTGCTGCTATTGCCGTAGCCATCATCAGTGGCAGCGTCGTGGAGCGTATCAAGTTTTCTACTTGGGTTGTTTTTGCCACACTGTGGGTACTCTTTATCTATGCGCCTTTGGCCAATTGGATATGGGGGGAAGGACTGTTGCATGAATTGGGAGAATTAGATTTTGCGGGTGGTACCGTCATTCATGTCAATGCTGGCGTGGCAGGTTTGGTGCTGGCACTAATGCTCGGCAAACGCAAGAATCACAAAGAAAACAACGAACCCTCTTCTTTGAAACTGACGGCGCTCGGAGCAGCATTGTTGTGGTTTGGCTGGTTCGGATTTAATGCTGGTAGCCAACTGGCAGCCGATGGTATTGCCGCTAATGCAATACTCGTTTCTAATGTCGCTGCTTGTACGGGAGGCTTGGTTTGGATGATGGTAGAATGGATGACCGACCATAAGCCCTCTTTATTGGGGTTAGCTTCTGGCGTTATTGCTGGGCTGGTAGGCATTACACCTGCAGCAGGCTACGTGGATGTGGCAGGCGCGCTCACCATTGGTGGCGTAGCTGGCTGGGTAGGGTATTTTGGTGTGGTGAAGCTGAAGCGACTACTCCAGTACGACGATACGCTCGATGCTTTTGGTATTCATGGCTTGGTGGGTATATGGGGCGCTATTGCTACTGGTATTTTTGCCAACCCTAGTGTCAATGGTGAAGCGGGCTTGCTTTACGGCAATCCGTCGCAAGTGCTGGTACAGCTTATTGCTACCTTTATCACCATTGTCTTTACTTCCATTGGTACATTTCTAATTTTTAAACTCAGCGCTTTCGTTACGAAAGGGGCGCGTGTAGAAGAGCATATTGAACAACAAGGGATTGATATTGCCTATCATAAAGAACGAAGCTTTGCCGACGGTCAATAAATAGTTTGATTGGTTTAACCTGCCGAAGCCAGTTGTGTACAACCCTTATGCGTGGTACCAGGCTCGGCAGGCTTAATATTTTTATTGAGTGCTACTTCAAAATAAATATAATTTCAAAAAATAAAGACGTACTCATTTTCTTACAATAGACTGATCCTCCTCGCCGCTCCCTGCTCGCCAAACCACTTTTAAAATGGTATTACATTACTTTCGTTTGAAAGAATGAATAACACGAATAAAGTAGTAAATGATTTTAAAGGTTTTTCCAACTATGGTAAGTTACAGCATGAAAAATCAAAAGGGTACCGCATAATATGCGATACCCTTCTTCCCAAACCACTCATGAGATTATAAATCTTTGTTCATGTTGGCTTACTGCTTCTTAATAATGTAGGTCGTTCATGTGTTGTGCAGTAGCCGGGATTACAATTTGTTGGTACAGGTCGTAAAAAAAATTAAAAAACAGGTCGTAAAAAAATCGTCTTTAGGAATTATAATTTGCTATCTACGAGTCGTTGTAAATGCTTTAACTTTCAAGCATGATACAAAAGTCGTACAAAAGACCTTTTCAACTAAGTACATTTTTCGCGCTTACTGCATCGGTTTTTTAAAAATTATTCGAATACACTCTTCTGTTTTTCAGTGAATTAAACTAATATTGCGAATACATTTTTGTATTTGAAAGCTGTAGGTATGCAACAACAGAGCAAAATAATTCGCTATATTTTAGCGCTTTCGCCGCGCGATCGGGAGCGCTTTCAGCAGTTTGTAAGCTCGCCTTACTTTAATCAGCACGAAAAAACGCAGGAATTGCTGGAAATTATTTTAGCCAACGCCGAGCAGGAAAAAAGTGTACCGGAGCGCGAGGCCTTATTCGAGCAATTGTTTTCGGAGCAAGCCTATGATGAGCAGCGTCTGCACAACGTGATGTCATATTTGAAGCGATTGTATCATCGGTTTTTGGCGCAGCAGTTTTTTGAAGCCCAGCCCTTACGCGAGCAATTATCTACGTTGGAAGCCGCTTACGAGTCCAATCAGTTTGAAGTGATGACCAATCGGGCGCGCTTATTAGAAAAAACAATTACCCAATATCCGTATCAAAATGGCGATTATCATTTTGTGAGTTATCGCTTCAATTTTTTGGTGGGCTATTATAGCGGGGGCTTCGTGGATCGCTCTAAAACAGAAACATTTCAGAAGATGCTGGATCATTTAGATCGGTATTTTTTGATCGAAAAGCTGCGCCATTGTTGTCATTTGACGGCGAATATGATGCAGTTTAACACAAATTATAATTTTGGCTTTTTGGAGCAGCTACTTTATTATATACAAGAACAACCGGAGCATTTTGAAACGGAAATTCCAATCAAGTTATATTATACGATACTGATGAGCTTACGGGATGAGCAAAACCCGACTTATTATGAGCAGATGAAACATATTCTGAGGTATCATATGCACCAGTTGACGAAAGAAGAAGGGAGCGATTTGTATAAATTTGCTAATAATTATTGCATTCGGCAGATTAATCTGGGCAATCGTAAATATCAGCGGGAGCTGTTCGAATTATATCAGGAAGGCTTAAAGACGGAATTATTATTAAGCAACGGGCTTATTTCAGAATTTGATTATAAAAACATCACAACACTGGGTTGCAGTTTGAAAGAATTCGTATGGACGGAACAATTTTTGCAGGAATACCGCGAAAAGCTACCGCCACAGCGTCGGGAAAATGCGTATAATTTTAACTTAGCTAATTTATATTATAATAAGAAGATGTACAACGAAGCGCTGGAGGCCTTGCGCGACGTACAATTCACGGATGTCGTTTATCATTTGAATACTACTTTTTTACAGTTGCGTACCTATTATGCGCTGCATGATACCGAAGCCTTGTTATCTTTAATCGAAACGTTTCGGATTTATGTAATACGCAATAAAAAACTGACCAGCACAGAGAAAAAAGGCTACACCAATATGTTGCGTTTTGCGCGTAGTTTAGTATCCATCCAGCACCATGCAGATACTTTTTCCAAGAAAGCATTAACGGAAAAATTGGGCGCGCTGCGCCAGAAAATAGAAGCGACGCAGAATGTAATCAATAAACAATGGTTGTTGGAGGAATGCCAAGCATGATATAGCTTGATAGGCGATGTGACAGAGGAGGTGTATGTAGTACCTTTGCCACATCGCCTTTTTCAAAGTATTAATACCGAAGCTTCAGCGCGAGGCGATTGTACTGGCTGAGGCTACCGTCTTCTAAGAAAACGACTTGACCGCCAAACTGGAGCTGGCGCTCAATCAGCTCATCAATAATGTCATCAATAACGCCGGTTTCTTTGGCGTCATCAACAAAAGTAATGACATCATCTTTTAGGATAGCGGGCTGGAAGTAGGTTTTTTCTACAAACAGTTTTTCGCCGCGTCCTTCGTTTACGGCGCGCCAAGATTCGCTGATGCCGGTTACGAATTTCTGCTGCGATACCGCCTGTTCCAGTTCACTGATGGCGCTTTGCTGCTGTTCTTTGATATGGTGAAGCATTACGGGCCAAGCATCTTTCACAATTTCGTGGGGTTTGAAGTCGTCGCGGTTTTGATTGATCCAGCCAGCGATAACTTTTTTACGATCCATGATTTCTTGGTAAAAATGGAAATTGCGTTCGGTGCCGGCAATGATCACTTCCAATGGATTCCGATTGTATATCGGATTGAATTCCTTGTCAATACGATTGATAAATTCTCTTATAGTGTCATCCACTTTTTTCGCTACCGCGATTTCCTCTTTTTTAGTCAGGTAAAGCGTTTCATTTTCCATTGGGAATTTGCCTTCCTTTATTTCTTCCAATATTTCATCATTAAAGGCTTCATACAAGCGGCCGTGGCGCTGGCTAATGGTGAGGATGTAATAATTGCCCGATTGGTGTAGCGCGCGCAGCAGATCACGGGTAGCAAAGGTATGCTCAATTACGGTGCGTTCTTCTACGGAGATTGGTAGGCGTACATATTCACAGACGTCATTGCTGACAAATATGGCCATGCTTTCTAAGTTATAATTGTGGTCAATCATTTCCTGTACCGCTTTCAGGCTGGCTTTAAGCTTAGTGATTTCGCGAAAATTAAATTCCGAATCAAGTCGGTTTTCGACTTCCGTGATTAAGTTTTTTAGCGTGATGGGGTCCCGTCGGTTATCGGGCTTTGTGCGGTGCGTATTGTATAGAATGGTCACACAGGGGTACGCATAAATGTCTTTGATTTTCAGAAACGTTTGTTTTAGCATTGTCGCATTTGTTTTGTTAGACTGTAAGAAAATACTAAGCGCGTAAAAATAATGAACTTGCGGAAGTTAGGTTGGTTGCCACAAGCAGAAATTGTAAAAAAAAGCAAAATAGATTGTTTTTAGCTGCCTCTCAGGCGCGTCCAGTCGCGTAGCGGAATAATTTTTACAAATTGTACGGGGCCCCCATTGGGTGTCTGACGATAAATGGCAGCATCCCCCTGCTGTAGAGGAGGGCCCCCGCTATTGTTGGGAAATAAATGCCCTGACATAAGGGTAAGTTTGTCATTAAGTGGCTGAGCAGCAGCTAAATTGAGCAGCCGCTGGTAGCGGTCATTTTCGCCATAAATTTCAAAAGTGATGGCTGGCGTAGTTTCGATGGATAAATCCAGCCGCATAAAGGCTATCGTTTCGATGCATCGGCAAAATTCGCTGGAGATGGCTTTACCAATAGGCAGTTGGAGGTTTTTAATAGCTTGTCCAATTTCTTGCGCTTCAACGTAACCTTCCGGCGATAGTTGTCGAGCGATAGTAGAATCGCAGCTTTTCCACCATTGGGGTATCGTGGCGCTGAAGCTGTCGGTGCCTGCTCGTGCAGTAGTATGTCGAAAATAAATGATATGTCCGCCCTGACGCATGTCGCGAAAAGTGGAGGCGTGTGTAGATACAACAATGGTGCGCTGAGCCTGTATGGAAGTATCCTGCCGGCTAACGGCACGCACCACAAATACCCCCGGTAAGATAGGCGCAATGAAACGCCCCTGGGCACTGAGGTTGCCACCGGAAGTACTCCAGGTCACTTCGGTTCTGGCTTCCAATTGCAGGGTATCGCCGGGCATTATAAATATCGGATTTTCAGCGGGTTGTATCAAGTCAAGCTCTGGTTCTGGGTCTTTTTCATCGGGTTGTGGCGGATTTTCTTTTTGGCAAGCGAGTACTGAAAGCAATCCTGTAAATAATAGTAGCAAAAAGATACGATTGATATGCATGGGTGTACAAATTTTTAGGTTTAAATATTATAATATATATCATTAATTATTTTGTAAAATGTTGACAATCAATAAAATGAAATAAATAATACTATCGTTGTTTTTGTAGTTTTCCATTTTATAATACAATTTTTACATGTATTGGTTCGCCAGAATGTCGAGTTTGTCCAATACATTTTACAAAAGTAGGGCAGCCGATTGCTTATAATGAGCGGTTTATTCTTTAGCTTTGAGCCAATTCCGAATACAATGCTGCTCATGCTTACAATGATGACTGCAAGTCAGTTTTTCTTTTATCTGCTGCTGCTTGTGCTGGGGCTGGATGTATTGGCAGGGCTGGGTATTGGTACTTTGTTTTTTTTGAAAAGCTCTGGCGACCGGCGTTCCAATGCTTGCTATGGCTTGCTGCTCATCGTTTTTGGGCTGACGCTTTTGCATAATATATGCATCATGAGTGGTGTTTTTGAACGCTGGCCGCAGCTGTATTTTTTACCCATTTATTACACGCTGGCGTTTCCGCCCTTACTTTTTTGGTATGTAAAATTGGGTTTGTATCCAAATTATGTGCTGCGCTGGTCGGATATAAAACATTTCTTGCTTCCTGCTGGGCAATTGCTATTTTTTATGCTATTATTTTTTATGCCGGTTGAGTTCAAAAGCCATTATGGGCGGCGTTTCTACAATCCATTTTTTGGTGCGTTCGAGCAATTGATTTATCTGAGCACTTTTTTTGCTTACCTATATTTTGCAGCGCGCTACGTCCGGCAGAAACGACGGCATGTGCCCGACCGGCAGGCGCTCAAACAAGTTTTTTACATGCGGACGCTGGTTCGGGTTTTATTCGTTTTATTTTGTATTCATATCGTGTTGGTTATCACTGATTTTGTCAGTTTTGAATTGCTTAATATCAATTTGCGTTCTGTCAAACCGTATGCTGCTTTAGGCGCACTTTCTTTTGCTGCGCTGCTACTGTGGCTATGCATCTACGGCTTTCAGGTACTACTTTGGGGGCGCCGAATTTTTGGAAAAACCTGATAATCAAGATAATACGATGCGTGCTGTGCGAACGATGCGTTGTAGCGCCTGCCGTACTACTTCCGTTTGTTCATGCCTTACAATGATGTAGCCTTCGCCTTCGTAGCTCGGTAAAGCAGGTTGGCCAATAGCTGGTATTTTAGCATCCGTCACTAAGTGGCCGATTTCCTTTTCTAATTGTTCTAATCCATGGATAGCGGTGACTTTGCCCTGCCCTTGCCCGCGCAAATAGGCAGCTCCAACAGCATATTGGCGCGCCGGCGGCTGAAATGTATCAAATATCATAAGCCGTGCCCAGGCTTCGAGGGCATTAAAATTGCAAGCCCGCGAAATGAGGGTTGGAAATTGGGCGCCGGGTGGTCGGGCAGCTACTTCTGAAATAGCAATACTACCATCGGCTCGGCGAAACCATTCTAAGTGGCTTAGTCCGGTTTGCATTCCTAATATTTGAAGGGTTTGAAAAGCATTCTGCCGGATATCGTCGTATTCGTGGGCATCAACTTCGCGGGGCAGCAGCACTTGCCATTGTATCCAGGGTTCGCGCATCACCTCCAGTGGGGTAGGGTAGTAGTGTGTCAGGGAGTGAAACATAGGTTGCCCACGCAGCGAAAAAGTGTCAAAGGAGTGTTCCGTTCCGACTACAAATTCTTCCAGCAATGCTTGGTGCGTTGGGCTTACCTGAAGCGCCAGCAACGCTTGCTCCAGTTCGCTGGGGGTGTTCGCCTTGAAGGTAGCCTGCGAGCCAGCACCGGCTGGAGGCTTTATCACAACCGGAAATCCATGCACCGATACAAACGCTTGGGCCTCCTTGATATGCCCCACCATGCGGTATCGGGCGCAAGGAATACCGGCTTCGCGGAGGAGTGCTTTCATGCGTGCTTTGTCTCGAAAATTAAGTGCGGTTTCAACATCCATGCCGGTTATACCCATTTGTGCGCGTACCTGGGCGATGGGCAACTGCAGTTGCTCTACGGCTGCAATGATGCGGTGTACAGGTGCTACCTTTGTCCATAATTCTTGCGTTACGGCTTGTAATTCTTGCGCATCATAGACATTGTGCAGCAATCGAAAAGCGGCTAAGGACGGTTGCAAATCTTGCGGTAGCAGATGCATGGGTTCTTGTGCCAGAAGCCCCAGGCGTATGTCGGGGATGCTGGTAAAGGTGCGTATAAATTGTATCGCATTTACTGTAAAATTATGCGCTACAAAGAGTATGAAATGCATAATATCATGGTTTCATTCGTGCATATTGCAGCAGTGCGCTGTTTCCTTATAGTTTATGTGAGACTAAGAAACCAGATAAAATGTTGATTTTCAGTCCCATACAATTAACTCTTAATTGCAAATAAATAAACTCGCACGATCTATTAATGCATCCGATCGCCGCGCAATTCTAAATGTTGCATAACGCTGGCTTCATATGCTAAATATTCCTGCCAACGCTGCTTTACTTTTTCTTCTTGGATATAATATTTTGCCAATTCTATAAATAAAACGTAATGACCTGCTTCGGCTACCATAAATTTATGATACCATTCGCGGAGTGCCATATCATGGATGTGCAAGGATAGCAAGCGAAATCGTTCGCAGCTTCGGGCTTCGATCAGCGCGCAAGTAAGTAACTTTTCGAGCAGGGTATCCTCGCGACTGCCGCCTTTGCGTTGAAACTGAAGGAGCGCATTTACATAGTCATCTTTACGTTGCCGCCCTATGTGCAAATTACGTTTTTTTAGTTCGCTCAGCACCATTCTAAAATGCCCCCATTCTTCGGTAACGATGGGCGCTAAGGCTTCTACAAGTTCTTGTTTATCAGGGTATTGTTGAATAAGCGAAATGCAGGATGTAGCTGCTTTTTGTTCGCAATAGGCATGATCCGTCAGAATTTCTTCGAGGTCTTTTTCAGCCAGATTGACCCAGCGTGGATCGGTTGGCAATTTCAGACCAAGCATCTGCACCGAACGAAGTTCTTGTTCTTTCGTAGTTGTATGCATGTTGTATTCTTTTAATACGTATTCCACGATAAAATCAAATTTATTTACAAAAATTTGATTTTCATCATTTTAAAAGTTATTAAATAATGTATTGTGAATAATCAATCACGTCCTTGCCTTATTTTTCTAAGCATTGCAATTGATTTGTAAAAAAATCTACGTTAAATACTTCATATTCTTCATAACCGCTACTCCAAAACATAATGATACTGTCCACTTCGCTGCGTTTCAGGATACTAACGAGGCTACGGTCAATAGCATAATGCACCTGATAGGTAAGGATTTCGCGGGTGGTATCGTAGCTACCTCGATCCATCTTATTGGCGGTTAAGGTAACGAAATCACCATTTAATAGTTTGATAATCAGCACACTACCTTTTTCGATAAAGCCATAAGCTTCGCGGGCGTTGGGGTAAGCGAAGGAAAATTGCAACGATAAAAACCGAAAACCGCCGGTGGAAGTCATAAAACCCTCGCAACGCAGGTATTCTTTATCCTTGAGGTAGATCCGCAAGCGTTCGTCGGTGAAGGTGAAAAGCAATTGCTGCTGCATATCACGGCGCCAGGCTCTGGTATGTTCGTCGGTTCCTTCAAAAGCAACTTTGCAGTTGGCAAGTGGCGGCTTCACGGCGGTAGTCTCGGCGGGTCGAGTCGAACCAGTAGCTTCGTCCAGTAGCATTACGTTTTTGTAAAAATCCTCCAACAGCAGGCGGCTACTCTCTGGCTGGCGGATGCGCTGGCTTTGTTGAGCCGCCAATTCTTTGAGGTAATTGCCTTTGCGCGTTAGCTCATCGGCACGGCCGGCTTCCTGGCGCGCTTGATTGGCTTCTCTGGCGGTTTCTGTTTCTGTTTTGCGGGTAGCTTGAAGTCGGATGCGCAATTGTTGTAGGGTCTCGTCACTTACACCTTTGCTTACGGCTTCGTTTAGTTCTTGTTCCAATAGTTGTCGGCGACGAGCGGCTTCACTGGCCCGTTTGTTGGCCGTTGACACGGCATCTTGCGCGATCTGAGCGCGGCGCACCATGATCTTTCGGGCATCTTCTTCGGTATTCACATAGAGGTTGTCCATTGGTGCAATGATGCCACTGAATACCGGAAATTTATCTTCTGGTTCGGGGGATTGATAATTAGGCGAATCTTTGGGGTCGAATAAAGCGCCTGGCGTGACGCCAAAATTGGTAAAATACTGCCAGCTGCCATCCGGATAGACAATAATTTTTTCGCCTTTTTCATTGGTACGTAATTCTTGCGCGCCTATTTGGATGCATGGGCAAAGCAAACCTATATAGATACCAATTAGAAGAAATATTTTAAATTGCATAGGGCTTTTATTAAGTTTTCGGGAAAATAATTACAAATTTACCTAAATTCAGGTTTAGAAGCCAGTTTTTTATGTCACAAAAGTATGCTCACATAACGCCGGAGCGCCAGAAAGTCGTATGATGATCTATCTAATAAAAATAGGGTTTCTTCCCATTCGCATTTGGGATGTGCTGGACGTGCTCATCGTGGGCTACCTGATGTATCAACTTTACCGACTGCTGCGGGGCACTATTGCATTCAATATTTTTCTTGGCGTGCTTATGATGTACGTGGTGTGGTGGTTGGTCAATCAGTTGAAGATGGATTTGCTCTCAGCAGTATTGGATCAGATTGTGAATGTGGGCGTTATCGTTATCATTATTATTTTTCAGCAGGAAGTGCGCCGCTTTTTGTTGTTTCTTGGTGATAATGCCTTGCAGCGCCAATTGGATGTTATTAGACGATTTATCGGGCGGAACACCAAAATTGTGGATCACTATACGTTGCACAAAGCTGCCATTAAAACAGCACTGGTGCGCATGAGCCGCCGCAAAACGGGGGCCTTGCTCGTCGTCGCGAATCATCTTAATCTCGAAGGGTTAGTGAATACCGGTATCCTTATTGACGCACAAATTAGCGAACCCTTGCTGGAAAGTATTTTCGCAAAAGAAAGCCCATTGCATGATGGTGCCGCTTTGTTGAGCCATGGAAAAATACATTCGGCGAGTTGTGTATTGCCTATTTCTGAAAATCCGGATTTGCCAGATAGCGCCGGTATGCGGCATCGGGCGGCGGTAGGTATTACCGAGAAAGCGCATGTAGCGGCCTTTGTGGTGTCCGAAGAAAATGGGCGTATCTCTTTTGCATATCAAGGTAAACTGGAAGAAGACATCAGTGAGGAACGCCTGAAAATACTGCTGGATGAATACTACCTGGGGTAGATTTTATTTGGCAAGGGCAAATGGGCAATCAAGCAATTGATAGTAATTTTTTTGATTATTATGCATACGTGCAACCTGACCGAATAAAGGCGATACTTGGATACGAAAACCGAAATTATTTTGCTTAAACTTACGTTATTCAAAAGTGTTTTTCTATTTTGAACACCCAAATAGTACCGGACAATCAAGTGGAATTGCAGCAATTTGCAAATCTTCATTCTATTTAACGGTGCATTATTAAAAACATAAAAAATACTTGGTCGTATGAAGCAATACATGGTAATTGGTATCACATCGCTGCTTAGTGCTACTTTAGCTGTGCTGCTGTACAGACTAGTCGAGCCGTCGCGGGAGGTCATTATTCGGGAGCATTCGCCAGCTACATACGCCAATATAGGCGGCGACCCCTTGTCAGATGCGCCTTTGCGATCTTTTTTATCCTCCGCGCCTACCAATTTTATTATAGCAGCAGAAGCGGTTACACCCTCCGTTGTGAATATCAAAACCTTGCAATCAGGTAGCGGCTTTGATTTTTGGGGCAGCAGCAATTCTTACGGCACGTCCTCTGGTTCGGGGGTTATTATTTCTGCCGATGGGCTTATCATTACCAACAACCATGTTATTGAAAATGGCTCACGCATAGGCGTGACACTCAACGACCAGCGCGAATTTGAGGCAAAACTCATCGGTGCTGATCCGAGTACAGATTTAGCTTTATTAAAAATTGAAGCCGAAGGATTGCCTTTCATTCGCATGGGCAACTCCGATTCTTTGCGCATTGGTGAGTGGGTGCTGGCTGTGGGCAATCCATTCAACTTGGAATCTACCGTAACGGCTGGCATTGTGAGCGCCAAAGGTCGAAGTATTGATATTCTGGAAGGTCAGGATAAAATTGAGTCTTTTATTCAAACCGATGCGGCGGTCAATCCGGGCAATAGCGGTGGGGCTTTGGTGAATACCAACGGTGAACTTATTGGCATCAACACGGCCATTATCACGCGCTCTGGGCGTTACGAAGGCTACTCTTTTGCGGTGCCTTCCAATTTGGTGCGCAAGGTAGTCAAAGATTTGCGCGATTATGGCGTTGTGCAGCGCGGTATGCTGGGCGTATTTGTAGATAAAATAACCGTGGATCGTGCGCGTGAGTTGGGCTTAGAGGCAATTGAAGGTGTTTACATTTCTAGGGTAAGCCCGGGCAGTGGTGCAGACGACGCTGGCTTGCAACGTGGCGATGTGATCGTTGGTATCAATGGCGTGAAAACGCGCACCGTACCGGAGATGCAAGAACAAGTGGGGCGCTACCGTCCTGGCAATAGCATCACAGTAGAGTATATTCGGCAGGGCAAAAAGGATAGTGCGAAGGTAGTATTGAAGAATAAAAACAACAACATTACGCTGGTTGCTTCCTCCGACGAACAATTCATCAAAGAGTTGGGCTTCGAATTGCAAAACCTCTCGCGCGACGAAGCTAAGCAATTTGGGGCGTCTGGCGTGAAAGTGATCAGTATTTATCGCGGTAGCCGCATTGAGCGCACCAATATGGAGCCAGGATTCATCATCACCAAAGTAGGTGAAAAAAAGATTACAAAAATAGAAGATTTTGTAAAAGAAATTCGCAAAAGTAAAGGAAAAGTTATGATAGAAGGCATTTATGAAGATTATCCGGGCGAATATTATTATGCTTTTGCACTTGACTAAATAAGTAGTGTAATGAAACAAAAACGAGTTTGCGTTATCGGCGCGGGCCCTTCTGGGATCACTGCGTTGAAGAACCTCTTAGATGAAGGTATAGATGCGGTGGCTTTTGATCGCCACAACGATGTAGGCGGCAACTGGATTTACTCGGAAACTTCGGGGCATTCCAGCGTATTTGAGACAACGCATATTATTAGCTCAAAATATTTATCACAATACGACGATTTCACCTTTGATGACTTCAATCCCAGCACGCCCGATTACCCCTCGCACGACCATCTACGCCAGTATTTTCAGGCTTATGCGAACCATTTCGACTTGTATGCGCATATCCAATTCGGCACTACCGTGCTGCACTGCCAACGCTTAAATGAGGAATCTTGGGCGGTGAAAATCGAGCAAGACGGCGCAGTGCGCACCGAGTATTTTACCCATTTGGTGGTGTGCAATGGGCATCATTGGTTACCTCGTATGCCAGTGTATCCGGGCGTTTTTGATGGCGACTTCATACATTCTCACGATTATAAAAAGGCCGCATTTTTTGCCGGCAAGCGCGTGCTGGTGATTGGCGGGGGCAATTCGGCCTGCGACGTAGCCGTAGAAACCAGTCGTGTGAGCGCACGTACTGCAATTAGCTGGCGCCGAGGCTATCGCATTGTACCCAAATTCATACTCGGAAAACCTACGGATGTATTTGCTACGCGCCTGAACTGGCTACCGATGCGGCTGCGCGCTTGGTTATCTGATCGGATTCTGGAATTGCTCAACGGCCCTAATCGCTTGTATGGCTTGCCCGCACCTACGGTACGCTTTGGCGAAACGCATCCGACGATTAATGATGAATTGCTGTATCGTATTCGGCATGGTAAAGTGTATCCCAAAATGGATATTGAACGGTTAGAAGGGCACACGGTGCATTTCAAAGATGGCTCAGCGGAGGACTTCGATGTGATTATTGCGTGCACGGGTTATGTGCTGGCGCATCCTTTTTTTGATAAAAATTTAATAGATTACAGTAGCGGGCCGGTGCCACTTTACTTAAAAATGATGCATTCAACTTATCGGAATTTATACTTTATCGGTATGTTTCAACCCTTGGGCTGCATCTGGCCAGGTGCCGAATTGCAGAGTAAAATTATGGCTCGCGAATTAGCTGGCAAATGGAGCCGGCCATCAAATATGGACGATTTGTGCGAGCGCGAAGTGAAGCGGCCCCATTACAAGCAGATTGATACGCCTCGCCATACCATTACGGTGGATTATCATTTGTTCCGCCGCGAATTATTAAAACATTTACCAAAAGATTATATTCGCAAAGCAAAACATCATAATTTCGCTGCCAGTAACGTAATAATATGATGTGCCCGAATATCAGGCTGCCTTCAATTGCCCTAATTTGGAGCGCGTGACCTTTCCCTCTGCATACGACCGGGATACTTCGAACTCCCGGATATGGCTTTGCGAGGGTAGCTCAAACATAGCATCGGTCATAATAGCTTCACAAATAGAGCGCAGCCCGCGTGCGCCGAGGTTAAATTCGAGCGCTTTCTCGGCTATATATTCTATGGCGTCGGGTGTAAATTTCAACTTAATGTTTTCCAGATCAAACAGTTTTTCGTATTGTCGGATCAGCGAATTTTTAGGTTCCGTGAGAATACGCTTGAGCGTATCAAGGTTGAGTGGATCGAGATGCGCCAGCACAGGCAGGCGGCCGATAAGCTCAGGAATGAGTCCGAATTTGCGTACATCCTGATGATTGATATACTGGAGCAGGTTGTCGCGATCAAATTGCACCTCCTCTGAGCGAAAACCAATCACTTGCGTGTTGATGCGTCGGGCAATAATTTTGTCAATACCATCGAAAGCACCGCCGCAGATGAAGAGAATATTTTCGGTATTTACCTTCACCAATTTTTGCTCTGGGTGCTTACGCCCACCCTGCGGTGGCACGTTTACATCCGTGCCCTCCAACATTTTGAGTAGGGCCTGTTGCACACCTTCACCTGATACGTCGCGGGTGATAGACGGATTATCACTTTTACGAGCGATTTTATCAATTTCATCAATATATACAATGCCGCGTTCGGCCGCAGCCACTTCATAATTGCATACTTGCAGCAAGCGGCTGAGGATGCTTTCTACATCTTCGCCCACATAGCCCGCTTCGGTGAACACAGTAGCATCCACGATGGCAAAAGGCACATTTAATAATTTCGCGATGGTTTTGGCTAATAAGGTTTTGCCGGTGCCCGTTTGGCCAATGAATAAAATATTGGATTTTTCAATTTCCACATCATTATGCCGCGTTTGGCGTAGGCGTTTGTAGTGATTATAAACAGCTACTGACAGCACCTTTTTGGCATCATCCTGCCCGATAACGTATTGGTCGAGATGGAGCTTGATTTCGCGTGGGGTAATATTATCTGGTAGCGAAAAAGTGCGTTGCTTGGTATCGACGCGCTTGCGTCCGTACAATTCTTCTTCGATGATTTCGCCGGCTTGCTCTACGCAAGTTTCGCAGATATGCCCTTCGATGCCCGCAACAAGAATGAGTGCCTCAGATTTATCTTTCCCACAAAAAGAGCATCGAAAATTTTGTTTGTTGTTGGTGGTGCGTCGCATACTATCCGCTATTTAAAATGCTATTCAGGAATATTCTAAAAACAGCATTTACCAATAAAAATTATTATAATAACAACGCGCAGGGGCTAAGGTTAGTTTTACCGTCGCCGCTGCGCGTGGGGTCTTCATTTAAGCTGCTTTTTTGGCCGGATTGCGTTCCAGCACTTCATCAATCAGCCCGTATTCTTTGGCTTCATTCGCCGACATCCAGTTGTCGCGGTCACAGTCCTGCTCGATTTTATCGTAGGGCTGCCCGGTATGGAAGCTCAAAATATCATACAATTCTTTTTGTTGTTTCTTTACTAAGTTGTAATAAATTTCCATGTCACTTACTTGCCCTTGCATACCACCAAGTGGCTGGTGGATCATGACTTGGCTATGGTACAAACAGGTACGCTTGCCCTTGGCGCCTGCTGCCAACAGCACGGCCCCCATAGAAGCAGCCATGCCTGTGCAGATAGTGCTGACGTCGGGTGACACAAATTGCATCGTATCATAGATGCCCAATCCAGCGATTACAGAGCCGCCAGGGCTGTTCACATAAATCTGGATGTCGCGCTTAGGGTCAGTAGATTGTAAAAAAAGCAACTGCGCCTGCACTACGTTAGCTACATAGTCGTTGATGGCTACACCGAGAAATATGATGCGATCCATCATCAATCGGGAAAACACATCGAGTGCGGCGGCGTTGAGCTGACGCTCTTCAATAACATAGGGTGTGAATGCCTGAATGTTGGGTACGGCGGTTATGGTTTTTTCGGCGTACTTTTCGATGTGCATACCGCTCAAACCCTGATGTTTGGTGGCGTACTTCAAAAATTCGTCTTTCTGAAACATACATTTGTTTTTTGTGAATAGTAACGAATTCAAACAGCGAAACTGATTCGCACAGAATGAATAACAAACCGAATCAGCGGCGGTTGAATTCGACCGCGAAAAGTACGCTAATTAAGAGCATGTTTAAATTTCATACTTTGGTCTGCAAATGTTCATCTATGGAACCTCACTTTGCCTTTTTCTCGCTCCGTAGCGCTGCTATGCAGCTCAAAAAACGCTTCGGGAGAACCCAAATCTGATCATTTTCGACTTCAAAAACGAATTTTAAACATACTCTAAGACCTGGTTATTGCATCAGCCTTCTGTTGAGGACTGCCAGCTGTACAGTTTTTGTTCAAAAGTTTCCTTATCCACCGTAGTAGGCTCTATCGTCAATTGAGTAGCTACAGCCCTTAAGGCCTTTTGTTCAAGTAAGAATTCGTAAGTATTGCGCACTTGATTTTCATCTTGCATGGCGCGCTCTACCATGCTTTCCATTAGCTGGAATAACCTATACTGCGCTAATGTATTGTAAATATTTTGAATTATAGCTTTTTGCACCTCTTCTTCTGTAACCACAACATCAAATTGACGGACTAACTTATGTTTAACAATCATCCATTGCATCATTTCAGCAAAATTGTGGTAAGCATCCTCCCGTTCTTCTTCGGTTTTTGTGTCGTCACCTTGTAATGACAATTGCCGTTTTAAGAATTGCTCGGGCAGGGGCACTTGATTTTTTTCTTTCAAAAATGCCTTGATGTCATCGAGTAGCAAGCGCTCGGCATGTTTGGCATAATTTGACGCTATACCTTTTTTAATAGCGGCTAAGGCCTCGGCTTCGTCGTGTACTTCATCAGGGCCAAATACCTCGTCGAAAAAGGCTTGGTTGAGTTCGGATAATTGCAATCGAAGAAATTCCAGTATCTGCAATTCGTAGTTCGGGCCAACCTGCGTGTTGTGGTCGTCGTGCGGTATTTGGAGCAGGTGGTGGCGGATGTGGTGCTCGTCGGGTTTATCAAACAGCTCAAACAGATTTACATGAAAGGTATCGCCCACTTTGCGTGTTTGCATAGCGGCTTTGAAGGTTTCATTATCCACATTCGATAGGGACATCTCAAATTCGCACTGCCAGCCGTCAGCTTTGAGCTGGCCTTCCTCCAATTCGCGAGCAGCAAATTTTATCAGATCATCGGCTTGAATCGGCTCATCCGTTTCTATAGGTTGGTGCATGGCGTTTTGGGTGCGTATCTTCTGCAATTCCTCAGCTAATTCGGCGTCGGATATTTGCACATCATAGCGCTGAAAACGGGCCGTTGCGTCAATGCCTTGCACTTCAAATTGCGGCTCCAGCCCAACATCAAATTTGAATGTATGTTCACTTAGGCGAAGCGGATCTATATCGAGCGGGCGCTGCTCCTCGGCGAGTAGCGGCTGCCCAAGCGGCGTGATGTTTTCGGATTTTAAATAATCGTACAACACTTTACCCACTTCCTGATTGAGCACTTCGGCCAAGATTTGCTTGCCAACCATTCGACGCAGCGTGGTTTCTGGTATCTTGCCTTTGCGAAAGCCTTTAAAGGATGCTTTTTTGCGTTGTTTGGCTAATTCTTCGTTGAATAGAGGTTCATAGTCTGGTTTGTCCAGTGTGACCGTAATCGTAGCATGCAGGTTGTCTATATTTTCCCTGACAATTGTTGGCATATAAACGTTTTATGATTATTTTATAAGATGATACATTGCTGATGTGAAAAATGTTTGTGAGCTTGGTTTCGTTTTTACTCTTACTTTGGAGTTGACAGATGCTGCAGGCATTATATTTTTAATAATATCAGCTTGCCGGTGCAGCATTTCTGTCGAATGCAAGGTACTAATTTCCATCTGGTGCGGATAGAGGGACTCGAACCCCCACGCCTTGCGGCACCAGATCCTAAGTCTGGCGCGTCTACCAATTTCGCCATATCCGCGGCGTTTGTTTTTCTCTTTTCGGAAAAGCGTCGGCAAAGATACAATACTTTCGATAAAAAAGTTCTGCTTATTTGAGAATTTCAATAGGAAAAATAACAAATTGTAGCCGATTGTAGCGAAAAATAGTTATATTTGTAAAATGGCACGTTGCAAAACGGAGCAGCTCATTATTTTGAATTGGGAGAAGACATACATCGCTGCTAACAGCAATAACAAATGGAGGCCCTGCGAAGAGTGGCACAAGAGAAAAAACCACCCGCTCCCTTCCTGTATGGCGCTAAAAACACTTGCAGCCTACAACATGAAAAAAGGTAAAGATAGCTATGACAATGACACCGGAATTAGGCGGACTGGCAAGAGGCAATGAAGAAGAAAGACTGATCAGAAATGCTTATCGCAAGCTGCTGCGCTCTATCAAAAGCGAGCTGAATAACGAGGATCGAAAGAATATTCGCTTAGCCTATGAGATGGCCGTGGATGCGCACAGGAACCAGCGTCGGAAATCGGGCGAGCCATATATCCTGCATCCCATTGCGGTCGCTACGATCTGCGCCGAGGAAATCGGGCTTGGGCCGACAGCCTTAGTGGCCGCCCTCCTGCATGATGTGGTGGAAGATACGTCGGTTAGTCTGGAAGAAATTCGGGAACGCTTTGGCGAGCGGATTGCTAAAATTGTGGACGGACTGACGAAGCTGGATACCGCTTACAACGCTGAAAGCCCGCAAGCAGAGAACTTTCGCAAGGTGTTGAGCACCTTAGTGGATGATGTGCGCGTGGTGCTGATTAAAATGGCTGATCGCCTACATAATATGCGTACCATCGGCTCCATGTCGCGCGACAAGCAATTGAAAATTGCCGCCGAAACCAGCTACATCTACGCCCCTTTAGCGCATCGCTTGGGCTTGTATAATTTTAAAACAGAATTTTTAGACCTCTGCCTCAAAATCACGGACCCCGAAGACTATCAAGATATTGCCCGCAAACTGCAACAAACCAAACGCGAGCGCAATCGTTACATCAATGAATTTATCAAACCATTAGAAGAACGCTTACAATCACTAAATATTCCGTATCATATTTTCGGCCGACCCAAGTCTATTCACTCGATTTATAATAAAATCAAATCCAAAAACGTCCCTTTTGAAGAAATTTATGATCTTTTTGCCGTGCGGATCATTGTAGATGCACCTTTAGACCGGGAAAAACTCTACTGCTGGTTAGCATATTCTATCGTAACAGATGTACACCAACCTTTGCCCGAACGCCTCAAGGACTGGATCACGGTGCCCAAGGCAAACGGGTATGAGTCCTTGCACACAACGGTCATAGGGCCCAAGGGGCGTTATGTGGAAGTACAGATACGTTCTACCCGCATGGACGAAATAGCCGAACGCGGTTTTGCGGCCCACTGGAAGTACAAAGGCGTAAAGAACCAACCCGATGTGTATGACCGATGGTTGGATAGCGTGCGCGAAATGCTCGACGATCCAAAGATTGATGCTGTTGAGTTTCTTGGCGATTTTAAGGCCAACAGCCTCTTCCACGAGGAAGTATATGTATATACCCCCAAAGGTGAAATGCGTATGTTGCCCAAAGGCGCTACTGGGTTGGACTTTGCGTTCAGCATCCATACGGATGTTGGGTATCATGCGCGGGCGGTGGTCGTCAACGGTAAATTGGTGCCGCTGGGGCAGGCACTTCAAAACGGCGACCAAGTACGCATCATTACCGATAAGAACCAACGCCCCAGCGAAGACTGGCAGCAGATGGTGTACACGGGCAAAGCAAAATCCAGGATTCGTTCGGCACTGAAAGAAGGGCGTCGGCAGCAAGGGCAAATTGGCCGTGAAGCATTGGAGCGCAAGCTGAAGAATCTGCGTGTGGATTTTGAAGAAGGTGTGGATACCCTCGTAAGATATTATAATTTACCCTCACGTATTGAATTGTTCTATCGGATTGCCACAGACACCCTGACCATACCGGATATTTTCAAACATTTTCGGGTAGAACAAAACAAAATTGTAGAGATAGACCCCGCCAAAGGTAATGGTACCACGGGCAAAGCGCCAACAGATACCGGTGGTACAGATGCCGGAAAAAACGGCGAGCGCCGGCGCACCGAGCAAAAACTACGCTTGCTGATTGGTGGCGAACCCGCTGACCGATATGAATATGCTTTCGCTCACTGTTGCAATCCTTTACCTGGCGATCGTATTTTTGCTTATCTGACGCAAAATGCCGGCCTGAAAATCCACCGCGAACAATGCCCCAATGCCGCCAATATTATGGCAAATTATGGCTATCGGGTAATGAATGCCGAATGGCAAGGCACCAGCGAAACCAATTTTGTGGCTACGCTGCAAATCAATGGCATTGATGCTGGCCCAGGCGTGATTCAGCGACTTACGGGCGAAATCTCTAACAACCTCGGTCTGAATATTCGATCTATGGAAATTGCCGGTAAAGAAGGCTATTTTGAAGGCAAAATCGAACTTTTTGTAGTCAATGTGGATCAATTAGAACGCACTATGCGCAACCTGCGCAACATAGAGTATGTCTCAAGTGTTATCAGAGTAGTTTAATGGTAGGCAGTATCTCGCAAATTAGTAACAGGTATTATGCAAAAAACACAAGACGATACAATCAAGGAAGTGAAAAATATTTTCGCGGCGCACCTTGAAAATAGTGGCTTTCGTAAAACGCCAGAACGCTTCGCCATCCTTGAAGAAATCTACCGACGCAATGATCACTTTGACGCGGAGGCCTTATATATTCATATGAAAACACAGAACTACCGAGTCAGCCGCGCCACCGTGTACAACACCCTGGAACTATTGGTCAACTGCGATTTGATAAAAAAACATCAATTTGGAAAAAACCTTGCCCAATACGAAAAGTCTTACGGTTATAAACAACACGATCATCTTATCTGTGTGGATTGCGGTAAGGTACTGGAGTTTTGCGACCCTCGTATTCAGCAAATTAAAAATATGATGGGAGAATTATTACACTTCAAAATAACACACCACGCGCTCAACTTGTATGGTCAATGCGATGGGGCCTGCGAACGAACCGCCACCGGAAGCCCGCAAACTTTCGCCGAACCTGCCAGAAAGAATTAATCTTTTTGTGTCGTTGAATTATAAGAGGTTTACTAAATTTGCAGGGTTTTGACTTCCCGGTGCTGCCCGCGCTCCGATGTGCAGGCAGCACTTCTAAATTTTAAATCTGAACCATCCATTATGACTATTGATGTTTTGCTTGGTTTGCAATGGGGCGATGAAGGTAAAGGCAAAATTGTGGATTACCTCGCCACCCAGTATGATGTGGTTGCACGTTTTCAGGGTGGTCCGAATGCCGGACATACACTGAAATTTGACGGTAAAAAATTTGTACTCCACACCATTCCTTCCGGTATCTTCCGGGATGGGTTGTTGAATCTGATTGGCAATGGCGTGGTCATTGATCCTATTACGCTGGCTAAAGAATTACAAATGCTGCAAGAAGCTGGCGTGGATTACAGTCGGCGCCTATTGGTGGCGCGTAAAGCCCACCTGATATTGCCTACGCATCGCCTGCTTGACATGGCTTCCGAAGCAGCCAAAGGGCAGGAAAAAATCGGCTCCACACTCAAAGGAATTGGGCCAACCTACATGGACAAAACCGGGCGCAATGGGCTGCGCGTAGGCGACATTAGCCAAAAGAATTTTCAACAGAAATACAATGCACTCAAAATCAAGCATTTAAATCTTTTTAATTTGTACCCTGCTATTGATTTTGACCTCGAAAAGGAGGAGCAGAAATGGTTTGAAAGCCTTCAATTGTTGGAAGCCTTGAATCATGTAGATGGTGAATATTTTGTTCACGAAGCACTGGCTTTGGGCAAACGCATTCTCGCAGAAGGTGCACAGGGGTCTATGCTCGATATTGATTTTGGCACCTATCCTTTCGTTACTTCATCCAACACCGTCACGGCAGGCGTCTGCACAGGGCTGGGCATTGCCCCCAATAAAATTGGGCAAGTCATCGGCATTAGCAAAGCCTATTGTACACGTGTTGGCTCGGGCCCATTTCCTACAGAATTATCAGATGAAACCGGCGAACGCTTGCGCCGCGAAGGGCACGAGTTTGGTGCCACCACTGGCCGACCTCGCCGCTGTGGCTGGATTGACCTGCCTCAGCTTCGCTATTCGATTATGCTCAATGGCGTAACGCAGTTGGTTATTACCAAAGTTGATGTCTTGAATGACTTTGATACCATCGAGGTAGCAACGGCTTACCGCTATGATGATGCGCTAACCGACCAGCTACCTTATGACCTATGTAATTATGATATCGAACCGATATATAAATCCTTCCCCGGCTGGAAGCAATCGCTGGAAACCGCGCTGAGCTACGAAGAATTGCCGCTGGCCGCTCAGTCGTATCTTTCAGCTTTAGAAACCAAGCTTGGCGTGCCCATTACGATGGTTTCTACAGGGCCCGAGCGGCGCCAGTTACTTATCAAAAACGTAGTTGGAATGGCGGTTGAGTAGGCTATAGCCAAATTTTCAATAGGCTATCCCCATTCTTCCAGTATCGGCATCAACACTTGGTGCAAGTTATCAATAGCAAGTGGAATATTCCAATTGTTGCGATTGCGCGGCTCTACGTAGTTGGAAATAGCCCGAATAGCCAACATGGGTTGTTGAGCAGATAAGCAAGCGTAGAAAAACGCTGCGCCTTCCATGGTTTCTATATCTGGCTGGTAACGTTCGATTATACGCTCAATACTTGGTGCGAAGCCGTGCACTTTGTTGATACTCAGTCCATTAGCTCCTGGAAGAAAGCCGCCTGGCTCAGTATTGCGCAGTATGCCATGCTGAAAAGGCGGGGTATCAGCCTCGATTAACCCAAGCGTATGCACATCCGTGAATGAGCCATCCGCTTCTTCTACTCCCAGGTCACCAAATCGTTCGGTAACCACTTCCACCACATCGCCTATCCGCCAGCGCTGGCCGAAAACACCAGCAATACCCACCTGAATAGCAATATCGTAGCGCTTGATAGCCAGCACTTTACCTAATGCATAGGCTGTAAGCGGCAGCCCTACACCCGTGATGAGCACCGCAATTTCTAAGTGCTTCTTTTGAAAATGCCAAGGATGAGGCTCTTGAAAATCCGTGCGTAGGTGCCTGAGCAAAGGTACTATTTCAAAAGGCGTTGCCGCTACTATCAACAAATTCATAGTTATTTACGTTGAAAACTGACACTTGCTACTGGCATGAATCCTAACCATTGATGATACACCGAAGCGACATCAAGCGACAGCCCGCCCCGAAAGGCATAGCCAACTCCAAATGCCAATTGCGTTGGGCCAGTGGTTATGCCAGTGCGCAAAGCCAATTGCTCTACTACCTGATATTCAATACCAAATCGCATCCGCGCCGTGAACTCAATATCTTTTTCTACCTCAGCCGTGCAGGTGAGGCGCTCAGAAGGTAGGTACGCCAGCCCTAAGCGAAGCACGGTTGGTAAGTTCTCGCGTTCTACCAGCGCTACTCTAACGGGGTTGGCTAAGTGCATGCCTAATTGTAGCTGCGGCAGCAACTCCGTTAGTAAACCTATTTCAAAGGATAACGTAGTGCGGTTGCCATACTCAGGTATGCTGGTATGAAGCGCCGTGACCTGTGCCCCTGCCGACAGCCCTTTCATGAGGCGTCGGGCGTAGGCCAGTCCAAATTTTTGTTGCTGAAATGCCTCTACACCAAAGTGGTGTAGTGTAAGTGCAAAGGTACCTGATGCCGTTGGTACCGCTGCGGCCACTGCGGCGCTTTGCAACTCGGCGACCAAAAAACGCTGCTCGGCTGTAGCCGTAGCCGACCATTGTTGCAAATTAGCCAGACCCGCTTGATTGCCGAATGCACTATTAATATCATAAAAAGTAACCGAAGCGTTGCCCATAGCGGCTCCGCGTGCGCCGGCGGACATTAGAATGCCGTTTTGACTAACGAGTTTCCAATTAATTAGACAAAATAAACCAATGAAAATCAGTCTCATAGGTGGGATAATTAAAGTTGTTGCGCACAGCTGATCTGTACAGGCAGCAAGATAGCGATTTTTTATCATTCTTGCTTGGTCGAGGGCATGGCTTCCACATTTAACGATGCTATTATTTAAAAAACATCAAATTTGCAATCTTTTTGTTGAGTTTTTCGTTCAACATATTGTTTTATTCACTTTTTTATAGAAAATTTGCATAAGCGATTGATTTTTAATCGTTACAGCTTCTTGCTATATGATTTTTAAAAAATAAACAAGATGAAAGTTCGATTGCAAAAACTACTGATTTGTTCCTATCTCTGCTGCGCCAGCGCCTTGGTATCCGCTGCCAATTTTTACATTCTGTTCGATGCTAATTGCATGGATCGCTTAGTGTATGCACGTACTGGCACGGATAATGCGGAGGCTTACATTGTATATAGCCTGCGCGTAAGCGATACAGAGCACTTGGTGTTGGAAATTGGCGAAGCGAACAAAGCCGCGCAGGAAGTAGCCCCCAATAATGTAATCGGATGTGGCAATAGCGCGCTGACCCCTGACCTGGTAAGGCGTATCAACAGCAATAGCGACCGCGTATTTGTCGTTGTTCGCAATCCAAACAATACCTACACGGTCCATCAAGCTATGCAGGCAGCTTATTTTTGGAATACGGGCGACCAAATGCGCTATGAATCCATGAATTATAATTTTGAATTGGATACCCGTCGCGGTGTTATTGGTGATAATATTTCTGTCAATAAAAACGCGGAAGTTTATTTTGATGGAAAAATTGATAATGACCGTGCCGGTATTTTTTTGTTTCGCCACATCATGGCAAAAACGGCACAGCCTTTCACGGTTATAGAACTATTGCCTGAAGTAGGTATCAGCGAGGTACGCAGTGGTCAAAACCCGGATGATGCTTTCAATAATATATTGCGCTTAGAGAAAGTAAATGATCAGACTATTAATGATTACCTGCGGGCGCGTAGGAAGGATTCTGACAAGACGTTTACGGCTAAGGGCATACCCGATTCTTTTGAAAATACTCGATCAAGCAGAACAACAGCCGCATCCAATGCCAACAATACATCTGCTAATCCTTGCAATGAAACCTCCGGAAATGGTGTTCATATTGTACAACGAGGCGAAACCCTATATGGCATTTCTCGATTGTACGGCGTTACGGTAGCCCAAATCCGGCAGTGGTCGGCTTTAAACGACAATACCGTGATCCGCCCTTGCGACAAATTGATAGTAACGGCGCGAATCACACCGAATACACCTTCTGGCGCTATTGCAAATAACACGTCCGTCGGGAATGTGCCCGCACCCTACGAGCAGCAAGCACCAAGAACGCCCCTGCCGCCCAACAACGAGCCACCCGCATGGAAGACCACCAACGGCTACCACGTAGCGCTGCGCGGCGAAACGGTCGCATCCATAGCTATGAAATATGGCTATACGGAAGCGCGTTTTCGGGATATGAATGGCTTGGCTAAGGACGAGGTCGTTAAAGTGGGGCAACCATTGCGCACAATTGACAGCGGCTCCAATGTAGCTAATACAATTCCGCGAGAATTTGATAATGGCGCCACCCTCACCGCCAAATCACCTTATGCTGCTACTATAACCGAGGATACGCGCATTACGCCGCAATTTCATATGCCTGCTGAAACGGCACAAATGTACCCACGGTCAGGCAGTACGCTTAGCCCGGAGCTACAAGATCGGATGCGTAGCACCCGCCAACCATCCGCCTCCAGCACTACGTCGCCAGCCAATACGCCGCCTGCTTATTATGATGATACGGTTCCGCAAAGTTATGACTCAGGGGCTACGCGCAAGCGCCAGATACATACTGTAAAAGAGGGTGAAAACCTTTACCGCATTGCACAGCTGTACGGCACTACCGTTGACCGCCTGCTACAACTTAATAATATGAATACCAATGAGGTGCTATTGCCGTACCAGCGGATATTCGTGAATTAAGGGAAAGTTACGCTTTGGTAAATGTTTTGGTGATAGAACGACGCTTTTATTTACAAAATGTATCAAGATTTTGTAAATAAAATGAATTATTATGCAGAAAATAAAGGCGTCCGCGCAATAGTATTAATGCATGTTGGATGATACCTGCAAGCATGTGATCATGCGCATTTACCCTTGCGCATTGCGTAGCGCCTCTATTTGACGGGCGATTTCCTCTGCTTCTGCTATTTTACGAGCATACGATTTCAGATCGCCGTTGCGTTGCAAGTGCATAGCCTCTTCCATCAATTTTTTATATGCTGCTTCCAATTTCTTGATGGGGTCTTTTTTGAAAAGTCCGAACATGTTATAAAGTTTTTCCTTCGAAACAAGGAACTGTCCAAAAGGTTCTTCTTAGCTCAGATTATCTCCTCAAATTCCACATCGTCTTGTTGCGGAAAAGCGCGCGTAAACGCCTGATTTTGAATAGTATGCATCCGATTAAAAAGCTGTAGCACTTCATTGCAAAAGTCGGCATCCACCAATTTCCTTACACCTTCTACCCCTTGCAGGTGCTCACTATCGCGGAATTTATACGTCTGCTCATACAAACCCGACTCCAATTTTACAGATATTTTATTATCCATTTTAAATATAGTAATTTTCAAAATAGGATGCTCGATGTAACCAATAATTCTCATATAATATAATATTTTTTTAATGAGCGTGAGTTCAAAAAATGAAGATAGACTACAATCTCAACAAATCACTAATTTTAAATATTTTACAAATAAATTAATCATAAATTGTTAATGCTTGCTACCCCAGCAGCAGCTATTCCCAAATAATTTATTGCAAAAATATCATTTTTTACTTTTTAAAATAAAATCATTATACGAATGGTTTTTCTTGAGAAAAACAATTAATTTTACAACGGCAATATTACTAAAATAAAGACAAACAGCGGTTGTGCAGCAGGTGTAACAATTTTATTATTAACTCGACATTGAATTATTTAACCTGTAAATACCTAAAAATCATGAAAAAAAGACATTGGCTTCACGCCTTCGTATGCGGCGGCATGGTGTTACTGTTTCACAGTTGCGCTTCTATTAGCGGATTCCAGACAGGACGAACGGTTGGTAAGGACGCTGGCGAAATTATATTTTCTGTGAACGGCACTCGTACATTTGAGTTTAAAGAACTCAGTAACGATTCGCTGGGGCTTGATGATTTCAGTATTTTCGCACCAAATATTGAGCTGGGCGGGCGTTTTGGCATCAGTGAAAAAGTGGATTTTGGCATTCGAGCCAATACGAATTTGAATATTCTGGCGGATGTAAAAGTGCAGGTCGCTGGCAACCAGGAATCGGTGTTTGCATTAGCAACTGGTGTAGGGCTGGGGATGTTTGGCTTTGTGTCTGGCGCTGGAGGCTTATTCAATTTTCAAGTGCCGCTGTACGCTTCGGTGCACCCCACCGAATCCTTAGATCTGTACTTAGCACCGCGCTACATTGGGCAGTGGGGCACCACATTTAGCGAATCATCGGGTTTATTGAATTATTGGGGCGCTAACGTGGGCTTCTTAGCGGGCCGCAAAACAAAATTTGGTATTGACGTCGCCTATTATGGTGTAAATGGTGCCGGCGGTAACTTTAACGATAGCCTTTTCCAGATTGGCTTTGGTATGAAATTTAAAATTGGCGGTAAATAGCAGATCGTCCGACGTTTCAACCGATGAAAAAGTTCCTGAACTCAATTTGAATTCAGGAACTTTTTAATGTATAATTATTTGATTGAAAATGCCTTACGTTCCTTACCTACGCCGGTAATGGTGAGCGAGCGCCACTGCCTCGGTAGTTTGGTTTTGAGCTGTGTGATGCCTTGCTCGGTGATTTCTAGGCCACCCAATCCGAACATTACGGCTT
>CALMSP010000208.1 GCA_937872405.1 uncultured Saprospiraceae bacterium | reverse complement strand
AACCCAAATCTGATCATTTTCGACTTCAAAAACGAATTTTAAACATACTCTTAATACAAAACCTGCCACGCTGGAAAGAACCAAGTAGTGCGCCCACCGATTTTAGCGTTTTTCGCAGGCGAGCCGTCAGGAGCCGTAGCATTTGGCATGCGCCATTTCCAAAGCCAGTCGTCTGGATAATCTTTATAATAAGCCTCCTGCTCAACGGCAAAATGGAGAATTTCCTGCATTTTGTGAAAAATAAGTCGCCGCAGTTCTATCGGGATACTGCCTGTGCCGGATGCCGGATGGACGCGCGCCTGAAAGCAGATTTCATCCGCATAAAGATTGCCTACACCCGCCAGGTTGCGTTGCTGGAGTAAAAAACTTTTGATACTGCCCCTTTTGCCTTCTGTTCGCTCCAGAAAAGCTGTTTCTGTGATCCGCAGCGCATCTTCGCCCAGCCCGATTTCGCGGATGTACGCATTTCGATTTTCGAGGTAGCGAATTTTGGCAAACTTACGCGGGTCATCAAAACCCAATCGAAAACCATTATCAAAATGAATAGCAAAGCGTTCGTACTTCGGGCGGTCCGCGTCGTCATTATAATATTTGATGTCGCCGGTCATACCAAAATGAAGCAGCACGGCGTGCCCATTATCCAAATCGCCAAAAAGGTACTTACCTTGCCGATAAGAGCCTGTAAAGCTGCGCCCGCGAAGCCTTTCGGCAAAAGCCTCACCGCTGATATTTCTGATGATCTTCGCATCGTGTACCGCCACTGTTTCAATCGGTTGCCGTAGGCTCGTCTTATCAAAATAGCGTTGAAAGGTATGCACTTCAGGTAATTCAGGCATAATGTTTTGCATCATACAACAGGTCAAGCAGCATGTTGTTGCCAGCCGACAATACTTTATCATTTGGGTCATATTTTGATGACAATACTACCTTCAATAAGTAGTGATTGCTATTTTAGCATGGCAGCAGTACGTATGCTGAAGGGCATTTTTCAGATACCAGATATCATATTTTAGACAATAGACAATAGACAATAGACAATAGACAATAGACAATAGACAATTAGACTACTGTCATGACCAATCATTTATGACTTATAATACGCTTTTAGATGTCAAATGTCAGATACCAGAAAAGACTGAAAAACAAGTAGTTATCCGAACTGAAATACATCTTTTCTGGTTGAAATTGGTATAAATGTGTGAAAAACAATTGTTTAACGACATCGAAATACGTTTTTCATCGCTGCAGGGGACATAAATTAAAGTGCGATATTTTTTATTAAATCGGCATTTTATTAAACAATAGTTACGCATTTTTAATAAAATGTAACAATGGCAAAAAAATGGAGTAAGATATGATAAGGCAAACCGGAATATTATTTGGGCCATTTCTGTATTTGATCGCGCAGAGTATGCTCTTGGCAAGTGCTGCTACAGGGCGTACCGGCTACCTGCTCGTAATGATGGCGCTGCCCTTGCTTCTGTTGAGTTATTTTTATCTGTACCAAATTAGCCGCCGAGCTGCGCCGATGTTAACATTAGCCGGAATGTTTCCTCTGACCTGGAGTTTACTGGCACATTATGCCGGCATTGTTCTGCGCTTTGCCCTCACCCCAGTGGCCAAAGATGTAGATACCCTATTTGCCTACGACACAGCACTCACTTATTCTACGCATCTGTACGTATGGCTGGGCACGGTTGCTCCACAGTTGCTGCTCGTTCCGGCTTTCATGCTATTAGGATTCGCCTATTATCGGCTGCAAGAAGACTGGTTAGTGCCGCTCTTACTGGTGGTTGGGGGGCTGAGTATGGTGTTAGCCGAATGGCAACCGCAGCGTTATGTCGCTATTTTGATGGGTGCAAGCGCGCAGTTGGTGGCATTTTATATGATCAGTCGCCGCCCAAGACGCAAAGAAGTTTGGTAATGGATCAAAACGGTGGATGAGACTTAAATTTTGTAAAATATTGAAAAACAAAGGTTTAAAAATTAATAACACGCATTATATTTAGCTAAAATTATATAATTATAATCAACTTGCCAAGGTTATTGCCTGCTGAAAAGCATGTAAATACATGTCCACAAATGTTGCTACCTGCTTGCGACGATATTGCATCACCCAGCGCGGATGCGGCAACGCTATGATTTCTTCAAAGAAACCATGTTGTTCATTTATTTTTTGAAAATATTTGGCGTTTTGCCCTTGCCCCATGCAAAGCGCTACTTTGCGGCTTGTGCCAAATGCCAATTGAGTGGCAATAGATGTGGCTATAAAAGGTGTCACAGCGGTTTGCAATTTTTTATCATCATAATAATTGCAATTCAAGCCATCTTTCAGAAAACCAAGCGGACTCAGGGAAGTGATGTAAAAATGACGATAGAAGGCCGCTGGGCCGCCGTAGGTATCTATAAATTGATAGACAAAAAGGGCAGATAATTCCTGTTTTTTAGGAAAATTATTGCGAATGCCACAGTTATTTTCCAATCGCAGCGGATCCGTGAATGGTATGCCCGTAACCCCCGCACCAAAGCGCCCTGGGTTGATACCGAATATAAAAATGCGCGGAGCTGTATCGTTGTAGTATTGATGGTAGAATGCAGTCATCACTCGGCGGGTTTCCGGAGATTCATAAGGAAAAAGTAACTCAAACCTCGTCGGTAGCGCCAGATCGGGCTTCAGGGTATGAGTGAATTGCAACACCTGGCTGGCAAAAGTCATACGAGTGTGGTGAATTAAAATGACAGCCCTGCAATTTACCGTTTTTGAAATTGCAGGGTTGCTTGCAAAAATATATTTAAAATATGCTGCTCTTTTAGCGTGCGAATGAAACCGCGCGCTTCTCCCGGATGACCGTTACTTTGATCTGACCAGGATATTGCATTTCATTTTGTATTTTTTGTGAAATCATAAATGACAGATCGTCAGCATATTGATCCGTCACTTTCTCCGCTTCTACGATCACGCGCAATTCGCGGCCAGCCTGCATGGCGTAGGCCTTTTGTACCCCATCGTGCGATAGCGCAAGTTCCTCCAGTTCGCCGATGCGCTTGAGGTAACTTTCGAGAATTTCGCGGCGGGCGCCGGGCCGAGCACCAGAAATAGCATCGCAGGCTTGCACAATTGGCGAAATGATGTTGTTCATTTCAATCTCATCGTGGTGTGCACCCACAGCATTGCAAACCACAGGGCTTTCTTTGTATTTTTCACAGAGCTTCATGCCAAGAATAGCGTGCGACAATTCGCTTTCTTCCTCGGCCACTTTGCCGATGTCATGCAATAGACCCGCGCGTTTGGCCATTTTGATCTGCTTCGGATTTAGCCCAAGTTCAGCAGCCATGATTGCGCAAAGGTTAGCCGTTTCGATGGAGTGCTTCAGCAAATTTTGCCCGTAAGAAGACCGGAAGCGCATACGACCAACCATTTTCACTAAGTACGCATCCAACCCATGCAAATCGAGTTCGATAACGGTACGCTCCCCGATTTCTACAATTTGCTCTTCTAATTGCTTTCGCGTTTTGGCTACAATTTCCTCGATGCGTGCCGGGTGGATGCGCCCGTCGGCCACTAATTTTTTCAAAGCCAAGCGTGCGATCTCCCGACGGATGGGGTCAAAGCTGGAAATGACGATTGCTTCTGGCGTGTCGTCCACGACAATTTCGGCGCCAGTAGCGGCTTCCAGAGCCCGAATATTACGCCCTTCGCGCCCGATGATTTGTCCTTTCAGATCATCCGAATCCAAGTGAAATACAGATACCGTATTTTCAATGGTGTACTCGGCACACATGCGCTGGATGGTCTGGATAACAATTTTCTTGGCTTCCTTATTTGCGTTGTTTTTAGCTTGCTCTACCGATTCTTTTACGATCGCCATCGCTTCTGTTTCTGCCTTTGCCCGAATGGCTTCGAGCAATTGTTCTTTGGCTTCCTGCTCGCTCAGGCTGGCTACTTTTTCTAACTCTTTGATTCTTAACTCATTAGCAGTATCCAATTCTTCTTTTTTGCGGGCTACAATTTTCATTTGCAACTCCAAATTGTCGCGCGAGGTAGCGAGTTCGGCTGTTTTGGATTCCAGTTCCAGTTTTTGCCCTTCGAGCCAGTTCACGCGCTCCTGAAACTTTTCCTGTTTTTGACGCAGTTCGTTTTCTTGAGTCTTGATTTCCAACTCACGGTCTTTGATTTCCAGCGCATAGGTGGCTTTCTCTTTATCAAACTCCGAACGCATTCGGTTGAATTTTTCCTTGGCTTCCTGAATTTTCTGTTGTTTGATGCGTTCGTGGTGGCTTTCGGCCTGCCCCATAATCTTTTCTGCCTTAGTTTCCGCTTCATCTACGACGCGCTTAGCGGTTAGGCGGGCTTCTTTTATTTCGAGGTCGGCTTTGGCATTCATTTCGTCAATTTTGCGTTGCGCCGTTTTTTTGATAAGCGCTTGTACGACGAAGTATCCGATGAGTATACCGACTACTAAGCCGGCAATAAGCCCAATACCTATTTCTAATCCCATAAAAATGCTTGTTTTACGCTTTAAAAAAATGTTGCATTTGTGCGTGTATTAGCCCAGTAGCCGATTGAGAAGAGATTCGAGTTGGGTAAGTTGCTCAGCGAGCGCCGTTTCGGGGTGCTCTACCTTAACAGATTGTTGGACGGTAGCTTTATGCAATTCTACCGCATACGTCAGCACGGTCATTGACAGACAGTCCTGTTTGTCTTTATTCGTATAGGTCAACTGAAAATGGTTGATTTTTTCATTGACTTCTTTTACGATTTTGCGGATGGAAGACTCATCTTCTACCTTGATTTTCAAGGGATAAGGCCTACCCGCGATCAATACCGTTATGCTTTTTGTATCTTGCCCGTCCATACACTCAAACCCTAATTGCTGTGCAACCATTCAATACATTTGTCAATTTCCAGAATGTATTGGTCAATGAGTTGCTTCAGTTTTCTGGAATGTTCTGTCTCCTCTTCTACTTGCTGAACTAACGCATACTGCGCTTGCTCCAGTTTATTTTTCAATGCAATAATTGTTGCCTCTTGTTTATCTAAGCCTGCATGGAGGCGAGCGTTTTCTGCCTGCAATGCTGCGTTGTCGCGCTGTAGTCGCTCAAATTTGAGTGCCAACTGCCGTACTTTGATTTCTATGCTTTCAATCTGTTCGCTTAAACTCATGTGTTGAGGTTCAAGGCGCTCATAAAACATACGTTTTACTCATCGCCGAATACTCGCGCCCAGCTGGGTTTCGTAGGCTTTAATCAATTGCTCCACCAACTTATCCACTTCTTTGTCCTGCAGGGTTTTAGTATGATCTTCGAGTACAAAACTCACTGCATACGAACGCTTACCGGCGCCCAGTTGTTGTTCGTTTTCATATACATCAAACAGGTTTACATCTTTTATCATATTTTTACCTGTTTTTCTGGCAATTGACGCAATATCTGCAAATTTTACGGAATTTTCAATAATTAGCGCTAAATCTCTGCGCACGGTCGGGAATTTATTTACTTCCTGATAGGTAATCGTGTGTTTTTGTGTAGCTTGAATTACGCTATCCCATTGAAAATCAGCGCAATAGACTTGCCCTCGAATGTCCATTTGCTTAGAAAGCTGCGATGCAATCTGCCCCAGTTCTACCAGTATCTGCTCGCCCCGATGATAGCGCACGCCATAATCAAAGCGTTCATCTTGCAGGAGGGTTTCCTGCCAGTTACTTAGGCCCAAGCGCCCAAGTACCTGTTGTACAAAGGCTTTGAGGGTAAAGAAATCACTTTGAGGCGTATCTTTATGAAGCCAGCTCTCCCCCCAGCGGCTGCCGCAAAGCCAAATGGCTAAGTGCTCGCGTTCTATGTACCCTCCGCTCGTCTTTTGTTGATAAGTGCGCCCAAATTCATAGAGTTTTAGGTCGTTTTGCTGGCGATTTTGATTGTGTACAATGGCTTCCAGACCACTAAAGAGCATCGTGGGGCGCATGATGTCAAGCGTAGGGCTGGATGTATTGTTGATATAAACTAAGGCTGCTTCCTCTATAATGGGGAGTAGTTCTTTGTAATAACGGGATTGGCTGAGCGACATCGCCATCATTTCACTAAAACCATGCGCAGCCAGCAGGTCGCCGATTAGGTTGTGAATGGCATTGCGGTCAGGATTAGGCGCTGCGTTCGTCGAAATACGCATGTGCTCGGGCACGGGTACATTATTGAACCCATAAATTCGCAGAATTTCCTCGATTACATCTGCTGGGCGGGTTACATCAACTTTGTTGGTAGGCACGGCTACTGTGAATTTTTCTGCATCTTCCGCAATGATATCCATTTCTAGCGCCGCTAGAATTTTCTGCACGGTTGCGTTGGGAATATCCGTTCCAATCAGGCGATTTACGTGCGAATAGGCTACTTCTACTTGTTTCTTCTCCATCTGCTGTGGATATATATCTACAATTTCGGATGCGATTTCGCCGCCGGCAATTTCCTGAATCAACAGGGCTGCACGTTTCAACGCATAAATTGTGATGTTCGGATCACTTCCTTTTTCAAAAATTTTGGCAGCCTCAGAGTTGAATAAGCCGTGCCGTGTTTTGCTTTGGCGAATCCATTTGGCATGAAAATGCGCCGATTCCAGAAAAATGTTTTTAGTGGAGTTTTTTACGCCGGATTGGGCGCCACCAAATACGCCGCCAATGCACATCGGATTAGAAGCGCCATCGCAAATCATCAGATCTTTCGCGCTTAGGCTGCGCTCTACCTCGTCTAAGGTAGTAAATTTAGTGCCTTCTGGCAGCGTTTTGATTATTACTTTTTGGTTCGTGATGATGTCCCAATCGAAAGCATGAAGCGGCTGCCCCAGCTCATGCAGCACAAAATTGGTAATATCCACGATATTATTGATCGGGCGAACGCCTATGAGGTTCAGGCGATTTTTGAGCCAGTCGGGTGATTCGCCAACGGTTACATCTTTGATGCTCACGCCGGAATAGCGCGGACAAGCCTCGTGATTTTCAATCACCACTTCCAGCGTCAAATCTTGATTATCCACTTTGAAATCTGTCACCGAAGGGAGCTTGACGTGTCCGTCGTCGTGCTGGTAATTGATCTTCAGTGCTGCCGCCACGTCTTTCGCTACGCCAACGTGGTTGGTAGCATCTGAGCGATTGGGCGTCAGACCGATTTCGTATATGGTATCGGTTTCTATTTGAAAATAATCTTTTGCCAGCGTACCTATTGGCACATCCGCCGGTAGCACCATGATGCCCGCATGGCTATCGCCCAAACCGAGTTCGTCTTCTGCGCAGATCATACCTTGCGACAGTTCGCCGCGTATTTTAGTTTCCTTGAGGGTGAGCGGTTCGTCACTACCGAGGGTGTAAAGGGTGGTACCGACTGTTGCTACCAGCACCCTCTGACCAGCGGCTACATTGGGTGCCCCGCAAACGATAGAGAGCAAGTCGCCGTTGCCAATGTCCACTTTTGTAAGGGAAAGTTTATCGGCGTTCGGGTGTTGTTGGCATGCTACAACTTGGCCAATCACCACGCCTGCCAAGCCGCCGCGTATGCTTTCCACCTGTTCCATACTTTCAAGTTCCAGCCCAATATCCGTAAGGATTTCGCCTAATTGTTCCGGGCTAACTTGTATATCTAAGTATTGCTTGAGCCAATTCAGAGAGACTTTCATTTCGTTCTGCTATTTCGTTACCTAACGCTGGCAAAACCAAATTAAGTTCGGTTTGTCAGCCAAGACGGGCAAAGATAAAATATTTCATTGGACAGGGCAACGGATTCGTATGGATGATTTGACAACCAGTCGCTTTTCTATATAATTTAGCCCTCAGCCCCATACCCTCACTCAACCCCTCAACCATCTCAACCCAACTACTCCACCTCAAGTACCAAAGCAGTTTTGGCGCGCACGGTCAGCTTTTCGCCTAAGGCGTGGGTTTGGTCGCTTAGCACGTCGCGGCCGCTGGCGCCGGCGGGCAGTATTTCGCGGAAGCGATTCAAATCAAGTACTTGTTCGCGGTCGCTG
>CALMSP010000207.1 GCA_937872405.1 uncultured Saprospiraceae bacterium | reverse complement strand
GTGTAAAGTGGGGTGTGCAATAGATGCGTATGCTGTTTTAGCTGCTCGATCTGCGCTTTCGTCAGAGACAAATACGCTTGTTCTGACATCACTAATAGTGGCTCGCCCATGGTAGTCTGCACTTGCAACATATTGCCAGCAAAAGCCTGCATCTGGGCAAGCGAAATGTGCACGACTTCCTTACTCGTTTCTTGAAATTTTTCCAATAATAGGGCGTGCTCGCTGTCATCCCATATCGTGTCGAGGCAAATAACTACAAATGTAGTGCCCAAAGCCATCATTACATTGGTGTGGTAAATGTCTTGTCCGTTGCCATCCACTGCCCTAAAAGCCACAGGCTCGTAGCCAGCGATTTCGCAAAACGAATGCAACAACGCCACATCTGTGCGCGAACTTATGCAGGCGTAAGCCAAGCGGTGCGTGCGATCGAGGATCATACTGCCGGTACCTTCCAGAAAAAGATTGTCTGCTTCTGCGTTTTCTAAGTGTACCCAATCTTGAAAGCCGAACTGTTGCATGAGCTGACGGACTACCTCCTCGCGGCGCTCCAGCCGGCGCACGGGGGCATACATCGGGTAGGTGATAATCCGTCCGTCGGCATGAAATGTGACCCAATTATTAGGAAAAATGGCATCGGTTTTCTTAGGTTGGGGCGTATCTTCGATCACGATGATGTTGACACCGGCTGCTTGGAGCTTTTCTATAAATTGATCGAATTCGGCAAGGGCCTGATTTTGAATGACTTCTGGCGTGAGGGTATTATCTTGTTGTTGAAATGCGTTGCTTTCTGCAGTTTGTTCGTTGTACCCAAAGTTGGCTGGGCGCACCATTAGAATATGCGACGCAATAGGCGATTCTTGATGTTTTGTTATCATGTTATATGCTATTTTGAATTACAAACATACACAAATTAAGCGCGTGTGCTAACATAAATGTGCTGCTCGATTCACGTAGCGGATAGAGGTGTCGAATGTTTTTGGACTTCTACGTTTTGACAATAGAATACTTTGCAAACATCGAAAGTACGTTGCAAATTTGTATCGAAAAATTGCTTCTTTCATCCAAAAACTATAAGCCCATGAGGAATTGTATCCTTTCTTTTTTTGCGCTGTGCCTATCTCTGTTGCTTTGGCATCCGGCGGCGGCGCAGATTTCGCCCTCCAACCATGTTAGTGCCGATTTGGCTAACTGCGACTTGGAAGCAGCCGTTATCCGCTCGGTTTTTAATTGCGATGGCGCTATTGTCTGCGTAGAAATCAGTGGCGGCACTGCGCCCTTTCGGCTATTTTTGAGCAATAACTCACAGCCAATTAGCCCCGCGTCGCGGGTGTACTGCTTTAATAACTTAGCGCCAGGTAATTACACGGTGCGCGTGCTCGATGCTCAGAATTGTGGTGCTAGTGTTAGTTTTACGGTACCGCCTTTCGATTTGCAGCTACAAGCAACGGTACAACACATCAGTTGTTTTGGTAAAGCGGACGGTGCTATTGACTTGGAAATACCAATTGACGTAGCCCCAATTTTTTTCAAATGGGCTGGCCCCGGTGGCTTTACGGCTGATACAGAGGACATTAAAAATTTGAAACCTGGTGTATATCAAGTGCAAGTAAGTGGCGCTAATGGCATTTGTTATGGCGTTGGAAAATGGGAGGTGCTGGAACCTGCGCCCATTAAAATAGACGTTGCCATTACGCAAGCTGTATGCGGACTTGCAGGCGCCTGTGCGATCATACGCGGAGGCACTGCACCATATCGGGTGTGGGGCTTCAATAGGTTGCCAGCGGGTGCTAATAATAGCAATATAGACGCATTGATTGCCAATTTGCCGCCTTCGACAATACTTCCTTCGCCCACAAGCAACACCGATGCAAGTCGCTACTGTCAGGATAGTCTTTCGGTGGGGGTTTATTATATTGCAGTGCAAGATGCTAATGGTTGCAGGGCTTTTGAAATCATCCGAATTGATGGTGCTGCTAATTTTCAGCGCCGAGTAGAGACGACCAACGTAAGCTGCTTTGGCCGCCGCGACGGCAGGATTTGTTTTAAAATAGAAAACGGTACGCCGCCTTTTAAAACCTCCCTTGCTGGTGCCAATGCAAGTAGTATTCAAACCATCGAAGGGGATTCGGGCTGCTTTGAATTTCTGCCTGCTGGCGAATATGCACTAACCACTACCGATGCTACGGGTTGCACCTCTTCGGAGCGGGCGCGCATTACACAACCCAGCCTGCTTGAAGCAGAATTTACCATCACCGAAAATACGTGTCGGAACGGCGCAAGCGGCTGTTTGAAAGTAAGCGGTGGTACCCGCCCATATAGCATCTACGCTTGGGTACATCCCAATCCGACCGCCAGTGTGGGGTTTGAAATTGATTTTTATGACAATGGATTGCCTTATGTCGTAAATGCACAACGTTCTACGGCTTTTAACTTCCCGCCGGTGCTGAGCGCAACGGGCCCCTTCTGCGCACGTAATATTCCACCCGGCGATTATATACTCATCGTGGTGGATGCCAATAATTGCTACGAAGTAGTAGTCGTGAATATTCCTGCGGCCAATGGATTGCGTGCAGTATTCTTATTCAACAGTAGCAATGATCGTTGCTCCAGCGCGAATAGCGGGTGCTTGGTCGTGTCTGGTGGCGCTCGACCTTACTCCGTGTCTGTATGGCGACTACGCGCACCGCTTCCCAATGCCAACCCGGATGTTCCTATCCGATTTGATGAGCAAGGCAACCCGATTTTGCCGCCTACCCTCTTTGAGCGTGCGGATAGTATTTTTAACTTAGAGCCAGAAAGTCCACCTACTTCTCCTACAACTTATCGGCGTTGCGCGCGCAATATTCCGCCAGGCAATTACCTCATTGTAGTAGTGGATGCCGAAGGTTGCTACACCTTAGTGCAGGTGCGTATTCTGCGTAATGAGGGACTAAATGCGCGCTTCGACGCAGGTAGCAATACTTGTGAGGCGCGGGGCAGTGGTTGTTTGTTCGTAGAAGGTGGAGCCATGCCCTATGAAGTGCAAGTATGGAGCTGGAATTCGCCGCTCACCGTTATTCCGCAGGTACGCTTCGACGATGCCGGAAGACCTTTCCTTACGGGTGGCGAACGTGTGGAATGGGACTGGCAACCCGTACCGGCGGTCTTACCATATCGGCGTTGTGCACGCAATATTCCTCCTGGATTGTACTATATATTAGTGGTAGATGCTAATCGCTGCTACCAATTATTACCAGTTAACATTCGCCCAGGTAATAGTATTCGACTGGAAACCAGCGTAGAACATCCAGCTTGTAATACGGCTCGGGGTGGCACTGTAAAAATTAGTATTGGCGGCGGTACAGCCCCCTATCAGATTCGCTTCGGCGACCGGTCGTTGAGCACCCGCGATTCCATTACTATATTGGAAAACATAGCACCAGGCAGCTATGCGCTCATTGTATTGGATTCTTTGCAATGCTTAGCCCGAGCCACCGTAGTCGTTCGCGCTGGCGTGCTGGATGCCAATCTGGATTACGATCCCTTTGGTGAATACGCCTGCGTACTCCCCGACGGCGGTACAGCCCCCTATAAAATAGAGTGGCTAAACTTAGCAACTGGCGCAGTAGTTAGCAACGACACTTGTGTGCGCAACCTGGCGGCAGGCGCTTATTTGATTACGATCATGGATAATAATGGCTGTACCGCACAGGAACTTTTGTTTATTGATGCACAACCTTGCGTGGGGGGCGCAGCGCGCGTTAGTCCAGAATCTATTGCATCGGGTGAAGTCACAACGCTCACACTCATTCGGCACACGGGCGTAAGCATCCAATGGCAGTTCAAAACAGACGCTACACCTTGGCTGGACATTCCTGGCGCTACCACTGCTACTTTCCAAACGCCGCCCATTCATACTGGCATTAGCAAAGTGATCTACGTGCGGGCGAAAGTGACCTGCGCCAATGGCAATATCGTTTTCTCTGATGAGACTTCGTTCAAAGTGCGCGGCAATAACGGCTTGTGGGTCTTTCCAGCCAGTGTGGAAGACCGCGAATTGTTCAATCCAGCATTCCGACAGGCCGAAGTAGAGCGTCTGAACATGACCAACTCCACCGCTACGACGCGCGCGATGCTGGTGTATCCTACTGTTAGCCAGAGTGTAATACATATTCGATTCGATAATCCGAATAAAGCGGAGGTTGCACAGTTGCTTGTGCTCAATGAAATGGGGCTGGTGGTGCACCAACAACGATTAAGCAATCTGTACGCTGGTGAGACAACTACCCTATCGGTAAGCAATTGGACGCCAGGTATGTACTTCGTGCGTATCATTAGTGATACCTGGTCAGAGACACAACGTATTGTGGTTCAATAATTTACACAATGTTTTAAACGCTAAGATTTCAACATAATCCCATGTACCGAGCGGTGGCGTTGTGGCGCTGCCGCTCCTTTTTCTTGCTGACTATCTGCTATTTGTTTTAGAATGTCAGATACGAGATGCCAGAACGCATTGAAAAACAGGGAATTATAGAAATGAATGTGCATCTTTATTTATTGAAATTGGTATAAAGTACCATCATAAGCTCATCATAATTTTAAAAAAAAGCCTTTTTATTTCAATGTTTGGTAATGGGTCAAAACAATGGATGAGATTTCGTAAATCTTTAAGATTTGCGAAATCTGAAAAGTAAAACAACTGATTTGACTCCCTACTTTTTATTGTTTGGATTTACACTAAACTTCCATAGCACCTTTCGGGCCACCGAAGCAGCCCGAAAACCTATGAAAATCAATCATTTATTCATCTTCATTTTCCCAATGTTGGGGCGAGCGCCAGAGGGAAGAAAGCAACAATTCGCGCATAAAGAGGAATTCTTTCGGCAATTTGTCGTACAGTTTCGAGAATAGCTCCTCATGCCCTAAGATTTCCTGCTTCCAGTTTTCGCTGTCCACCGACATGATCTTCTGGAAGTCTTCCTGGCTGAAATTTTCCATGCCGCTCCAGTCCATGTCTTTGTAGCGAG
>CALMSP010000206.1 GCA_937872405.1 uncultured Saprospiraceae bacterium | reverse complement strand
TGGACGTGGCCTTCTCACGCGACCAGAAAGACAAAGTGTATTGCCAGCATAAGTTATTGCAACACAGCCGCGAAGTATTCAATTGGTTGGAAAATGGTGCGTATTTCTACGTGTGCGGTGATAAAAACCGGCTCGCGCCCGATGTCGAAAAAGCGCTTGTTCAAATTGTTACGCGAGAAGCCGATTTCAGCGAAGAAAAAGCCCAATCCTATGTAAAAGATTTGAAAAAGCAGCGCAGGTATTTGGAGGATGTGTATTAGTATGCTGATTTGCCAATGTGCTAATTTTAACATCTAAAGACTAAATAAAAATGGATTTTATTATTAACATCATTTGTGGTTGCTGTAAGCGTTGTCCCTAAGGGGACGAAGACTTGCTATACCCATATGGCTATCAGCCATTTATAATGATGTAAAATCCATTTACTAACAACTTTATAATTATCATAATGAAAACCATTTACCCATTTTTTATAATTATTATTGCGTTTTTTATCGTAAATATTCATCAGGTAGCTGCTCAAAACGTGGTGTCGGGCATTGTAAAAGATGCGAAAGGACAAATTTTGACGGATGCCACAGTAATTGTAAAAGGCACAACGGCATACGCGCTGACCGATTCAAGCGGTCAATTTCGTATTACGACGTCCGCAGCACTACCTTTTACACTGGAAATCAGCTTTGTAGGATACGAAACGTATGGGATTCAAATTACCGAAATAACAGACAAACCGCTCGAAATTACATTAGCAATTTCAAATATATTAGGTGAAGTGGTAGTTACTTCGCGGCGCAGGAAAGAAGTGGCGCAGAACATTCCGATTCCGATCTCCGTAGTGAGCGGCGCTCAGGCCGAGGATGCGGGCGCTTTTAATGTGAATCGGGTGAAGGAAATCGTGCCGACGGTGCAACTCTATTCTTCTAACCCTCGAAATACCACCTTGAATATCAGGGGTTTAGGCTCTACTTTTGGCTTGACTAATGACGGCATTGATCCCGGCGTTGGTTTTTACGTGGATGGGGTTTATTATGCGCGTCCGGCTGCTACGGCCCTCGATTTTATTGATATTGAGCAAATTGAAGTACTGCGCGGACCACAAGGAACGCTTTTTGGTAAAAATACGACTGCTGGTGCTTTTAATATTACAACCCGCGCCCCAAGTTTTGATCCGGGCGCCACGTTTGAAGTGAGCTATGGCAATTATGGTTTTATTCAAGCCAAAAGTTCTATTACCGGACCAATCGGTAAAAAATTTGCCGGACGTATTTCTTTTGCTGGCACGCAGCGCGACGGTACGATTTATAATATTAGATCACAAGAATATATTAATGACCTTAATAATCTTGGATTCAGAGCGCAACTATTATATAAACCGACGGATAATATAAAAATTATTTTAGCAGGTGATGTGACCGATCAAAACCCGAATGGCTACGCGCAAGTATTTGCAGGGGTTGCGCCCACTTTACGCGCATCATATCGCCAGTTTGAAAATATTATAAAGGATTTAAATTATGATGTGCCGAGTCGTAATCCTTTTGACCGAGTAGTGGACCATGATACTAAATGGCGTTCCGGCAATGAATTGGGCGGCGTCTCGCTCAATGTGGATGCGCAAATTGGAAACGGTACGCTGACTTCGACCACGGCGTGGCGCTATTGGAATTGGGATCCGTCCAACGACCGCGATTTTACTGGGCTTCCGGTCTTAACTTTGTCGCAGGCACCCTCGAAGCATCAGCAATGGACACAGGAAATTCGTTACGCCGGTGACTTGTCGAATCATTTGAGCGGCGTGATTGGCGTGTTCGCCATCGCTCAGGATTTAAAAACAGACCCTTTTCACACGGAAGAATCCGGTGCGGCACAATGGCGTTTTGCGCAAAATTCGACCAGTGAATTGTGGAAAACTCAAGGTTTATTGGAGGGTTACGGCATTCGCACCACATCAAGGCTTCAAACTTTTGGCACCGCTATTTATGGACAAATTGATTGGGAAATTACAGATAAGTTGCACCTTTTGCCTGGCTTGCGCTACAATTATGACCAAAAAGAGGTGGGCTTCAATCGCCAAACGTATGGCGGCTTACAAACAACCGACCCTGCGCTAATCGCCTTAAAACGATCGGTTTATACCGATCAAGCCTTCACGGCGAATGTGGACGAAAGCAACCTGTCAGGGCAAGTAACTTTGGCATATAAAGCTTCCAAACGATTTAATACATTTGCCACGTACTCAACAAGTTATAAACCGATTGGTGTCAATCTTGGAGGCTTACCAACTGTCAGCGGTGATATTTTAATTGATCTGGCGCGCATTAATCCTGAATACGTCACCCATTCTGAAATAGGGGTGAAGACGAAACCGACTCCAAATTCAACTTTGAATTTGGTATTCCACAACACCAATATTGAGGATTATCAAACGCAGGTGCAAACAGCAGAAGTGGGCGTCAATCGCGGCTATCTCGCTAATGCCGAAAAGGTGCGCGTTTATGGAATAGAACTGGATGGCAATATTAAATTTGGCGAATACCTTTCATTTTATGGTGCTGTGGCTTATACCAATGGCGAATATGTTTCTTTCAAAAACGCGCCCGTACCTTTGGAAGAGACCGGCGCATCTGTTGCATTCAAAGATATTTCCGGCGGTAAGCTTCCGGGTATTTCCGATTGGGCAGGCTCTTTCGGGGGCGAATGGAGCATTTCTGGCATCGCTCTTAAACAGAGCGGACGGTATTTCTTAGCATTCGACGGATTTTATCGTTCTGATTTTTCTTCGAGTCCATCACCTTCAAAGTATTTGAATATAGAGGGTTATACATTATTGAATGGTAGAATAGGTTTTCGGGCTACCAAAGGCATCGCTATTTTTGTGTGGGGACGTAATTTGTTCGACAAAAATTATTTTGAGCAATTATTACCTGCGGCGGGCAATGCTGGGCACTACGCGGGTGTACTGGGCGACCCCAGAACGTATGGTATCACGTTGCGATATAATCTTTAAGTACTCGTAAAGGATTTGCTAAATCTTATGATTTGGCAAATCTTTTATTAAATAATACCAAAAATATGATGCGATTCTTTATAAAATTGCTTTTTATCTTAATAATTTCAAGTTCTCTTTTTGCACAAAAGAAAGTCATTGATGAACGTCAAACCTGGCTGGGTGTTTTCAATCAAGTGCGCCTGACCGATAAATGGGGCATTTGGGGCGATTTTCATTTTCGGATGAAGGACAATTTTGTGGGCGAGCCTTCTATCGGAATTATCCGTTTGGGATTAACCCATTATTTAGCAGATGATGTAAGATTGACGGCAGGTTACTCTTTTATTAATCATTTTCCGACCGACGGGCACGAAAATATTTCACAACCCGAACACCGCCCCTGGCAGCAAATTCAATGGTTTACGCGGAGCGAAAAACTTCGTTTGATGCAATGGATTCGGCTGGAAGAACGCTTTCGGCGTAAGATTCTGAATGATGATGAACTGGCAGATGGGTATAATTTCAACTGGCGCATTCGTTACAATTTTGCTTTGTTTTTGCCATTAACCAAGAAAAAATTTGCCCCTGGCGGTTTACAATTTTTATTGAATGACGAGTTGCACGTTAATTTTGGAGAAAATATAACGTATAACTATTTCGATCAGAACCGTTTATTTGGTGGATTGGTATATCAAGTGACGGACCATAGTCAGATTCATCTGGGTTATATGAATCTTTTTCAGCAATTGGCATCTGGTAATAATTGCAAAAGCATTCACACGATTCGATTATTTTATTTTCACAATTTTGATTGGAGAAAATAGTACCGACGAACTTTAGTCGCCGATGTAATAAATAAAAGGGTGACCGAAGCTCGCCCATACAAATTCATCAATATGTCCGACGAAAAAAAACTTTCTGAAGTAGAACATATCAAATCCAAAAGTAATCTGCTGCGCGGTACGCTGGAAGAAA
>CALMSP010000205.1 GCA_937872405.1 uncultured Saprospiraceae bacterium | reverse complement strand
GTTCCATAGATGAACATTTGCAGACCAAAGTATGAAATTTAAACATGCTCTTAGCTACACATTGAGCCAGTACGTGAGCTTGAGTACCAACGCCCGGTTTTTAGTGGTGAAATGCTCTGGAAAATAGTTATCTGTATAAACAATAAACAAATCACTCACTGGTTTGAAGCGCCACTGAAATCTCGAATTGATATTCAGATTATCAATTTGGCTGTTGTATTGCACGAAAGTAGTCCAAAAAACGCTGCGGGAAAAGGTAAAATCAAAACGCGGCCCAATCAAATAAAGGTGCGCGCTATTGTAAGGCTCAGGCAGTTCAATCTTATTGTAGTTAAAATCCAGCGAAACCGAGCCATAAGGTTGAAAGCGATAATTAAGCGACCCATTTACAAAAAAACGCGAGCCGCCAAAATAACTACCGGCGCGGGTCGTCGCAGAGAACGAAAACAACTTGCGCCGGTCGGAATTAAAAGAAGCAATCACCATCCGATAGGTGTAATCTGTGTCCTCTGAGAATTTCAACCCACCGGTGCCAGAAGGATCAAATGGCGAAAAAAGATACACATACTCTTCGCGCAATCGGATGTTGAAAAAGGCTGTATTTTGAAAACTGACTCGATACATTAAGTTGATATCATAATCAGTAATGCCATAGGTATCATTGCCCAACACATCATAGTCAATGCCTGGCCCGTGGTTGTTGATAATGCTGGAATTCGGATAGAACCGATAGAAAACTGTTGCCGCTGTACGCTGATACCCCCGCCGCCGAGCGAAGCCTACTTCAGGGTTGTAATTATCCCCCACGCTTTGCGCCACCGCAAAAATATCCCAATTCAAATTGTTAAAACTGATCTGCGCTGAAGCGGCATACGCATCATCGGGCTGATTATTTTCAAAAGACTGATGGTAAAAGAATTTACCGGCCCAACGGCCATCGCGCGAGGCAAGGTTGTAATCTACCCCTGCTGTACGGTTGTATTGGTCAAGGTTGCCATTATAGCGCGGGTCGCTGTCATTCAAAAAGGCTTGTTTATTAACAAAAATAGCGCTGATGTTGGATCTGGAAAACACCTTTTGCTGCATGGTAGCCACCGTGTAGTTGAGCGAGGGTAGTCCAATCGCAGCATCCGATGCGCCCTGCATAGAAAGTAGCCCTACGCGCAAATTGTCATTCAGTTTGCCGCTTAGGCGAATGCCTGCTGGGATAGTGTTTTGCACATTCACGCCAGTGGATTCATCGCGGGCGATCCCGATACGCCTCGAAAAGAAAGGGCGGAGACTAGCTGTACCAAAATCGGCAAACAAATCGGCATTTTCTAAAAAGAATTGCCGCCTTTCTGGGAAAAAAATCTCAAAGCGGTCGAGATTCGTCACTTGCTGATCTACTTCTACCTGCGAGAAGTCAGGATTAACCGTCAGATCAAGATTCAAGCCAGATGTAATGGCTATTTTGGCATCGCCGCCAAAGCTCAGGTTGCTTTCTGGGTTGATGCTGACCCGTTCGTTGCCTTTGAAAAATCGCTGCGAATAGCCTCCGGCCGTGTATGGAATAAGGGCGATATTTGCACCAGGTTTTCGCAAAGGCTCATCCCATTGTAGCTGCCCCATGAACGCCAACGAAATAATGTCAAAATTGCGTGGTATTGGCGTCCATGTAGATCGTTCGGCGTATTCACTGTCAATCCGATAGAAGTTAATATTCCAGGTAAGGCTACCTTCGCGGAAACGCAAAGTTTTGAAGGGTATCGCCATCTCCGCAACCCAAAACCCTTCGGCAATGAGCGCTTCGGCGTACCACTTGTTGTCCCAGTTGAGCGACAGGTCAGCACCCGAGCTTCCTCCATTGGAAATCAAGCCTTCACGCTGCACGCCAAAGGGATTAACACCGAATTGGAAAGCGTTGGTGTTATCCTGAAACGGGTCAATCACGACCGTAATACCGTCATTGGCTTCGCCGCGATAATCCCGACGCAGCGATGGCGTGACATATTTGCGATCCGTTGCCAGGTTATACATTACCGCGCTGATATAGATAAAGTTGTCGTCATAGGTCATCCGCACTTCGGTCTGTGCTTTGGCCAAGCTGGTATCCGCCGGAAAATATTGCATAAAATTATTCGCCGTTGCTGCAAGCTGCCAGTCTGGTTCATCCAGCACAGCGTCAATTTTTATAGGCGCCGTAGCACGTTGTATATGCATTATCGGTTGATGCTGGGCAAGCGCCGATAAAGCAAAGCAAGATAAGCCCAGTACCAATAGGCATTTGAAATGGCTCATAGCAACAAGTGTTCTAAAGATGTGAGTCATATTTTTTGTCGCCTATTTGACTGCTGCCAGAGATGTTTTTTTCCAATGTCTATTTCAAATATTTTGCGTTGATGCCGTTACCATTTAGAATGAATAAAAAAAGATCGGCGCACGTAGTGCACGCCGATCCGAAATAAACACCTAAAACCCTATTAACTAACCTTAAAATTCTTGTTATTTAATCTCAATTACACGGGCTGGCGACACCTTAGCTTCTTCTTTTTTAGGAAGGGTAAGCATCAGGATGCCATTGTTGTAAGCCGCTGCAATTTGCTCGGTAACCACATCTTCAGGTAGTTGGAAACTACGGTTGAAGCTGGTGCCGTTAAACTCCCGGCGCTTGTAATTGCCTTCTGTTTTTTCCTCGTTTTGCGCTCGGTGCGCGGATACAGTTAAGCGGCCAGCATCTGTTTGTACTTCAAAGTGTTCTTTGCTCAAGCCAGGTGCGGCTATTTCCAACTGATAGTCCGCCGGCGTTTCAATCACATTCACAGAAGGTGTACTGATAGTAGCATCCGCGCCGAATACGTTGGCAATGCCGCGGTTGAAAAATTGGTCAAACACATTCCGATAACTGCTCATCGGAAAAGCCGGATCAAATTTTACAATATTCATAGCTTTATACGTTTTGATTAACAAAAATGTTGTTTATCAGTGTACTTAGTAACACTAGGTTTAAATGAACTTTAACATTTAGGCAATCTCGATCCGCCTTGCTGGTTGTGGTTTGGCTTCTTCTTTCTTTGGCAGCGTCACTTCCAATACGCCATTTACGTAAGCAGCATCAATGCTGTTGGCATCAATCGTATCGGGCAATTGGAAGCTGCGTTTGAAAGCACCATAATTAAATTCCTGTTTGCGCACACGCGCGTCTTGTGGGCGTTGCCGTTCGGCTTGCACTTCAATGGTAAGCAGATTCTTATCCACATGCACCTGGAAATTTTCTTTTTCAAAGCCGGGTGCTGCTATTTCCAATCGGAAATTATCGGCAGTTTCTACTACATTTACACTTGGCGTGCTTTTCATGCCATTACCATTAGCAAAAGCCGGAAAATCCGCATTGAAAAATTCATTGATCAGCCGATCAAACGCAGGAGTCGCCAAACGTGGGCGTACCAAAGCCGGTTTTACATGTACGAGTGTCATGGTTTTTATGTTTTTGATGTTTTTTAAAATTGAATGACATTGTTATGCAAACAAATCTCGTTCCAGTGCTTTTTTTTCGATAGAAAGGCAGTTTGAATGGGCTTTAATGCTGTCATTTTGGCATTTTAAGATGTGTTTTCACGCCATTTTGGCATAAAATAATTTTCTGAATGCGCTCAACAACTCGTAATCGCTGGCGTGCTATCTGGCAACCCGACATGTATCATGGCTGGGGGCGCTGGCGCAACTTTTTTGAAGGCTGGTATTTTAAATTGGTAGATGCCGACGAGCGTTTCGTACTGGCCCTCATTCCGGGCATCGCTTATGATAAAATGGGCCGGGCAGAAGCCTTCCTACAAGTGCTTGATGGCAAAGCCGGCCAGGCACAGTATCATGTTTTTCCGGCCAGCGTCTTTGAGCCAGCCACCGACAAGTTTGCTGTAAAATTGGCGGATAATTTTTTTTCCACCGATCGAATTCAGCTACAACTTCCTGATTTAAAAGGGGAAATACATTTTAAGGATTGCCATGCTTGGCCACGCATGTTGGGCGCACCGGGCATTATGGGTTGGTATTCGTTTGTGCCCTTTATGGAATGCTATCATGGAATCGTGAGCCTGCATCATACGTTGCAAGGCAGTCTGCGCATTGGTACAGAAAAAGTGGACTTTAGCGGCGGCAAGGGGTACATTGAAAAAGACTGGGGTGTTTCTTTCCCCCATTCTTGGATATGGATGCAGACCAATCATTTTGAAACAATGCCCAAAGCCTGTCTGACTGCTTCCGTGGCGCGCATACCTTGGCTGGGGCGCCATTTTGTGGGTTATATTGTGGGCTTGCTGCTGGGCGATCGCTTGTACCGCTTTGCCACGTACACCGGCGCAATGATGAAAGCCGCTTTTGACGACCAAACGGTGCGCTTAGCATTTAAAAGTCGAAATCAACGCTTAGAAATCAGCGCCCAACAGGCTTATGGCGGCACCTTACTTTCACCGATTTCTGGCAATATGACGGGCAAGGTAAACGAAAGTATGCAGGCGAGCATTCAAGTACAACTCTTTGAAAATGAAAGACTTATGTTTTCCGATATTGGTCGGAATGCTGGATTGGAGGTAGCCGGCCCGGCCCGAGAACTATGCACCAACAACTGGCGACGATAGCATTTTGTCGAAAATATTTTCTAAGGAACCAATTCCTGCGTATCTTTTGTTTGTAAAATAACTTTTTCTTCCGAAAAGGCATTTAAAAAAAGATCATTGTGCTGATAATCTAATTTTTATGAAAAATCCTTTTGCACCATACGTTAAAAAGTTTTCAGAAAATAAACTTTGGCAAAAGTTAAGCGCTTACGCCCGACAGATTGGTATCAAGGCTGTGTATATGATTTTGCTGCTATTTTATGCCTACCGCCGGCCGGATACGCCGCGTTGGGCTAAGAATATTATCTTGGGCGTATTGGGTTATGTGATTTCACCTATTGACGCCATTCCTGATCTTAGCCCCATTATTGGTTATACCGATGATATTGGTATGCTTAGCTTCGGATTGGTCACGATAGCCGCCTACATCAACGATGATGTGCGGAACAAAGCACGCAGGCATCTTAACGACTGGTTTGGCAGCTATAACGAACAGGAGTTGCAAGAAATAGACGAGCAGTTGTAAAATGCACAATAAAAAAAGGTCTTCGAAGCAATTGCTACTTCGAGGACCCTTTTTTTGCTTCAAGCAAGTTGGGATTGCTTATTTCTTTTTGAACAAACCACCCAGCATTTGCATACCAATTCTCGCTACATCATCCACGATGCTGCCGTCGTTGTTGCTATCCAAGAATCGAGTGACCAGCGCCATCGTTGGATTTTGGTTGGCTTGAGCGGAGCGCGTTTGCGTAAGCAAAGATGCCAAGTCCATCACATTCAATCCTTGTTGGCGTTTGGTTTTGCCTAAGGTACCCATCACGATTGGCGCCAGCAGTGTCATTAGATTATTCACCTTGCCAGAATCCATGCCGCTTATCTGGCTAATCATAGTAGCAGCCCCCGATTGGCGGTCGCCCAGTAGGTGCCAGAGGATACCCGAACCATCTAAGGCCTTTGGGGCAGCGGGTTGATTATTGCCAGAAAGCATACCTGCTATATTATCGAGAATGCTACCGTCGTGGTCGCGTTCTAATGCGTTATTGAGCGATTGAGCGCCCTCTGGGGTGGAAGCATTTTTAGCCAATGCGCCAAGCAGCGTCGTTACAATACCCATCGTGGCAGCCTGCGTTTTTTGGGTGTCTTTTTCACCAATTTGATTTCCGAGGAAGCTCAACACGTTGTCCGAAAGCTGTCCTTGCAGAAGGTTCATTAAATCCATGCCTTAGTTTTTTATAATATTGAAAATGAATTAATTTACTGACTTATGACGTTGGCAACTACTGCCAGTCACAGTTTCAAATATTAATTTTTTGTAAACTACGCGCTTCGTTTGTAGCTGCCTTAGCTCTTGCTTGAGAAGGATAGCTTTTTAAGGCGCACCGTAGTGCCGGGTTTCAGCATTTGATTACCGGGCATCTGATTGAGGCGTTCGAGTTCATCCACTAAGATACCTGGCATGCGTAGCGACAGATCTTTGAGGCGTTCGCGGCGCTTGAGGGTATAAAGCACATACTGTTCGGGTAGTTGCGTTTCTTCGGCTGGCATATTGTGTACCGATAAGTCTTTGGCTTCCAAGGCTTCCGGTTTGATGGAGGGTAACATTTCCAGCACTTTTACTTCTGGGCGGCGCTTCATTTCGCGGGGTACATAGATCGTCAGTTGCTGCCCCGACAGGATCTTGCTGGAGCCAAGGTTGTTCCAAGCTTTCAGCTGATGTACCGAGCAAGCATGTTGCAGGGCTATTCGCTCTAAGTTGTCGCCTTCCTGCACCATATAGGTTGTTTTGGTATAATTAGCACTCAGTTCTTCGCGCGAGCGGGTAATATGTACAGGCGTAGCAACCGTACTGCGGGCTTCATTGTCGGGGCGGCGGGTATCCATAAAATACTGAAAAGCAGGCATCACACGCTTGGGCAACGTTATGAAATTACCGTTTTCATTAGCAGGTATAAAGCCTTTATGATAAGCAGGATTAAGCGTTTCGATTACATCAACTGGGGTATCGGTGGCTTTAGTAATATCAAGGAAACTTAGTTCGTCATAGGTTTTGATGGTTTCTGTGATTTGTAAATCAAGTGGCGGGTATTCTGGCGTTAGTTCATGATCCTCATAATGCTTGAGCAAATAAGTAGCTGCGATAAATGCCGGCACATAGTTGTGTGTTTCACGGGGCAGGTACTTGCGTACGGCCCAGTAGTTCTTGCTACGTGCGCGTTTCATCGCTTTGCTGATACGGCCCGAACCACTATTGTAGGCCGCCAGCACCAGCGCCCAGTCATCGAAGCGGTTGTGCAAATCGCGCAGGTGACGAGCCGCCGCATCGGATGATTTCTCTGGGTCGCAGCGTTCATCCACATGTGTTGTAATCTGTAAGCCATACTCGCGGCCAGTTGTTGCCATAAATTGCCAAAGCCCCATAGCGCCAGCACGGGAGACCGCTCGCGGATTCAGTGCAGACTCCACTACTGGCAGGTAGCGCAGGTCTGTTGGGAGGTTATATTTTTTTAGGTGTTTGTCGAAAATTGGAAAATACAAAACACTTCTACCCAACATCTGCTCTGTGCGCGGCCGATTCCGTACCAGATACGTGTTCAGGTAGCTTTTTACAACAGCGTCGTAGCGCGGGCTTACAACATCTGATGTCATTTTTTCAATGCGTTTGATGACCTCCGACTCATTATAGTCAGCCGAAGCAGGCTTTCCGTAAAGACTTATGGTAAATGAGGAGAAAAACGCAATCAACAGGAAGGTAAACTTCGATGATGGTTCCATAATGATGGTAATAGGTTTGTGATAATCACCCTGAAAAATCTATATTTGACAAGGTTAGGTTTTCTCAATAAAAATATTGGTTTTGCAAAAATAGCAAAATTTATTTTGCTTGCAAAAGAAAAATGTTAAATCCAAGTGTGAAGCACATACCTTGCAAAGGCTAAAAGCGCCGCTTCATCAAATTTTTTAGACATCAATTGCAGCCCAATAGGCAGACCGTTGCTATGCGTGCGCAGGGGTAGGCTAATGCCCGGAATGCCCGTCATATTGGCTTGTACGGTAAAAATATCCGCGAGATACATGGCTATCGGATCATTCATTTTTTCGTCGAGATTCCAAGCAGTAGTAGGCGCGGCAGGCATCAGAATAAAATCAAAATTTTCAAAAATAGCCGATGTCTTTTCTGCAATAAGCCGACGTATCTGTTGGGCTTTGGTGTAGTAGGCATCATAATAACCGGCGCTCAACACAAACGTACCCAGCATGATGCGGCGTTTTACTTCAGCGCCAAAACCCTCGCTGCGGCTTTTTTTGTAAACGCTATCCAAACTGTTGGCTTGGGCACTCCGATACCCATACCGAACACCATCATATCGAGATAAATTCGATGAGGCTTCGGCTGTTGTAAGAACATAATAAGCCGGAACAATATATTCAAGATACTCAAAATCAACAGGTTCTACAATGTGCCCTGCTATTTGAAGTTGATGCATTAGGTCGAATGCCGTTTGCCGAATTTCGGGATCCAAACGATTGCTCTCTAATGCCGAGCGTAACCACGCCACACGCACCTTGTCTTGGAAATTCAATAGTTGCGAATAGGCTTCCACCGGACGGAGGCTGGCTGTACTGTCGAATTCGTCGGCGCCGGCTATCGTTTCTAATAGCAAGGCCGTATCCTCTACGCTGCGAGCAAATATGCCAATCTGGTCAAAAGAGGAGCCATACGCCAACAGCCCATGCCGCGAAATGCGCCCATAAGTGGGTTTTAGACCAATAATGCCACAAAAAGCGGCTGGCTGCCGCACCGAGCCACCAGTATCCGTACCCAGCGCCGCCAGGCAGGTATCCGCCTGCACGGACACAGCCGCGCCGCCAGATGAGCCACCGGGTACTTTGCTTGGGTCGGCGGCATTTTTCACGGGCCCGTAATACGAATTTTCATTACTCGAACCCATCGCAAATTCATCGCAATTGGTACGCCCGATGATGATGGCATCAGCTGCCAAGAGGCGCTCAACGGCTGTAGCCGAAAATAGCGACTGAAACCCTTCTAATGTCTTAGAACTCGCCGTTACGGTATGATCGGCGTAGCAAATGACGTCTTTGATCGAAACCACCATACCATGAAGGCATCCGATCGCTTCAGGATGGTCATGTCTTTTAGCATCCAGCACATTGGCACGCTCCAACGCTTCGGCTGCATAAATTTCCACATAAGCATTCAGGTCGGATGCCGCTTCAATACGTGCCAAATAATATTCTACGATTGCCCGTAGTGTCGTTTTGCCCTGTTGAAGATCAGCCTGAATTTGCTGCAAAGAGGTATAAATCGGCGTCATATTTTTATCGTAAGATTGCAAAAGTCGCCAACTTTTTTGAAACCGCCCTTATCAAGCAAAACAAAAATACCGCTGCCATTGGCTTTTGTATTTGGAATGATTCTATTTGAGCCATTTTGCACGACGGCGAAGCATTGCCATAAAAACCAACGAAACGGGAAAAACAAGCATTTTGATTGTCTAATAAACAAGAAACGATTATTCGTGAAGCAAAATTAGTATCATTTCAGATGATAAACGATAGATGTCTCGTCTTGAAATTAGAAATACGTTTCATCGTTTTTCATTGACAATAATAAAAACACCTATCCTAATATGAGCTTTCGCCAATACTACCTACTGGCCTTGCTGCTGTGCTTAGCCGCCTGCAATCCCGTCGCCGACACGCCAGCTACCGAGCCAAT
>CALMSP010000204.1 GCA_937872405.1 uncultured Saprospiraceae bacterium | reverse complement strand
AAATTTTTATCCATTATTTCAATGAAATGCCATCATACATTTGACATCACAACCCGTTTCGATACACATGCTGCAACTTTTCCACTTCTTGGTGGAGTTCGCGCAGCAGTTCGTCTCGGTCGGCATGAATTTGCTCTGCTGCCGCACGCAGCGCTTCGTAAGCTGCTTGAACATCTGCTTGCACTTCTTCTTCATCTGGCAGGGGCCTCTGCGCTCTTGGTAATCGGCAAGTCAGTATTGCCAAATCGTCATAATGGTAAGCTTGTAACTGTTGAATGCGCGTGTGCTGCCGGTGGTTTTGTCCAAGACTCAACCCCAACAACAAACTGAGCGCCATCATTATCAGTACAACTGGCTTGTGGTTGTTTTGCATAGTCGGATGATTTTTTTACAGGTGATTTCTACGGCTACCACAAGTAACCGTATCACAAAGTAAATTTATTTTGATAGATTTGTCAATGGCGATGAGCTATCTTAAAACGTTGTTAACATTTTGAAAGATATCATACCCTGTTCTAATTAGGAATGACGTATTTATTTATTCTCAAAAGCTTGTTTTTCAATACTTTACAAAATCCAGAATCGGACTTCGAGAATCGTAAAGGGTATAACCCGATAGGGAGTCAAAACAGTTGTTTTTTTTGTTCAGATTTCGTAAATCTCAAAGATTTACGAAATCACATCCACCCATTTGATCCAGCACCGTATAAGCCAATTCCCCTATTCGCCCACATCCCCATTCCCCTCCATCATCGCAAAGCAAGATAAGCCTTTCCAAGATATTCGATAAGATCGCTTGCGATGAGCGCATCCTGCCCAATGGCTGCCGCCGCCAGATCGCCCGCAAGCCCATGCAAATAAACACCTAATAGCGCCGCTTCTAATGGGCTATACTGCTGTGCTAAAAGGCCGGTGAGGATACCTGTAAGAACATCGCCGCTACCACCCGTAGCCATACCCGGATTGCCGGTTGCATTGAAATAACAATTTCCTTCCGGAGTGGTAATACAAGTATGCGCACCTTTCAAAATGATATACACGCCTAATTGTTGAGCTTGCTGCCGTTGTAGTTCATGGCGTTCAAAATCATTCGCACTATTGCCAAACAGGCGCTCGAATTCGCGTACATGTGGCGTGAGTAAACTCCCCTGCGGCAGCTTAGCCAGCAATTTTTGTTCCTTGCTGATCATATTGAGTGCGTCCGCATCAAGCACCATGGGCAGTGCGCTTTGCTCCAGCAGTAGGGCTAAGGCTTCACGGGAGGTTTTTTTCTGATCCAACCCACAACCCGCGCCAATTGCGCGATATGGCTTCAGGGATGGAATTTCGGACAGGTAAAATTCGTGCCGATCTATGCTCACCATCGCTTCCGGTACACTCATCTGCAAAATAGGGTAAGCGCACTTCGGGGCGTGTATCGTGACCAACCCAACGCCACTGCGCAGGCAAGCGCGTGCGGCAAGAATGGCGGCGCCCATTTTGCCATAACTCCCCATGATCAATAGCGCGTGCCCAAAATTGCCTTTATGATTAAATTTTTGGCGTTTATGATGTAATTGTTTAGCGATTTTAATATCAATATAATAATAGGGCGTATCTGCTTTAGCTATAAAATCCGGGTGCAATCCAATGCTTTCATAGTGCCATTCACCTACAATATGTTGATTTTCAGGGAAAAAGAAGGCTAATTTGGGCATTTCAAAACTAAATGTATAATGCGCGTGCAGGCTGACGCCCGTGGTATGCTGATCGGCGAATAAACCTGTTGGAATATCAATAGCAATGCGGGTAAGCGCTTGCTGATTCAAATGCGTGATGAGCATTGCCCAAAAGCCGCTGAGCGGCCGATTCAGCCCAGCGCCAAATATTGCATCTATAAGGAGCGCCTGAGCGGATAGGATAGGGAGCGCTTCATTGGGTTTGATGGTGTAAATTTGCAGATCAGATCGTTGTGGCAATCGCTGTATATTTATTTGAAAATCAGGCGTTTGTTTGGCATTGGCGTCACAAATCCAGACCGTTATCGGATAGAGGCGTTGGTGCAGCAGCCGCGCTACGGCCAATCCATCGCCGCCATTATTGCCTGGCCCGCAAAAAATATGCACCGGCCGATCAGTGTCGGGAAATCGTTGTTCAAACCACCTGACGAAAACCAACGCAGCCCGTTCCATCAGATCAATGGAAGCAATGGGTTCGTGTTGGATGGTGTAAGCGTCGAGTTCACGAATTTGGTGCGCCAGCAGAATTTTCATAACGTATTATTTGCCATTTTAAGTTGATGGGTTGATAGTTTATTGAAAATCAACTAATTATCGAGATGTTATTTAGTTATTTACAATGGTATTTACCACATTGCGCGGCTTGCCTTGCAAAAAGGCAGCTACATTAGCGATGGTTTCATCGAGCAGGCGCTGACGCGCATCTTGGCTCGCCCAGGCGTTGTGCGGTGTGATGCGACAATTGGGCGCATGAAGCAAGGGGTGCTCGGCCGGCGGAGGCTCTATAGACAATACATCGAGTGCTGCCCCAGCTAATTGATTGGTTGTTAATGCATTATACAAATCCGTTTCCGCAATCAATCCACCCCTGGCAGTATTAATTAGGTAAGCGCTGGGTTTCATTTGTTGTAATAAATCTTTATTCACAATGCCTTCATTATCAGGCGTTAATGGCGAATGAAGCGTAATAACATCACTTTTTTGAAACAAGGTAGGTAAGTCCACAAAGGTAATATCGGGCTGGGCCTTGGGCATAGGCTGCTTGTGCGTAGCCAGTACGTGCATGCCGAATGCTTGAGCAATGCGTGCCACCTGCTGCCCGATTCTACCCAAACCATAGATGCCCATTGTTTTGCCTGCCAACTCAATGATAGGCTGCAAGGTGTAGCAAAAATCGTGCTGCTGCGACCAGTTGCCTGCTCGAACGCTCGCATCGTGCCGCGCCACGGCATTGGTCATTTCGAGCAATAGGGCAAATACATGCTGGGCTACGGCCGCTGTACCATAGCCGGATACATTACATACCGGAATGCCCTGATAGGCGGCAGTTATAATATCAACATTATTATAGCCGGTAGCGCTTACACAAATACAACGTAAACGATGCAATTCTTTTAAAATAGGTGCATGAATTGATGTTTTATTTACTATTATGATGTCGGCCGCTGCAATGCGTGGGAGAAGTTCTTCCGGCATAGTATGTGGATAGACCTGCACGGTGCCCAGCGTTTCGAGTGGCTGCCATTGCAAATCGCCTGGATTGAGCGTGCGACCATCCGTGACAATAATATTAGGCATTCTATTTCTTGTAATGCATTGATAATCAGTGTCTCAGACTTTTTAAAACCAGTACTACTCTTTGCCCACTTGGCGCTCTAATGCGCGTATGAGGTCACTGGTTTTGGGGGCTAACACCACTTCGATGCGGCGATTGCGACCTTGGCCATCGCGGGTTTCGTTGGAAGCCCGAGGTAAGAATTCACCGCGCCCGGCCGCCGCCACCTGTCCGGCCACAATCTGCGAGCCTTTCACGAGTGCTTTCGTAAAAATGACCGCTTGGGTAGCGCTAAGTTCCCAGTTATCCGCAAAGCGGCTACTCTTGGGGCGGGTGTTATCGGTATGCCCTTCTACGGTGATATCAATATTCGGATTGTTGCCTAACACCGGTGCCAAGCGTGCTATCACTTCCTCGCCATTTTTGCTCAATCGAGTGCCTGTGGCATCGAATAGCCGGTCGGTTGGGATGATTACAATGGCTTTATCTTGTGCGTATTCTGTTAAAATACCATCGAAACGATAAAATTGCATCGTCGTATCCACCCGTGCGAAGAGCGCTCGAAGTTCGTCGCTACGAGTTTTGATGGTGTTGCGCACCTCGCTGAGCGTTTGTTCGCGTCGGCGTAGTGTATCGCTCCGTTCGCGGATATTGCGGCGCAATTGCTCAATTTCAGAAGAAGATGCGGATGACAAATTGCTCATTTGTGCTTTCAGGGCATCATTTTCGGTTTGCAATTGATTATTAAGATATTCCAAGCTGCCTATCCGGCGGCTTAGTTCTATGGCTTGCGTGGTAAGCTCTGTGAGTTGCGTCTGCGTGTCGGCATAGGTGTTGCGCAAGGTGGTTTCACGCGCTTCAGCAGCGCGGCGCGCATCATATTCGGCTATGAATTTTTTTTTGGCAACGCACCCATTTATTACAAAAAGCAATAAAAAGCCCCAAATGTATTTTTTTATCATCATAATATTCAAAAAAATGAAAGCTATTTATAAATGGTTTTTAACATCATTTAATATTTGCATAATGATTTGTGTGCCTTACGAGCGTAGTTTAGCGGAGGTCTTTTTATATAAATCCTGGCGGATTTACTCGCATTGAAAGATAAATCCGCCAGGCAATATTCTTACATGTACTAATATGCCGTCAATTCAATCGGAAACTTGAAGAACCGAGGATGCCAAAATCCGCATAAACACTGGCTACATAAGTGCCTGCTTTAAGTTTTTCCGAAACCGGATATGTAAAACTCAGGCGTTGTGCTCGGGCCAAGTTTACCTGCTTGGTCTGCTGCGCTACGATTTCCAAAGGTGTGCCACTTGGGGTGGGTATATTGGCTTTGGTCGTCGTTCCTTCCAAAGGCAACAAAGCACCATTCACATCGGTGAGCACCAGATACAGCGTATGCGTGCCTTGAAACTCTTCTGGGAGGTCAATCAAATCGAAGGAAATACCGATTTCGCGGGTACGGCGGGCGCGTGTGGTTAGCTTATCCGATTTTCGCTCTACCTCCACTCGAAATGCGGAGGCCTTTACTCCCGCGCGCGTTAGTTTGGCCACTTGATCCTGCAGTGTTTTGTTGAATTTTTCCAGATCGCCCACCTGCGAACTGAGTTGCCCACGCTCAGCGGTGAGTTGCACGTTTTCTTCGGTGAGGCGCACATTTTCTGCGCGTAGTTGTTCATTTTCTGCTTGCAGCTGACCGATGGCGCCTTCCAATTCGCCACGCAATTGGCGTAGCTGATTCACTTCTCGGCGCAGGGCTTCCGTACTATTGGCAGATTGCGAACGAATCTTTTGTACGGCCGCTTCTTTTTCTTCCACCAGTTTTTTCAAATCTGCTAATGAACCTTGCAGGCTTTCATTTTCGGCAGTAGCGACACGCAGCACCGATTGCAGACTGTCGAGGTCGCGCTCTAAATTGGTACGCTCGATGAGCAGTTCCTCCCGTTCGGCGTTAGCGCTGGCAAGCTCTGTACTCGCTTTGAATCGGCTAAACAGGGCAATCGCCAGCCCGATTAATGCTAATACAAACAATACCGTCATCACGGTCGCGTAGGTTCTTAATCCTTTTTCTGTGCTCATAGTTGGCTTAATTTGATGCTTGTTTACGATTTTTAGACATTACAAGATGCAACTTATACATCCATACAACGCTAATCAGCGCGGAAGTTACACAAAATAAAGCGTTAAATGATGATTAAAAAGTGTAGTTAGTGTTTCAAATTGGGATGAGATGTCGTAAATATTTAAGATTTGCGACATCTGAAAAGTAAAACAACGGATTTGACCAACTACTAAAAATAGCCCCTTAAAATATGATATGACCGGAAACTATCTTTATGTGTATCAAATAAGGCGGCAGAAGTAAATAGGGATGGGGTACAATAGTGCGCGGTATTTATTTTGCTAAAGTAAAACCCTCCATTGTCAAATATTTATCATATGCTGTCAAATTTATTTGATTTTTTGTCAAATATATATCATTTCGCAACAAAAAAATATAACAAACGAACCTTAACCACCCCTTTTTCGATGCTAACAGGGGCTGTACAAGGGCGGATAAGTGCCTGTTTTAGAATGATACCGGCAATTTTATGGAACAAACATGCTATAATTTGAATGAAATATCGTATTATTTTGACGTGATATGATAAATGAAAGGCGATAAGTCATATATTTTTCACAACACATCAAAAAAGTTTGACACCGTATGGTATATGATTCAAAAAACATCATAAAAACTTGATGCGATATGATATTTATTACAGGATTTACAGAGTTTTTAGGATGCCGGATGCCGTCCATTTTCGATTTACCGTATTCTGTCCTGTCAAATAAAAAAATAAGTTTGTTCCGCGTATTTACTTACATCAAAATTCATTATTCATAAAATGCTCTTTCAACGCCATCTTGAACCTAACAATCACCTTGGCTTCGGCGCGATCCAATCCGTCGCTGGCTTTGGCAATTTGATACAAAATATCAAATAAATGTTCGTACTCTTCACTCGGGCCGTAGTCTTTGCAAGTTTCTAAAGCCTTCGTGTATGATTCTTCTAAGGACGTGTCCCGATTTTTTTCATAATTGAAAGACCATTGGATTTGCTGCGCCCAGGGATGGTTTTGCAATATTTCTTGCAGCTTGGAAGCTTCCGATTCTTGTACCAACCCGTCGGCTTTGGCTACGGCATAGATCAATTCGCCCAAGGCGTCGTAGAGTTTTTCTTTGGATGGTTTCATGTTCGAGCTATGGTTTAGTAATTTTTCAGCGCATTTTTATTTTGCAAATCTGATTTAAAAAAGCGACAACTGCTCTTTTTCCGGCGATTTCTTTTGCAATTTTTGAATTTCCAATTCGAGCAAAGTGCTGTGCAATACAAAATTGGCAAAGGTGCGTACCTGAGCTACCTGAAAGATGTCCTGGACTGCTAATTGGCTCAGATAGAAAAAGGAACTCAATTCTAAAGTCTTGTTTTTCAGTTTATTAGCATCGCCAGCGAAACCTGAGTTTTGTATTACAATCACTTCATTGTGCCCGATTTCGATGA
>CALMSP010000203.1 GCA_937872405.1 uncultured Saprospiraceae bacterium | reverse complement strand
GGCTCTGTGCAACCCGATGCTACTAATCCATTGATTGCCAGTGTTTCCGGCCCTGGCCAGTACCAATTGCGCATTGTTCGCACCGACAACGGTTGTGAATCCTCGTCCGTCGTGACGTTACAAGAACCCGATGTGCCCATGTCCAGTGCTGGCAACAATCGCTCGATTTCCTGCGGTGAAACAGCTACACTTGATGGCTCAGGTTCTTCATCAGGAGCTAATATTACCTATCAATGGCGCGTAGTAAGCGGGGGCAGTTCGATTGCCAATCCGACCGCACAAACCATCCAAACGACCACCGCTGGCACGTACCAACTGATCGTAACGAATACGGCTAATGGTTGCACTGATACCTCTACAGTGCAGGTAACGCTCGACATTCAACTTGATAGAGCCAACGCTGGTGCCGACCTGTCCGTGTGCGCACCTACCGCTGCGCTTAGTGCCAATCTGCCCGCAGGCACTACTGGTGTTTGGACTAGTCCTTCTGGTGCTACGATTAGCAACCCTGCCCAAACGGCTACCAATGTGAGCAACCTGCAACCTGGCGATAATCGCTTCATTTGGGCGCTCTCGGCTATTGGCTGCGGCGAATACAGTGCTGATACCGTTGTTGTAAAATTAGAAACGCTACCTATTGCCGCTGACGACGCATTGACACTCAAAGCTGGCGAAACCAGAGGCTCCATACTCGTAACAGGTAATGACAATCTGAATGGCGTATCACAATGGACGGTAAGTATTGTCAGCAATCCAACTCTTGGCGGTATCTCCGACGTACAAGGCGGCCGCGTGGGGTACATTGTGAAAGCGGGTGTATTTGGTGAAGACCAATTCACCTACAAGGTTTGCAGCAATGCCTGCCCAGATTTATGCGATGAAGCTATTGTAAATGTACAAATTGAACGAGACCCGAACTTCAAGGAGCCGCCGCGCGTCAATGGTATCACCCCTAATGGTGATGGCATAAATGATCGCTTTGTATTTGAAGAATTGCTCATTAATCCTGACCAATACCCTGATAATGAATTGATTGTATTCAACAGATGGGGCGATATTGTCTATCAGGCGCGTCCGTATCAAAACGATTGGGAAGGTACGAACCAAACCGGCCAGAATCTGCCAGAAGGAACCTACTATTACATTCTGCGTTTGAATATTTCGGAAGGTGTTATTATTCGTGGTGACGTAACGGTTATCCGATAAACGATTTATAATCATATCTCAAAAGCGGTGTTTGTAATCATGACAAGCACCGCTTTTTGTATGCAATAATTATATTTAAACTACTGAAAATCAACAACTTTCCGAAGGGTAGCTAACACTTCTTCGCGCTCTTGTGCTACGCGCGAGGCATCCCAATTCAGATTTTGTTGAAATGTCATTAGCACGGAATCGAGCACTGGCTCAATACTTTGAATGTGAAAATATAGGCGCCCACTACGCCGATTGAAAAAATCCAATGCTTTGCAAGCTAATTCTTCGTCCAAACAATACTGCGCTTCACTTTGCGCTAAAGTGATTTCTGATGTGGACTGCACTGGCATATTGTCCAATATCGTAGTGGCTGCCCGCCCATAGTTGGACACCAGATAGTCCGCATAATAATCGCTCAAGCCCAACGAATACAAGCGTTCTGTGATCAGTTGCTTGAAAGTGTTCACCTCTTTAGCATCCTGAAAAGGTCCGCCTGACAATGCAATCGTGTCCGTTCTACACCCTCGGAAATAGCGGCCATGTTCTTTGCTCAACTTCGCGGCAACCAAATCCACCACGCGCTCCGCCATTTTTCGATAGCCTGTTAGCTTACCGCCAGCTATAGAAATCAGACCCGAAGCAGATTCAAATAATTCGTCTTTACGCGACATTTCAGAAGCGGTTTTGCCTTCTTCAAAAATGAGTGGCCGCAGCCCTGCCCAACTGGACTCCACATCGGGCAAGGAGAGTTGCACATTGGGAAACATCTTATTGGTAGCCGTGAGAATGTACTCCACGTCAGCGCGCGTAATTGGTATCTGATTCAAATCACCATCGTAAGGTGTATCCGTTGTACCCAGATAGGTAACACGATGGCGGGGTATGGCAAACATCATGCGCCCATCATCCGGAATGTCAAAATACACAGCATTTTTCAGGGGTAAGCGCTTGTGTGGCACCACCAAATGAACACCCTTAGAATGGAATAGGCGCTTACCCTGCTGCGAACGATCTGCTTGACGCAACTGGTCAACCCAGGGGCCTGCCGCACTTACCACGTAGGTCGCACGGATTTCAAAATGGCTATTCGTCAGTAAATCAAGGCATTGCAAGCCTTTTATGCGATTATTTTGATAGACAAAATCTGCTGCTTGAACATAATTAACTGGCAGGGCGCCGTATGCTATGGCTGTTTTTATAATTTCGATTGTGAGGCGTGCATCATCTGTGCGATATTCTGCATACAATCCTCCACCGTTGATAATGTCTTCGCGTAGTAGTGGTTCTTCGGCTATAGTTTCTTCTCGACTCAACATGCGCCGCCGGTCTTGCAGGGATACCCCCGCGAGAAAGTCATACACCATAAGCCCCAGCGAAGTAGCCAACCGCCCGTAAGTGCCACCTTGTATTAGCGGCAGGAGCATTTTTTCGGCAGTGACCAAATGCGGCGCAATGCGATGTACGATAGCCCGTTCGCTACCTACTTCACGCACCAGTGCTATTTCCAATTGCTTCAGATAACGCAAGCCACCGTGAATAAGCTTCGTGGATTTGCTACTGGTACCCGATGCAAAGTCGCGCATTTCAACCAGCGCCACCTTCATGCCACGCGAAGCTGCATCCAAGGCAATACCCGCGCCCGTGATGCCGCCGCCGATGATCAGCACATCAAAAGAATCAGCCTGTAGGCGCTGAATCTGTTCTTTGCGATTGTTGGATGCGAATAGGCTCACCGTAAAAATCGAGTTTGAAGATTCAAACCCGAAATTAATATTTTATACCCACTTTCTTGTAAATAAAATGTAATAACCACGCCGGCCCAATAAGCAAAAACTGCACATCCTCTAAAAAAGAAGGTTTTTTACCCTCAATCTTGTGCCCGATAAACTGTCCGATCCAGGCAATGACAAAAATAGCGAGGGAAACCAGTGCCAGCTGCCCTGCATGATTGCCTACGGCTTCGTAAATAGCATTATTACCCAGTAACATCAGCCCGCCAATGATTAAAAACCCAATAAACATAGGCAACGACAGGCGCAAATAGTATAATAATGCCAATGCTAAAAATACGGCCGCCCAATTGGTGAATAAGCCTCGCTCCGTTAGGAAGGGGATGGCATACATCAACCCTAATAGACTAAACATGATACTTGGCACACACACCCAGTGAATAAGTTTATTGGTTGCATTCTGATGGCTTTCGCCATACTTGTCTAGAAACCATTGCATTGTTTTTGCCATAACATTTATTTTTTACCGTTTATAATTTGGATTTATAGCAAAAATAAAAAACAATTGATGGCTTTGTATTAAAAAGCAATTATTTTTATTTCAATAAATTTGGATACTGGAAACAGCTCATGGCTTTTCCATTTGGAAACGACGTATTAATTCGCAAAGGACTGTCTTTCAATGTTTTACAAAATCGAAATTCGGACTTCAGAAATCGTAAACGGTATTATATGTATGTGGTAATGCAAGTCACGGAAACACCTGCATGGCCATTTCCATCGCTTTTTGAAATACAATCGGATTTATATTTGTAAGTTCCTGATTATCAGCAAAAAAATCCACCAGATGCTCCGTAGGCATGTTGCCAGTAAGATCATCTTTGGCCATCGGGCAGCCACCAAAACCTTTAATGGCACCATCGAAACGCCGGCAACCGCTATGATAGGCGGCTACTATTTTTTCGCGCCATTTATGTGGTAGCGTATGAAAATGCGCGCCAAATTCAGCTTGCGGATAGGCAGGAATCAAATGGCTAAATAAATAACGAATACTCTCTGGGCTGGCTACGCCAATCGTATCCGACAATTGAAAAATATGAATATCCATTTCCATCAAGCGCTCTACCCATTGCCGCACAATATCCACGTTCCAAGGATCACCATATGGATTGCCAAAGCCCATCGAAATATACAATACAAGCTGCTTGTTGGTACGCGCACAGATATGCTGAATCTCGGCTACGCGCTCTAATGATTCTTCAATAGTAGCATTCGTATTGCGCAATTGAAAGGTTTCTGATACCGAAAATGGATACCCTAAGTACGTAATCTCTGCGAAGCTGGCAGCATCTTCGGCGCCTCTACGGTTGGTTACGATGGCCAGCAGGCGCGTCTTAGTCGTACTCAGATCAAGTTGCTTAAGCACTTCGGGGGTGTCGCGCATTTGCGGAATCGCTTTGGGCGACACAAAACTGCCAAAATCAATGGTATCGAACCCTGCTTGCAGCAGTAGGTTGATGTAAGCTGCTTTAACGTCGGTTGGGATGAATTCTTTCAACCCCTGCATCGCATCGCGCGGGCACTCTATGAGCTTGACCATGTAGTGTTGTGATTATTAAAATAAACGACTTGATTATGCCAACAAAACTGCTCATTTTTTTGCAAAAAGCGGACGGTTTTGTTGTAACTTTCGCCCAATGCAAACTTTGCAAAGCATTCGGGCGTTTCATGCACACAAAAACAAGGAAATACATGACAAAAAACAAGGGAATACTCACTTTGGTTGGCTTTTTATTGGCTGGTATTGGTTTTATGGCGCTTATTTTAAGTTTAGTTGGCTTGCAATTAGCTTTCCTAACCTGGATAGATGCGCCCGGCCGCTTATTTGGGTTTCTAATGCGCTTGTTGATGATCCTTGCTGGTATTATCATTATTTACTTCGCACAAACGGGCCTCCGAAATGATGAATAATGTATAATAGAATCCCTCAAATATTACATTTCCACATCACAACAATCAAGATGCTATAAGCATGATTTCTGTGTTGATACCGGTATATAATGTAGATGTGCTCGAACTGGTTGCCAATTTGTATCAACAACTGTTAGATTGCAATGTAACCGCTGAAATTATTTGTCTCGACGACGCTTCTACATCTGCTACCACAACGATCAATCGCCAGCTACTGGAAATTATTGCTTCCTCTGCCCAATCCGCTCCAGTACGCATACGGTATGAAGAATTGCCCGAAAATATTGGTCGCGCCAGAATTCGCAACGCGCTGGCGGCTCGCGCCCAGTATCCCTTTCTGTTGTTTATGGATTGTGATTCCAAAGTAGTACGTTCTGATTTTATGCAAGTATATCTTGCTCATTTACAGCATGATACACTTATTTGCGGCGGCGGATCTTACGCATCGCAGCCTCTTTCCGACCCTAAACGATACCTACACTGGCACTATGGCCGCCAACGCGAACAACTGCCCGTCGCACAACGTCAGCTTCGTCCTTACGATGCTTTTAAAACCTATAACTTTCTGATTCCCAAAGCTATATTTGATCAAATCCGATTTGATGAGCAGATCCGTTCTTACGGGCACGAGGATACGCTTTTTGGCATGGAATTGCAGCAGCGAAATGTAAATATACTACATATTGATAATCCTTTGGAGCATATTGGGCTGGAAATCAATATCGTATTTTTAGAAAAAACAAAGCAAAGTATTCACAACTTGCTATTGCTACGGGCGCGTTATGCTACCATTAAAACCAAATTATTACACGTTGCTGATTTGTTATTAAAATATCGTATAGCCAACTTCGTGTATCATATTTTAAAATACATGCACCCTTGGATGCTGCGCCATTTACTTGGTCCAAGCCCCCAACTGTATGTACTTGATTGCTACAAACTCCTATTGCTATTAGATGGACGCCGATCTTTAAGCTAATACAAAAGCAGTCCGCTATACATTAAACGAACCGCTTTTGCTTATAATATCTACAAAAAGTTATTTAGTTTTCCCCTTGCTTGAGTTTATCACCAAACATTTTTTTCATTTTTTGTACTTTAGGTGAAATTACATACGTGCAATAAGGATTGCGGTCTCCCGTATTTTTATAATAATTTTGATGATACTCTTCCGCAACGTAAAATGCTTTGTACGGAGCAACCTGCGTTACAATTGGCTTGTCCCAAATGCCAGTAGCCACTTCTTTTTTCGACTGCTCAGCAATAGCTTTCTGCTGATCGCTATGATAAAAAATCACCGATCGGTACTGCGGACCTACATCATTACCTTGCCGATTGAGCGTGGTAGGATCGTGCGTATGCCAGAAAATTTCAAGAATTTCGCCGTAGCTAATCACATTCGGATTAAATTTAATCTGTACAACCTCTGCATGTTGTGTGCGCCCCCCTGATACCAGCTTGTAATCAGCCGTTTCTTTTGAACCGCCAGAATAACCCGATGCCACCGAATACACGCCTTCGAGGTCTTGGAAAACGGCTTCCACACACCAGAAGCAACCACCACCGAGCGTGGCCACTTCCATCTGATCAGTCGGAATGGTATCCGTCTGAATATCAGTTACTTTTACTTTGTCTGCACTCATGTTATGTTGATTTTGAACATTGGTACATGCGCTGCCTACTAAGGCCAGCAGGGATAAAATACTAAACATTGGAATGTAATTTTTCATGATCGTTTGTTTACAATGACTATACAACAGCTACGCCCGTATTAGGTTGAATAACAAAGCGCTATGGATGTAGCGCAGGCGACAGACTGGTGTGAATAAATTCGAGTTGACGAGTATTTAGTTTTTGTAATTTCGATAAAAATATATGTAGCGCCTGCCGTTTTGCATTATCCAAATAATAACTGATATGCCGAGTGAAATAAGTTTCCA
>CALMSP010000202.1 GCA_937872405.1 uncultured Saprospiraceae bacterium | reverse complement strand
GCCAGTCGCTTTGCCAATTGAAGGGCGCAGTGGCTATGCCCCAGCCAATAAAGCCCAGCAACAATAGCCAGGCGACCAAGCGGTTGTGCAAAAAATAGGATATAAGTTGATTAAGCATGTTGACTATATTGTTGATAATTGGACGCGATGATCGGTTCAATCATCCAGCATCAAAAACCAATACCGGAAGCCCGGAACAATACAGCAAATGCTAACAAAGAAAGGATTGTACCAGCACGCGCAGGTGTCGGCCGCTGGGGGCGGGTGGTTTGAAATGTAAAAAAGACGGTGTATCGCTAATAAAAAGAAAAGAATCGTCAAAGAGAAACGTTGGTACCACAAAGTATATTGGTGCAACTTCCACGATTATTGTATTGGCGAAAGCCGCTTCGTGGTCTTGCCCTTCGATGATTTTGATTTCGTCGCTGCAGCAATCTTTTTCTACCTGCATAGTGCCATGAATCGGGCAGGCGACGGTAAGGTGCTGGCAGGACTTGGCTTTGGCAAACAAAGCAAAACTTTGCACTTCTCCCTGGCAATAGTGCATGTTCACACTAAAGGTCAGCGAAGTGACCAATGTGAGCAGCGCAAGCGATATGGCGGTGAAAGTTTTGAACATCATACTCCAGCAAAGAAACTAAGAAATAAACAATCTTAATAGTACTTACAACAAACAACCAAAAAAAGTTGTGGTCAGCTTTTGTTTTTTTAAATATAGTGCTTTTAGTTGTAGCTTTAGGTTTTCCATTTTTTTCATTTGTTTTACAAAACAGACAAAGCCATATCCGCACAGCAACCATTCAAAAAAAATTACGCTACTCGAAAGGACAAGGATGTAAATTGTAAAAAAGAACGCGCATCGGATCAGCCCAACAGGAAAAATATAGCTCAATCAGTATAATCGCTGCCCAAAACATCCTTTTTTGACAATTTAAATCCCAATACGATAGCCAACATGTCATTTTCTGTTAAATAAATGTCATTTTTTTACAAATAAATATAATACAATGTCAAATAAACTCAATGTGATGTCAATCAAACATGATAAATTGTTGTATTTGCATTAAATAGTACTAATGTTGGTACCTTTTGCAGTGTCAAAAAAGGCAATAAAAGGGGAGTGGTGCGCTGCGTTGACCTTATTAGCGGCCACTTTATGGCTACGATATAATAAAAATTTGACAAAAAATCAAAAAAATTTGACAGCGTATGATAAATGTTTGGCGTTGCAAGTGATTTATTGCGCAATTATTTACTTTTTATAACAAAAACAGCGTTTTTGTTGTTTGGTTATTATTGTTTTGATGCTATGAAAAATATTGTGATGTCAATCAAATCATGTGCGCAACGCTGGTACTGCCTTTCAAACACTATATATATAAGGCAACAACTTTTTTTATAGGCAACCATTGACTACTTGAAAAAATAAGTTTATTTTTATGCGATTGTAATAAATTATTGTATCACAAAAATAGATTTGCACATGCCACGAAGAAACTTTTCTATCATTGTATCCAACAATGCCGACCAATTAATTGCACTTGCTCGGCGTATTTTACAAAAGTATCAGCAAGATGGATCGGTTAGTACCGTTCGGCCCGCGTTGTTAGAACAATTGCAAAACAAATTGGATACCGCTCAAACCGAACACGCTCGCTTACAAGAGCTAAACCGCCGCCGCGAAAAACTCACTGAAGAGCGCAATCTGCTGTTGGGTTTGCACAACTCACAAAACACCTTTACAGAAGGCACGCCGCTTTATGCTGTAACCGCTGCACGCGATATTTTGTTAGGGCAATACCGAGGCAATGAGCGTCAGTTAGGCGATTGGGGTTACACGGTCAATTCGCCCAAAGGTAAAGTGCAAGTGGTGATTCCGCGTACCGCCGATGAGCTGATTAGCTTAACAAAAAATGTGATGCAAAGGCATTACAACGATGGTAGCAACAGCCTGCTTAACAGCTTGAGCTGGGACGGGGTGAGTAGCAAACTGTATGAAGCCGAAATGAAATTAGAAGAAGCCCGTCAGATTAATCGCGACAAAGAAAAAGCAACACAAGCCCGCAACATTGCACTTGGCATTGACCACGGGCAAAGTTCTAAAACCCCCAACACGGTAAAATACATCGTGCGCGTCGTCCGCGACGTGCTGTTAGGTGTTTATAGAGGCAAAGAACAGGTTTTAGGTGACTGGGGCTTTGAAGTAAACCAAAAAACGGCTAATGCGCCCGTCACAAACGAAGTAACCGAGTAGCGCAACAGCCATTATCGCCGGATGTATATCAAGATTGCATCCGGCGTTGTTTTTTTATCATGTTGATGCCTATTTTTTAAATATCCATTCTATGCAAGTTATTCAATTTTTTTAGTACCTTTTCCGCAGATTCCTAAAATTAAGACTCAAAACCACTGATTATTAATCATTCGCGGCCAACATATGGAAACATTAGAAATCATTATTGGGCTTATCTTTATTTATCTCTTATTAAGTCTGTTGGGCACTACGCTGCAAGAACTATGGGCAGGCTTTACCTCATTGCGCGGCAAGGTATTGCTCAAAGGCGTCGTCAAGCTATTAGAAATAGAAAACATGGCGGAAGGTGACAGCGCCCGTCGGCAGCAATTAATTAAAACCTTTGAAGAAAAAGTAAAACAAAGCCGTGTATATCAAAAATACAGCAGTAAGTTTTTGTGGTTTACCAAATTGCCCTCTTACCTTTCCGCAGAACAAGTAACCTCGGTTGTACAAGAACTACTCGGTGACGACCAAACGGTAGCCGAAACCCACTTTGACCGTAGCGCTTCCGGCCAGATGCAGACCGTATCAGAAATGCCCAACATGCTGGCACATATGCGGCAAGACGATTTGCGGCAACAATTACTGCTATTGCATCGCAGCGACAGCAGCCGTCCTATTACGTTTACCCGCGCTGCCTCTGGCGAAGTGGTGATGCCAGATATAGAAACCGATACAACAAAAATTGAGCAGGCTAAAGCAACTTTTAAAAAGCATTACGACGAAATCATGAATCGCGCTACCGGTTGGTATAAGCGTAGCGTACAAGGCAATCTGTTGATTATTGGGTTGCTCATTGCATTGGCTTTTGATGCCGACACTTTTAAAATTTACAACAACCTGACGCATCATTCTAAAGACCGACAACAAATACTTGAATTGGCATCTAATTTTGTTGCCGGCAATACAACTTTACAAACACCCGTTGCAGAAGCACCTACAACAGCCAACACCGACCAAGTGCAACAATTGACAGTACTACGCGATTCGCTCTATACTATTTTGACCCAAGAAATTCAGCAAATTCCCTCACCGCTGGGTTTGGGCTGGCAACAATCGCCACAAGCACAAATCGCCGCCGCTGATAATACCGTATTCTTCTTATTATTTAAATTGGGAGGGTGGCTCGTCACAGCTTTAGCCATTTCTATGGGCGCGCCTTTTTGGTTTGACATGCTGCAAAAAGTCATCAACATTCGCAACGCTGGCGTGCGCCCGCAAGACGCCGAGCGCCGGTAATCGTCTGCGTTGTAATTTTTTTGTGTCTCCGTCACAATTTTTACATTATTCGATACCTTTTAGAGTTGACCACAGCAATATGCAATTGATGTAAGTTTATAACACCTAAAAATACCTATACACATGTCAACCTCAGTTCATCATATCCAAAGCCTTTTACAAGACAATCTTTTGTCCAATCAATTGAGCGCTGGTTCTAAAAACCCCAACGTAAAATCCTTGCAACAGCTGCTGTACGAAATGGGCTTTGGGCAAGAACTAAACTGGGACAGATCGGGCGCCGATGGCACTTACGGCGCCAGCACAGCGCGAGCCGTACAAGCCTTTGCCTTGCGCAACGGACTCAATACTGACGGAAAGAGCGTCAATGCCGACGTAGCGCTTAAAATTTTAGAGCGCCATAGCTTATTGCCTTACCTAAAACTGTTGTTGCGGGCCATCCATCGCCAACGTACCGAAGACTTTTTCCAACCAGCTACACCCGATGCCGTCGGTACACAAGCCGTAGAACTCAGTTTGCGCGCCTTGGGCTTCGTGCAAAGCAACGTGAGCGACGCCTTACGCGAGTTTGCACAATTGGAAAACTTGACTTGGAGCAATGGCTCGCTCAATACCACATTGGCTAAAGGCTTGCTCGATTGTTTGTTGTATTATTATGGAGATAATTTTACGGCGGTCAATCTTTACGAAAGCGTGCTAACAAATTTGCAGCAGGAAGAAACAACACGCAACATCATTGTATCGCTTGGGAATCAGCGCGTATCATTTATCAAACACGCAAGAGGATATTATCAAGTCGGTAATCATACGATCAAATCATTTATCGAGACCAAACGGCATCTTATTCAAGCACTCAACATTAGTGATTCTGCAATTAACGTGATGCTGGCCGTTTCGGAAAACGAAGGCAACTTCGATGCCATCAATACTTGGGACAATGCTTTCCTGAGCATCGGTATTTTTCAATGGACGCTGGGCGAGCGCGATGCCACCGGCGAACTGCCTGCGCTCTTGCGTAAAATAAAAGCGTACCAGCCGGAAATTTTTGACGAGTACTTCGGGCAATACGGGGTAGATATAGATGCCGCAACCAACAGTACGTATGGCTTTCTAAATTTTAGAGGCAACCGCGTTAATACGACAGAAGCCAAAAACCGTTTCCGGCTATGGCCCTGGGGATTTCGCTTTTGGTTAGCCGGACAAGATGATCGCTTGAAGGCGATTCAAATCGAACACGCGCTGAGTCGGCTCAAGAATTTTTATTGGAATGCTTCTTCCGCCATTAACGGATTTTTGTTGTCGCAAATCATCACTTCAGAATACGGCGTAGGACTTATACTCGACAATCACGTCAATCGGCCCGGCTATGTGCGCAGTTGCATTGAGCGTGCCATGCGCGAAACCGGTTTACTCAATCCAACCAACTGGACCACCGCCGAAGAACGCAGGGTATTAGCTGCTTATCTGACGATTCGGGAGACATTCGGATCCTCTCCTATGACCCACGCCCAAAGGCGAGCTGCCGTTACAAAGCGCTACCTCGATCGAGGTGTCATTTCAGATGCTCGCGGTTCGTTTCGCTATACGGATACCCCCGCAAGTGTCATCGAACGCAGCGCCAGCAGCGGTAGCTTCTCAGTATTGCCACCATCGGACTTTGATGAAGCCGATTACCCTGTGGTAAGAAGGGGCCTAAGAACCATAGTAGAAATAGCCGAAGAATAATTCATTGACTACCATCACGTATTTTCTTAGGAGCACTTAAAAACAAAACATATTATGATAGACGCAATCATTAACTTTTTTAAATCCCTGTTTGGCATGAGCAAAACATCAAAAACTAAACCCACCACACCAAAAAACGTTACTGCAAAGGAAGCTGGTCGCCCTGGCAAACGCACTATTCACGCGCTGATGATAGCCATTGACCGCTACAATGCACCTGTGCCCGCCCTGCGCGGCTGCGTCAACGACCGCAACGCACTCAAAGAATACTTGGAACGCCGTTTTGCGAATAGCAAGGATGTAACGCTGAACATCAAAACCCTAACCGACGAAGAAGCGAAGAAAGAAAGCGTCATTGAGGCGTTTAATCATTTTGCCAACGCCAAAAAAGATGACATTTGCCTGTTTTACTTTAGTGGTCATGGTTCGCAATCCCCTGCGCCGCGAGAATTTATGCACCTCGACCCCGACGGCATGAACGAATCATTGGTATGTTTTGATAGCAGGCACGGAGCGCGCGACCTGATGGACAAAGAGCTTTCTTATTTGATTTGGAAAGCTACCGATAAGAAAGACGTACATTTTGTAAGCATCTTTGACTGCTGTCATTCGGGTACTATCACCCGCGATGCCACCATGACGCCGCGTATGGCGCCTGCTGCTACCTTCCCGACACGCTTTCAAGAGTATTATGGACATCAAGACTATAAGGTCACGGTACAAAACAATTTTCAATTAGCCAGCCCGCCGCGCGGTCGCTACATACAATTAGCCGCTTGCAAAGACCAAGAAACCGCCAAAGAAACTCAAATCAATGGCAAACAACGCGGTCTGTTTACCTACAATCTTATTGAGATGCTGGAACAAAATGGCGGTAGTTTCTCGTATCAAAATTTGATTCACACCTTACAAGTACGCATCGCCAATCAAGTGCGCGACCAAATGCCCCAGTTAGAAGCCACCAACGCCAACGACAAAGACTTACTTTTCTTAGGTGGCGCCATGCCGGCAACAGAGCCTTACTTTTTAATCCAGTTTTTGAAAGGCAAGTGGCAAATGAACGGCGGGCTAATACAAGGCATACCAGCCGAGGGCGGCGAGGTAAGCTTGGAGGACGGAAGGAAGGTCCGCCTTACCAACGTGAAAGCCAACACATCCGAAGTGGATGGCATGGGCAACCGCGATACAACCCAACCTTACAAGGCTTTTGTGAAGGGATTGGCTTTCAAGAAAATGAAAATAGGTTTCGCGCACGACGCCAACCCAGATGGCAAGCGCGTACTAACACGTACATTTCAGAAAACACCGTCTCCGATTGTCGAAATATCGAATGAGATTGCCGATATAAGCTATATAGTGCACGTATCTGACAATACTTATCGCCTAACATTGCCCGGTGACGAGCGCCCCGTATTTCGACGAGTGCCTGGCTACACCGAAGCATCGGCGCTCGCTTTTATTAGTCACACAGAAAAAGTTGCCAACTGGCGCAACCTGTTGACTTTGTCGAATCCGAAAACGAGTATTAAAGACAGCGATATTAGTATTGAATTATATCGAGTGACCGATGCTGGCAATTATGAAGATGATGCCCCTGAGGAAAAGGTGGACTGGCGAAAAAGTCCGGTATTTGGATACGAGATGGATAAGAGCGGACAATGGCAACAGCCCGCATTTCGCATGAAGGTTCGCAACAATAGCACGCGAACGCTTTACTTCAGCACCCTCAATCTGATGGACAATTTTGCGATCAGCAATAAATTCATGCCCTTGCAAGAACTGGCGCCTGGCCGCGAAGCCTGGCTCTTGGATACTTTTGAGAATAAGACCTACCAAACGATTCCACTTTCGATTGATGATGCTTACCATTCTTGGGGTATCACAGAGGCGAAAGAATATTTCAAGCTGATCATTAGTACGGATTCGTATCTGAATACGCAGCGGTACAATCAGGATGGTTTAGAGTTGGACGTGCGCCCGGAAACGCTTACGACGAAACGAGCCGGCCGCCAATCAGGCAGTACTCCAGATGAAGCAGACTGGACGACCCGCGAAATCGAAGTAGTTGTTGTACGCCCGATGGAAAAGCAAGCGTTGACTGCCGGACAAGCCGTGCCTATACATGGCGCCGTGAAGGTAACTGCCCCGCGTGGTATGTCTGCAACGGCTGCATTAAGCGCCGTTTCGGAGGCCGAGCGCTCGCTTTCCAGTGCCGATAGCGCCATGCAGTTTGCTCCCATGAGCACGCGCAGTGCCAATATGAGCGCGGAAATGATGGCGTTTACGACTGGGAATCACAACTCGCCAGGGCTGAGTGTGTTGGAACTCTACGACTTGGAAGGTGCCGACGCGGTCAGTGCGGAAACTCCTTTAGACGTGGATCTTCAGCATAGTATGGCTCCGAACGAACTGATCATCCCAATGGGCTACGACCCAGAGACCGGCATGTACCTGCCCTTAGGTTTTGCTGACGCCGATGGTCACGTACATATCAGCAGCCTGCCGCCTATGTCGCCGTCGCGCACACGCAGTTTGGGAGGTTCGGTGAAAATTTTCTTTCAGAAGGTTATTTTTAGTAAGCTGGGCTTTGAATATAAGCACCCGCAGTTGGCTATGGCGCGGTTCGCAGAAGTAGGCGAGGACTTTACGTATGAAACAAATATGAAAACCATTCGGGAAGAGGTGGTCAAAGCAAAAAACATCGTGCTATTCATTCACGGTATCATCGGGGATACCTCTGAGATGCCTCGAATGCTGCGTCGCATGCAACGCAATGGCGCACCGCTGCAAGCACCTTTTGATCTCGCGCTTACTTTTGATTATGAGAATCTGAACACTAAAATTGAGGATAACGCACGCCTGCTCAAACAGCGTTTGGAAGAAGCCGGATTGTCGGGGCAAAAGCTCACCATTATTGCGCACTCGATGGGCGGATTGGTGTCGCGCTGGTTTATTGAAAAAGAAGGTGGCAATGCCTTGGTCAAGCAATTGATACAAGTGGGCACGCCCAATACGGGGTCGCCTTGGTCAGATGTACATCAGTTGGCTACCGCGCTGCTCACCCGTGTGGTTAACGGGGCCGCATTTTTACAACCGTATCTGTTCTCGATCAGTTTGTTGGGGCAGTTTGTCAATAAACTCTTTGTGACGCTGCAACAAATGGATCCAAATGATTCGCCTTTCCTCAAAGCGCTCAACAACGGCACAGACCCAGGCATTCCTTACACCATTGTAGCTGGCAATACCCAACTGGCGCCGTCTGCTATGGTAGAAATGCACCAGCATATTATGCGGCGTGCGTTGCAATGCTTTCAGCGGCCAGGTACTTATTATGTTATTTTGGATTCGTTTTTGTTTAAAATTCCAAACGATATTGCCGTTGCTGTGGATAGCATTTACGGAATTCCGGGTTCTGATAAGTGGAAAACGCCGCCGCGCCAAATTACAGTCGGCTGCGATCACATTAGTTATTTTGGTGACCCGGAAGGACTGAAAGGGCTGGCCGAAGCCATCGGGTAGGGGGGCTTATACCATTTACGATTTTAGAAGTCCGATTTTGGATTTTGTAAAGTATTGGAAAGCCAATATCTTGAAGACGTACGAGTATGCCCTTTTCAATTGAAAAAGGTACTATTTACTGATGAAAATATCGCCAAAGGATACACTAATGGTGATGGTAGCGAAGTATTCGCTTGTAGGTTTGAATTGTATTCGCTTTATCTGTTCGTTATTTTGTATAATATTATATTTCAGGTTGTTGGGTAGTTTTACTTCCCCGTTTTGAGCGGTCAGATTGTAGGCGAATAAAGCTGGATTGACATTAAAAAAATAGACATCCGTCTTTTCGGCTGTTATATTCAGGCTTAATAAATCTTTGCTGCCATATATTTTCATGATGCCGTATTGCGCATTCAGGTCATAATTGCCCTTAATGTCGCGTAGGGTTATATCTGACCGGCGGGCATTGAGCGTCATATCGCCATCAAGATTGGCACCGATTACATCGCCAAAGCGGGTTCGGATGTCCATTAATCCTTGCAAGTTATTTAGTCCGATTTTACTGAATTCGCTATTAATTTTAATATTACTTAATAAATTGCTTACATCAATTGTGCCGAAATAATTTTTTAAATACACGGGGCAGTGTGCCGGTACATAAATCGTGTATCGTGCTGACAACGTTGACGACGTTGCGCTTCCTTCGCTTGGCGACAGGTAATTTCGGACGTAGATTTTGTTTTTGACCCGATCCGCTACATATTTGAGGGCATCCAAGTCGCGTTCGGCTATTGCTTTGTCAGGATGACGTGCCGTGAGTTCGAGCAATATTCGGATTTCGTCTTTGTCCCAACTTTCTACAATGACTTCGGCGCGTTCGCCCTCTACATTTACTTCATATCCTTTACGATAAGTAAATGTTTTTTCTATTTTCTTTGTAATGACCTGTACCGTCGTTTGGGCCATCACATGGCACGATACGAGGCATAACAAGGAAATAGACAGTGTTTTGAATACGATAGACATATCTGGGCAAATCATTAAATTGATAAAGCAATATTATTTTGGTTTATAAGCTATGTTCCTTTTTTTTTTTAACATGGAATTGGCTCAAATGGATTGTGCCATTTTTTTGACCACCGCCGAGCGTTCGCGTTCTATTTTAGCGATTAAACGCACAATCTGCGGGTTTTCGCCATATTGTTGCAGCATAGCTTGCACTTCACTTTTAGCCTCTTTGAGTTCATACAACTCTTGTAATAAGCTGTCGTGCGTTTGGTTGCTGAAAGCTGTAAGTTGTTGGCGGTATTGTATCTCGACCCAAGCGATAGCTGTTTCGTCATCATCCCAGTCAGCATTTATTGGCAATACTTCCTCCTGGCCATACACGATAACTATTGACGCTTCTGGTGTTTCTTGTTGGTAGCTGCGCAAGGCGAACAGCAACGCTAACCCAATCACAGATGCAGCCGCCAGCCAAGGCACCAAGCGCAGCAGGCGCGTGCGCCTTGAAGTAGGTGCTTCTGATAAGGTATTTACCAGCCGATCCCATACGTACTCAGGTGGCGCATAGGATGGCAGATGCTGAATAGCACTTCGTAGTGGCAGTTCTACTTGGTCGGTATCCAACTGTACAGCAATGGCTTCCCACACTGCTTCCGTCGGCGTGTATTGTGGCAGCTCGTTCAGGCTGCGCTGCAAGGTTGCATAGTGTTGTTCGGAATGTGCTTTCATATATAAAAAACCATTTACTGGTTGTCCTTTTCTTGCTGAATGTAAGCTCTGAGTCGCTTTTTAGCATGAAACAATTGTGACTTGGAAGTTCCTATCGAAATGTTCAGCATGTCGGCAACTTCTTTATGTGAATAACCTTCTACTTCTATCAATACAAATACGGCACGATAGCCTTCCGGCAGTTGTTGGATGGCTTTCTCCAAATACTCAGCATCCAGATGCTGCCCCCAGTCTAATAATTCTTGGGTATGATGCGCTTCGAGCGATTCTGTACGGATGCCCTTTTTAATATGACTGAGCGCAGTGCGGACCACGATTGTCTTGATCCAAGCGCCGAGCGTAGCCTCCTGTCGAAATCCAGCCAGATGCCGAAACACTTTGATAAAGGCTTCCTGCAAGACATCTTCCGCCAGTTCAAAATCATTGGTCATGCGGTAGGCCGTTGTGTACATAGCCCGGCTATACTTATCGTAAAGGGCTTTCTGCGCCAGTCGGTCGTTGGCGATGCAGGCTTCAATTAATTCTGTATCGGTCATGCTGAGGGCGTATAGCATCATCCGTATCGCCTTTGACGTTTTATTTTATTACTCAAAGAGTAAGCAAGCGTCGGGCATGGTTGTATCGGATGATAAAAAAATGGCTTTTAAAAATGACAAATTACGTCAATTCAGTTAATATTGGCGCTTGGGTTGTTGCTTTTTTCGGATGAAGGTATGATATTTAAAGCGATTTTTGCACGACCACTTCCGAACAAGCTGGGGTGTAATGATGGTTGTTTTTTCCAAAATGCGGATTCCATGGTTACCAATGAAGTAAAAAAAGGGAAAGTGCTATTAGCAGAACCCTTTATGCTGGACCCTAATTTCCGACGCGCGGCGGTTTTGCTTTGTGAGCACGACGAGGAGGGCAGCGTAGGATTTATCATGAATAGACCCCTGCATGTGCGTATTGATGAAGTGATGGAAAGTTTTCCAGAATTCAATGCAGAGGTATTACTCGGCGGGCCGGTACAAACAGATACGATACACTATATTCACAATGTTGGCGATCTTTTGGAAGGGAGTATCAATGTTTTTAGTAATATTTACTGGGGTGGAGATTTTGATAAGCTAAAATTTTTGATTGCGCAGCAACTTATTTTACCACATAATATTCGCTTTTTTGCGGGCTATTCTGGCTGGTCAGAGGGGCAGCTGGCTGAAGAAATGGATTATGGTTCTTGGGTAGTAGCCGATATGGATGCTAATTATCTTTTTAAATCACCGCCGGACAACCTCTGGATGCAGGTCATGTACAACAAAGGCAATGCTTACACTGTTATTGCCAATATGCCAGATATGCCCAGTTGGAACTGAATCCAAATACCATGCTCAACCAAATACTTGATGCGCTACAACCCACCGCAACGCGCTTGGTGGCTGTATCCAAAACGCGCCTGCCAGAAGACTTGATGCGACTTTACGAGCAAGGACAACGCGACTTTGGCGAAAATAAAGCCCAGGAACTTGCCTCCAAACATGAAGCCCTACCCAAAGATATTCGCTGGCACATGATTGGGCATTTGCAAAGCAATAAGGTGAAATACATAGCGCCTTTTGTGCATCTTATCCATGCTGTTGATAGCTTAAAAATACTACAAGAAATTGATAAACAGGCACTTAGGTATGATAGAATTATTGATTGCCTACTACAGTTCAAAATTGCACTAGAAGATACCAAATACGGGCTGGAGCTATCAGAAGCCGATGCCATATTGCAATCAATTGATTTTCAAGAATTTAAAAATATTAAAATTGTTGGTGTGATGGGGATGGCAACATTCACCGATGATCATGATCAGGTTCGCAGGGAATTCCAACGGTTGAAAGAAATTTTTAATATTATACAAGCTAAATATTTTTCTAATCAGCCAGCATTCAAAGAAATTTCCATGGGCATGTCCGACGATTATAAAATCGCAGTGGAGGAGGGTAGCACCATGGTGCGCATTGGCACGCTGCTATTCGGGCCGAGGCTTTGACGGCTATCGGATAATCAGTACCTTAGCCGTAGTGCTCTTACTGCCTGCCTGTACCCGCGCTATGTAAACACCAGGAGGTAAGTGCTTGATTACCAGACTAAAATCTGATCCGATCCATTGTTCTTGCGCTACCAATTGACTGGCACTATTAAACAATTGGAGCCTTTTGGGGGCCAGTTCTGTTACCCGCACATGAATTTGCTCCGCTGCCGGATTGGGGAAAATTTGTACTTGCCACGAGGCAGACAAGTCGGGTGTTGCGGTGCTCCTATCTGCGGGCAACTCCGTTTTGAATGCACTTAATCCGCCGCGCATATTACCGATCACCATTTCAAGCCTTCCATCGCCATCCAAATCGGCAAAGGCCGCCCGACTGCGAGCGCCTTCCAGTACGTCACCAAATTGCTCGGTAATGGTGTTAGCGGATTCATAAATATTGACTTCCAAGTCTTTATATATTTCAATTCTCCCTAATTCAGTACCTGTGACCAAATGATACCCCGATGCCAAATCCAGTACAACGGGTGCGCTGTACCCAGCAATAAGGCCTGGTGTGCGGGCATCTATGCGGCCGAAGCGCTCGGTATTGGGTAGTACTGCCGGATTCGATTGGAACTGCGGGTTATCTGGCGTGCCGATATTTTGAAAATAATTAATATTGCCGTTGCGCTCGCCAATGAGCAAATCAGGCAAGCCGTCGCGGTTGATATCAGCGATCCAAGGCGTACTGGCAATGCCCACATCAATATCGGCGTAGTTGTACTGCCAGGGCCCGAAAACAAAGGGTTTGCCGGGGCCAGCAATGTTCTCGGCATAGAAAAGCCGTCCAAGGTCTTCGCCTACCAATATATCAAGGTCGCCGTCGCCGTCTAAGTCACCGAAGCAAGGCGCGAAATTGTACGTGTTTTGACTGAAAACGCTCATATTCAGATAATCATCGTCCACCAATTTAAATTGCGGTTGGGTTGTCGTACCTACATTTTCAAATAAAAATAACCTGGACATGGGCAGCCCATTAGCGCGATACATACCATAGTTGCCTACTACAAGATCCATTAGCCCGTCGGCATTATAATCCACAAAAACTGGATGAGCGCCAGTGCCGACGTCAATCATGTCTCCGCTCAAAAAATTTTGCCGCCGCAGTACAAACCGAGGCAACTCATTCGTGCCCACATTTTCATACAGCCAGATGACGCTGCGATCCTCCGAAATCTGAGGCGCATTGGGGGCTACCGCTAAGTCTTTCTTGCCGTCGTGCGTTAGGTCGAGGAAGAAAGGCGTAGGAAAAGTAGGCAAATTGACAGATACATCATTGCTTGGAAAATCATTGTCCTGCGCGTTCATCCAAGCCTTCTGGCAGGTGCCTGCGTTGTATAGCAAATTGAGATTATCAAAAGATAAGTCGCCGATTATCAGGTCTTTACGTCCATTATTATTGATGTCGAGCGTGAGTAGGGTAGAGCCGGCATGTCGAACGGTTGCTTCATCTATATTCCGAAAGCAAGCGCCAAACTCGGAGGCAAGGTCCACCACTTCCGTAATGCCGCTTTCAAAAAAGCCACCCCAGCACCGGTCCGCAAGTTCAAATATAAGGCTATCGCGGCCGAAGCCTCGCTCTATCGAACGGTTCGCAAAAAATTCTACGTAACCGCCAGCAATATTGAAAGACAGAATATCCAGATCACCATCGCAGTCCACATCGTCAATGGCTGGATAGTCAATGCGGCTCACGTACAACTGGGTGCGGTTGCCAGAAGACAACGGAATAGAGAGTACATCGTAAAACCAATTGAACGTGACCCGCCGAAAGGCAATGTGTCCGTTTTGATAAAAACCGGTATAAACCATCACTCCATCGAGCGTCACAACGTCGGAGTTAGCAAAAATATCCAGGATACCATCGCCATTATAATCGCGCAGCATCATCCAGTCGCGCACGGGTGGAAAATATTGCACGTATTCGGGGGCGTAGTGGTAGCGCGCACCATCGCTCAGAAAGGTGAGTTGTACATTGCCCACCCGATCGAACACATGAAGGTCGAGAATACCGTCGTCATTCAAATCTACGGCAGATAACTGCGGACAATTCAGCCCGCCCGCCAATGGGAAAGCCAACTGGCGGCCATTCATTTCAAAAGGTATATCGAATCGCGGTAGTGATTGCGCCATTGCAATATGACATAATAATGCCAAATAAAGCCATATAATATTTCGTATTTTTATCATAAAACGCAGCGTATTTCTGATCAAAATTAGCAGAATAAGGCAAAAGTTCGCTCTATACAAGCATTTATGGCGCATAATGTCTGGATGTGTACAAAGCTCGTGCAGGTGCAATGCAATGTGTGATTTTATAACATGTTGTAAAACAGCCTGTTAAGTAGGATTAGATGGGGCGTTTTTAACTGGAAATAGTGCAAATCGGTTTGGTTGTAAAAATGCTAATTGAAAGGAACGGATCTCTAATGCTACAAGCGGTTGTATATTGGATAAATCTGCAAAAAAAGCGCCATCAGTTTTCATAGATACAATACGCGCCCGACGCGCCTGCCCTCGCCCGCGAAAGCCCACTTGAAAGCCCTGTCCATCTAATTCTTGCACCAAAGGAATACGCAATAATCCGGTGGTAAGAGGAAAGTGCCATCCTTTGGCTTGAATGCTGGTAATCAGAAACTTATGCGCATTTGTGCCCACGCTAATCTGCGTACCACCGTTGGGCTGTGCTTGCCAGTCAAAGTCTGCCAGTTCCTTTGGGATGCCCCAGTTTTGGCGGCCACCCAACACACTATCCATGCTGGATACGTAAATTTTAGTGATAGCAAAAGCGTTGCCCTGTGGGTGGCGGAACCAACCAGGAATGAGCAATAACTCATAATACGCCCCAACCGGTGATGATTCGTAGTGAACCAACATTACAAAACCCCAGGGTAGGCAGCGTTTTCCTTGCAACCAATCTGGTATAAATTGCTCATTATCAATAATATGCGTATCGAATTTATACAAAAAGACAAAGCCTTTGCCTTGCAACTTCCAGGGTGCAGGCGGTATGGTAGGTTGGGTTGTTGAATCGTTTTCTGCTCGCATCATACATTTGGTGGGCGCAAACTATCGTTGTCGCTTGTTGTTTATTTTCAATAATAATAATTCATTTTACCCTATTTTGGATAAAATTGATGGTTTTATTTTAAATTTGACTTCTTTATTTACAGCAAAATTAAGTTTCCCAATCAAAAAATCACAATACATATGTTTGCCAAATTTTTTAACACTATCAGAGCCTTTTTTGCCAATCTTTTTGGCGGCGATAAATCGAATCGAACCCCTCCGGTGCGCCCCAAACCGCCAGTATCCGAAGAATTGATCCCGCAAGACGGCTCAGAAATCAAACCAGATACGCTCGTTATCGTTGCCAGCGAAATGGATCATGTAGTGATTTTGCCAACAGACCCCGAAGAAGAATTCGATAAAGATATTTTTAATGAAGTAAAGCCACAACCGCAACCAGCGCCAACGCCCGTTGTGCCAGAGCCATCTAAGCCAGAACCGCCTAAAACGGAAGCACCCAAGCCCGCCACGCCGCAGCCAGCAAAGCCTGCTGCGCCCAAAGGACGCTACCTTTGGTGCCTCGATAATGGACACGGACAACGCACGCCCGGCAAGCGTTCGCCCATATTTGATGATGGCAGAACCCGTTTTTTTGAATTTGAATTCAATCGCGACATTGTGCGCCGCATCATGGCTCGCTTGGATAAAGAAGGCGTCCAGTACTTCAATGTGGTACCCGAAGTGGATATTGATGACTTCCTGCAAGGGCGGGTGGATCGCGCCAACAATCATCAGTCGGCATTACCAAAGTTGTTTGTTTCTATTCATGCCAATGCTGCGCCGGCCGCCAACGAAAATACTTGGGCTGCCGATAGTATTAGTGGTATCGAAACTTGGTTTTTCCATGGTAGTAAGCGCGGACAAAAGCTCGCGGGGATTTTTCAAAAACATTTGATTGAGAAAACCGGATTCAAAAATCGGCATTTGAAATCTCGACCTGAAGGGCAGTTTTTTGTGTTGCGTCGCACTACAATGACCTCTGTACTCACCGAAAACGGCTTTTATAACAATAAAAAAGAAGCCGCCGAACTAATGAAAGATTCTGTGCGGCAGCAAATTGCCGATGCGCATGTGGAGGCCATTTTGGAAATAGAACGCAATGGTTTGTAACTATTTATTATGCATTTTGCTATAAATTGCTCGATTGTCATTTAGTAAAATGCATATTTTGAATAAAAAATTATTTATCATCAGGCTGAATTATATTCAATGAATGATTCGTTACGCAAATGCCTATTGCTATTATGCATTAGCAGTGGACTTCTGTGCGCTACCCAAGCGCAAGAATTGATTGATTTTCAATTAAAAGGTAGTTTTACGCAGCAACAGTTAGCCCTACAATACGGGCCCTTAGTGCAAAATGGCGTTCGATTGTACAAATTGCGTTACACCACGTTGGACGTGCAGGGCGTACCAGATACCGCTTCGGGCTTACTTATTGTACCGATTCGCTCCGCATCACAGGCTTTGCCTTTGCTGTGTGCCATGCACGGCACCGTAGATTCGCGGAACGACGTGCCTTCCAACTTGCAAGGTGGTTATGAATTGGGCGTGGTGTTTGGCGGATTGGGGTATGTGACGGCCATGCCCGATTACTTAGGCTTAGGCGATTCGCGTGGCTTCCATCCTTATGTCCATGCAGCATCGGAGGCTTCGGCGGGTGTAGATATGCTATTCGCCGCGCGCATGTATGCGGCGCAACAGGGTTTACTGCTCAATGAGCAGGTGTTTGTAACAGGCTATTCGCAGGGTGGACATGCAGCTATGGCCTTGCATCAAACATTGGAACAGGACTATCCAGATGACTTTTCGGTGACGGCTGCTGCGCCGCTTTCTGGGCCATATAGTATTTCTACGGTGATGCGATCATTGATATTGGGCGAAGCGCCTTACAATTTTGTAGCATATGTGCCTTACACCTTGTTGTCCTATGATCTGGCGTATGGACTATTTGAGCGAATCGAGGATGCATTTAAAGAGCCATATGCCGCATGGATTAAGGAATTTCGGCAAGAAGGTATCACCTTATCCACGCTCAACGAACGCCTAATTATGCAGCTTACGCAGGATGTTGGCGCGCCGATTGCTCGCTACATGTTTCAGGATAGTGTTCTGAATGAGGTGGCTACTAATTTGGAACATCCATTCAATATCGCTTTATCCAACAATGACACGTACCGCTGGGCACCGATCGCCCCGACGCGCTTATTTTATTGCCAAGCAGATGATCAAGTGCCTTTTCGCAATAGCGTGGTAGCGGATTCGGTCATGAATTTGCTGGGCGCGGTTGATGTGTTATCAAATGATGTGAATCCAATGGCGGATCATGGCGGCTGCGTATTTCCGGCGGTGCTCAATACGGTGTTGTTTTTTGCTGCATATCAACAAATTACAACCAGTGTAGCCACCCGTAAGTACGACGACGTTTTGGATGTGTACCCCAACCCAGCCCGAGAGGTACTGTTCATTCGCAACGCCCCAGATCAGGCCTTCGCGCAGTTGTTTGACAGCAGCGGTCGTTTGCAACGCAGTACACAGCTGCAAAATGGCGATAGTTATTTGAATATCAGCGGTTTAAAAAATGGCTTGTACGTTTTGCGATTGACAACAGCCGCCGGTATCCAAACCGGAAAGGTCTTGATTAGCCAATAGTCTGCACCCAATCAGATCAGCCGTTGTACTTGTGTATCGGCCTTGAGTTTCAGATCGGTGTCGAGATGGAGCAAATTCAATCCCGGCCGCTTGCCTACTTCGATGCTGCCCAGGTCGGCCTCGAAATCCAGCGCTTCCGCCCCATTGAGGGTAGCCCAGCGCAGCAGTGTTTCAAAAGGCACGTAAGACTGGTAGCGCGCAATGGTTTTCATTTCTTCCAGCACCGACAGCTGCCAATTGGAAGTTAGGCTGTCCGTTCCGATGGTCAGGCGCGCATTATTTTCTATAAAATGTTGATATAGCGGCAGCCGATTTTCGATGTACAAATTGGCGTTGGCACAAGTAGCCCAATAGACGCGGTCACTCCAAGCTTGTGCCGCCTGAATATCGGACGCGGTGGTCATCGTGTTGTGTACAAACAAATTGCGATTGCGCGGATTCAAATGCGCTAATGCGTAATGAATAGACGTTTGGCCGGTAGGCTGAAAATGCTCGATTGGAAAGCCGAATGTTTTATAGAATTCGAGAAAATCGCCCGTTTTATTCAGAAAAAAAGCATCTTCATGCGGTGTTTCCTGATTGTGAATACTGACGGTAGCCTCGTCGGCGTTGAGTTCGCGGATGCGCCGAAACAAGCCCGCCGTCACCGTATAAGGCGCGTGCGGCACCACACTCTTGCGATTGCCATGCGCGGTGCTTTGCTGCTCGTACACCGTCCGGTAGTCGTTGAAACTCTTCTCCGTCCAGCTATCTTGCAGAAAATCAAACATTTCTACAAACGTATAATAGCGAATTTTACTGCGATCTTTCTGCGCTGCGGTATCCGCCTTGTTGGAAATGTCACCCACGGCCACGATGCCAGCCTCGTACATTTCCTGGTCGGCGCGCTCAATAGCATCAAGGATTTCCTCCATTGGAATATCGCGGAAATTGACCACCGTTTTCAAAAAAGGTAGCAGCCCGGTGCCCGTATCGGCTTTGCCCTTCATGTGCGAAAGCTCCAAGTGGCAATGCGTATTGACAAAACCCGGCACTATGACGCCCCGGCGGATGTCCACGGTAGCCAGGTCATGCTCGGTACGGCTGTCTATTTGCAGAATAGTTCCCTGATCATCCGTGATGACGACCCCCTCGCGTATGGGCGCAGCACTCACCGGAAAGACGATATCGGCACTGAATTTTTTCATTTACAATACGTTTGCCGCGAAAATAGGAAATTTTCCGCAAGCTCGAAAAAAGGTTTGGGCATCTAAAATGCAGGAACAAAGAAGATGATTCCATTTAATCTGATTTTATATCCCTCCATAACCGATGTTATATCATAAAAATATGCCTCAATTTTATTACACCCATTTTAATTTGGATTACTAATTTTATGACCATAATTTTTTTCAATTTCAAATAAAATACAACAATTATGAAGTGCACCGTTCCCAATTCCTTCCGCTTTTTTGCAATCGCTGCAATATTGGCTTGCTTGATCATATCCTGCCAAACAAAGCAGGAAAACCAAGCGGTGTTCCCTGAAAACTGGAGCATTCCTAATTTTCGGCTCATAGAAGCGGACACCTTCCACTTTAATAGTTTTGTGGATTGTAATACCATTTTCAAATTAAGTTGACGTATTAATATAAGGAAACAAAGTTAA
>CALMSP010000201.1 GCA_937872405.1 uncultured Saprospiraceae bacterium | reverse complement strand
CGAAAACTATCACTTCCCCGGCAATATCCGCGAATTGAAAAACGTCGCCGAGCAACTGTCGGTGCTGGCGGAAGATCGCATCATCGGAGAAAACCAACTCTTGCGCATCGTGCCCAACATCGGCAAGCGACATTTGCCGGTTATCACCGAATCAGGGGTTAGAGAATCCAATAGTACAACCATGCAGGAGCGAGAAATCTTATACAAGCTGTTGTTTGAAATGAAAGCAGACCTCAATTCCTTGAAAACCCTCATATCCGAACTGATTCAAAGCAATAACCTTCGCGTGCCTGATAGCCAGAGTCTGCGCTCATTGCAGATGCCTGTATTGCCCGTACAAACGGCTCCTGCGCCCGATTTTCTAGCTACGGATGTCCAAACGATGCTGCATCAGCAGGAAGTAAATAAACCAATAAATAATGATCATAACGCCAGACCTATTATAATAGATCAAATACAAGGCTATGAGGATTCGGAAATCGTTGAGGAGAATTTATCCTTGTTTGATAATGAGAAAGAACTGATTCGAAAGGCTTTACGCAAGCATGCTGGCAAACGGAAAGAAGCGGCACAAGACCTCGGCATTTCTGAACGAACATTATATAGAAAAATAAAAGAATATGATTTGCAGTAAATGGCGTGTTATTTTTATGATAGGTAGCTTAGCTGCCGTATGCTGCCAGTTCTTTACAGGGTGCTACTCTTTGAGCGGGATAAGCATTTCGCAGGATGTTAAAACGTATTACGTAGAGCAGTTCCGTAGCAATGCCGATAACGCTCCACCCACACTGGAGCAGACCCTCACCGAAGCACTAAAGGAAAAAATTCGTACGGAATCTCGCTTAATCTATTCAGATACAGACCCACACGTAGAATTCAAAGGTACGGTTGTGGATTTTCGGGTGACCTCCGAAGCGCCCCGCCCGGGCGAATTCACTGCCATCAATCGCCTTACCATCAATGTTGCCGTGGATTACAAAAACAATATTGACAAGAAAGAATGGAAGAGTAATTTTTCCTTTTTCTTCGATTTTCCAAGTTCGCAAGACCTTGCCAGCATTCAGGATGAAGCCATTCGCGTCATTTCTAATCAATTAATGGAAGACATATTCAATAAAGCATTTACCGATTGGTAGCCCTTGCGGAATTCCAACGCAAAGTCGCGGTATTTCACAAAAGCGCTTATCTTTACGCAGCGCAAGCGCCGTTGTGCGTTTCTACGTAAATCGTCTTTGATATAACAACAATACTATTTTTATAACAAACTGATTTTGATATATTTGTACCGAATCAGTGACTTACAAAGAAGGACTATGGCAAACCATTTGTTAGAAGGTAAAAAAGGCGTCATTTTTGGCGCGCTCGACGAAAAATCCATCGCTTGGAAGGTAGCCGAACGCTGCGTAGCCGAAGGTGCTACCATCACACTCACCAATGCGCCCGTGGCCATGCGCTTTGGCGCCATCAATGAATTGGGCAAACGCCTAAACGCCGAGATCATTCCGGCGGATGCTACTTCTATGGATGACCTAGGGAATTTATTCACAAAATCGCAAGAAACCCTAGGAGGCAAATTAGATTTTGTATTGCATTCCATTGGCATGTCAATCAATGTACGTAAGGGAAAAGATTATACTGATCTGAATCATGAATGGATGTTGAAAACGTTTGATATTTCAGCGATTTCTTTTCACAAAATGATGCAGGTACTCTGGCAACAGGATGCTATGAATGACTGGGGTTCCATTTTGGCGCTTTCGTATATGGCGGCACAGCGCGTTTTTCCGGATTATAACGAAATGGCAGAATCCAAAGCGCTGCTCGAATCTTTTGCTCGGAGCTTCGGCTATCACTTTGGTACGCGCAACAAGGTACGGGTGAACACCATTTCCCAGTCGCCAACCATGACAACTGCGGGTAGCGGTGTGAAGGGTTTCCAGGAATTTTTTGATTATGCCGATAAAATGTCGCCGATGGGTAATGCTTCTGCGGAAGCTTGTGCTGATTATTGCGTGGTGATGTTTTCGGATTTGACCCGCATGGTGACGATGCAAAATCTATATCATGATGGCGGTTTTAGCAGCATGGGTATGAGTCCGGCTGTTTTGAACCTGGGCTGAGGCGAGTAATAACTGGAGATGACGCTAAGTAACAATTATGCCCGACTGTCGGGGATCTTACTGCTATTACTTTTGCTTGGGGCAGGTGCGTATGCACAGCGCCCGACCCCAACGCGCCCACCCGTGACGACGTCGCCAGACGTACCGCCCTCGCCGCCGCAGCCTTTACCTACGGATAGCGCAGCTTTTCAGCAACAATTGGACGAGGTGCCCGATACCGTAGGTATTTTCTATTTCTTTGCGGATAATCCGAATCAAGAAACGCCTTTCTCGGATTCCCTGCTGTTCAATTTTCAACAGTATGATCCAGTACGCCAGCGCAACTTTGACTATGCGCACTTAGGTAATCTCGGATCGGCGCATCGCCCCATCGTACATCCAACTTCCTGGCGGCGTGGCTTTGATATAGGGCTGCATCAATTTGACCTGTACCTGCTACCAGCGCACCAGATGCCCTTTTATCGTTTGCAGAAGGCTTTTACCAATGCTTCTTTTATGGTAGGATCGGAGCAAGCCGATAGTTACCTGACTACCACGTTTAGTCGCAATTTTGCGCGTGGGCTAAATTTTACCTTTGATTATAAGCGCATTAGCCAATTGGGCCGCCAAAACCAGTATCCCAATCAGAATACGCGCAATACCTCGGTTGGTACGGGTTTTTGGTTGCAGGGCAAGGGAGGGCGCTATCAGGGATTTTTAAGCATTACGGGCAATGCCATCGAACATGAAGACAATGGCGGCATAGCCGTAGAGCCTGATTTTGAGGCACCTAATGCTGCGCTCAGCTCGGCAGATGTGTTTTTAAACAATGCGCAAACTCGCCACCAGCACCGCGAACTGGCTTACACCCAATATTTCCAAATTGGCGGAAAGCCAGATTCGATAAAAGGCTTCACGCGCGCGTTTACAGCTATACATCAGCTATTGGCAGGCGACCACCGGTACAAGTTTTTTGATCGCAATGTTGTGGCGGATTCTACTTTTTTCGACTGGTTTCCCCAGTTGCGGACTGATGTGCGCGGTGTGCGGCATTACTTGCAACATCGGCAAATAGAGAACAGTTTTCGCCTACGTACCTTCCGCTTGCGCAAAGGAAAGGCTTCTGATGTGCGTACCGAGCGAGATCTGCTCGAGGCAGGGCTGGTACACAGCATTCATTTTGTTGGGCAGGAGCCTCGCGATTCGGTGATCAATAACCTGTTTCTTACGGGGCGTTGGAATGTGCGCTTCGGTGAGCGGCTGCGCCTCGAAACTTACGGGCACCTGGGCTTCTTCGACAACCTCGGTGACTATCGGGTACAAGGCAATTTGCAACTGGATTTTGGCAAGCTGGGGCGCCTCGAAGGGGAGTTTATTAATCAATTGTATAGCCCTACGTTGTTGCAGCATCGCTTTTACCTGTCGCAGCGTCCGGTTTGGGAAAATAATTTCCGCCAAACCCTCGAAACCACGATCGGCGGCACCTACGTGCTACCTGCTCTGAACCTCCGAGTCACTGGACGCTACCACTTGCTCAACAATTACATCTATTTCGATACCTTAGCCTTGCCGCAGCAAACCAGCATTCCGATTAGTATCCTACAACTCCTTGTACAACAGAACTTTAAGTTCTGGTTCGTGCATATAGATAACATGGTGGCCCTGCAAAATACTTCATCCGATTTGGTGCGCCTGCCGCGCGTGTTTGCCAAACATAGTTTGTACTACGAAGGCTATTGGTTCAAGGTGTTGAACGTAAAACTTGGCTTTGACCTGCGTTACAACGATACGTACTTTGCCACCTATTACAATCCGGTTACTGGGCAGTTCCAATTACAAAATCAGCAAGCCGTAGCCTTCTATCCGGCATTGGATGGCTTCTTTTCGATGCGTGTCACGCGCTTTCGGGCTTTCGCCAAAATGGAAAATCTGACGAATATCCTGCTTGCCGATCGCCTTTTTTATCAAACCGCATTTTATGCGCATCCGCGTGCTTCTTTTCGCATGGGTATCAAATGGCGGCTAACCGACTAAATGAAATGCTGATTTCATGATGTGTATCTGTTGTAAAGTAAATAAAATTATAATTTTTTAAAATTGGATGTAAAAAACACGCGCGGCTGTTGAACGCTATCAATTGGGCTTTGTAAATCGTATTACATGTTAACAACCTTCTTATTCGGTGAAACATTACAACTCCATCCAGACCGAGCCATCTACTGGCCGCGGCAAAAAACACTATTAATCAGCGATTTACATATTGGAAAAGCAACGCATTTTCGTAAAAACGGCATTGCTGCACCAGCCGCATTGGCGGATACCAACCGAGAACGGCTCAGCGCCCTGCTATTAGATTTACAGCCCGAACAGGTCTGTTTTCTTGGTGACCTGTCGCACAGTACGTTCAATACCGAATGGACCGATTTCTGTGAACTTACGCATCAGTTTTCCAACGTTACATTTCGGCTGATCCCTGGCAACCACGACCAATTGAAATCCGAACAATATGCGGAAGCGCGCTTGTATATGGAGGCGACGCAACTGCAAATGGATAATTTTCTGCTGACGCATTGTCCACTTTCGGAGCCACCGACTAATGCTTATAACCTGGCAGGGCACATCCATCCTTGCGTAAAATTGCGTGGAGCAGGTCGGCAGCGTATGCGACTACCCTGTTTCTGGTTTGGCGAGCAGCAAGGCATTTTGCCTGCTTTTGGGGCATTCACAGGGATGGCTGAGGTGCAGCCGCGTATGGCAGATCACGTTTTCATAATACTTGATAATCAAGTGATTGCAATCCAAAACGAGGTGTCGTAAAAACCATCAAACCCAGCTTGCAAAAAAAGAGAGAGCATAAGTGCAAAAACAACTATTTTTGAAAAACAATACGAACAAGTGTTCGTTTTTATATAAAATGATGTACTTTTGTATGCAAAAAATGGAACGAGCTATGCCAGATAGGATGCAATTAGAACACGAATTTCAAGCGCGTATTGACCGCGATGAAAAAATAGAGCCAAAAGATTGGATGCCAG
>CALMSP010000200.1 GCA_937872405.1 uncultured Saprospiraceae bacterium | reverse complement strand
ATGGATCAACCACCGGCGATACGGGTACAATAATTGTAATTGTTACTAATACTGGGTCACTCTCGCAGCCATCAATAGAGGTAACGTAAAATGCTGTTAGTTGGCCTGGCGTACCAAACTGAGCCAAGTTGAACGAGCTACCAGTAGCACGCAGCCCTGTGTAATTAGGATTGTTATACAATCGAAAATTAGAGCCACCTTCTGGCGTTAGAATTGCGCTTTCACCTAAGCACACCTCAAAATTGCGCTGATCCGCTGGAATAATAGGGGTTGGCGAGCGTGGCAGTACCATCACAGCCTGCGGTGGTGTAGATACCTGACAGGCGCCTATTGTTGTATAAACGACGTAGTAAGTGGTGCCCGGCACGCCATTGGTGATCACACCTGTAATAGGATTGATAGCCGCACCGTCCGTTGGTGCTGGGCTAAAGGAATAGCGGCCTCCTGCTGGCGTAGCTGCTGTTGGGCGATTGTTATTGGAACCTGCACAAAAATTATTAAAGGTGAAAGCAGGCTGCGGTGCGCCTATAAAGTTGAACGTGTAGGAAGCAGTACAACCATTCGGGTCGGTTATGTCAATAGAGATCAAATCGCCGGTGCTAAGCCCCGTAATTTCTACATTTTGATTGTGTGCGCCCGACAGATTCATGGTGCCGCCACCGCTGTTGACAACATTGTATAAACCGCCAAAGCTTCGGGCCGGTTGTGTCCTGAAAATAGGAGAACCGCCAGAAATGACCAATGTGGCCCGCCCTTGACAACGATCGGCCGCTGTGGTAGTATTCTGAACGCGAATCTCATCTAAAAAAATGAAATATTGCGCCTGGTCAATCCCAATATCATAACAACCATCGCCGTTGGCATCGTAGTTGGGGTTAGCGCCTACCGCATCCGCGGCAATCGGTGCAAACCAGAATTCATTAATACCTACCGAACTTTGTATTTCACGGGTATTACCATTGACGAAACTTTCGCCTGTCCAATACCAGCCTGTCCAGCAACCGGCATTGATATTGCTGCGGCTTGTAGGCGGGCAGCTGAAAATGCCCAACATGACGCCAGCTTGTCGGCCTGGCGCAGCAGGTGGAAGCACATAGTCGCCATTGTTTTCAAATGAAACTGCACTCCCAAAACAAACAGCGCGTGGAATATTCCCACTGCCATCATTACTCAAAGTCATGGTGCCGGCATACGCGCTGCACTGACCCTGTACATAACAATATGAAAACAACAGGGAAGCAAAAAGTAGTAGTTTTTTCCTCATAATAATGTGTCGGCTATGCGTTAATGAAAACAATTCTACATCGTAGGAAACGTCTTCATTTGGACTTAGGGAATTAGAATACACAATGGTGTCCGACTATGTAATTTAAAAGTCGCTTTTCATAAATCTACGAAACGTTGGTCTATGGCAGTTTGTTTGCTTTACAAAATTATGACTTACGAAGTGAAATAGACAACAAAGAACAGCATTTGCTATCAAAAAAATCTAAAATAAAATTTTGCGCCTGTAGAAAGTCAATAAAAATGAAGGTTCAAAAGCAGTTTTTTATGGCAAATTACCCTGAAAATGGTAGGGAAATATCCGATTTTTAGCTAATCTTAAACTAAAAAAATGAAATACGCCATATTTAGCAGTACTTTATATGGCATATTTCGGTTTAGTTAATAAAAAAACGACACTTACAAGACTATTGCCCTACAAAAAATAGCGCATTGCTAAACAAGAACTTGCCCTGCTCCCAGAACGAGCGGAACAGCGGATTG
>CALMSP010000199.1 GCA_937872405.1 uncultured Saprospiraceae bacterium | reverse complement strand
GGGTTTGTTCGAGGAGTTCGCGCTGGTTGTCAAGCAAAAACTGGTGAAAAGGCATATTTATTGAGTTACGATTACTTTTAAAGCGAAGCTAAAAAAAATTCGTAAATATTTATTTCCAACATCAAAATGACCGACGATTTTTAGATCGGTATCGTATTATTTCAATAACTGTTGCGCCGTTATTAATGTAGGCATATCAAAATAGCGTTTTTCATTATACAATGTAATGATTCCTACATCATATGTGCCCGTACTGAGTACACGAAGCGCTTGCCGCAAAGTGGTGGTGCTGGAAAATTCCATACCGGATTGCCCCATCGGTTCGGTTGGTAATTGTTCAAAAACATCCGACAGGGTGAGAACCATCCACTCCAATTGTAACTTTTGATCCGCAAAAAAATTAGTAACAAATTCATTTTCAGGCTTTTGTAATAAATCCTTAGGTAGGCCGATTTGCTGTACCTTTCCTTGGTCAAGCAAGCAGATAATGTCCGCCGTTTCAAAGGCTTCTTCTACGTCATGGGTAATGAGAATAATCGTTTTGTCAGCAAAGGCATCCATTTGCAATACTTCCTGCCGAATGCGTCGGCGCGTTACGGTGTCAAGCGCGCCAAAGGGTTCATCCATTAGAATAATGGGCGGATTGGCCGCCAAAGCCCTGGCCAGCCCTACCCGTTGCTGCTGTCCGCCACTGAGTTGGTCGGGGTATCTTGTGGCATACGTTTCCGGTGGCAGACCCATCTGCTCCAGCAATTCGTACACGCGCGTGTGTACGCGACGGGTTTCCCAGCCCAATAAATTAGGTATAATGGCTACATTTTCCGCTACGGTGTAATGCGGGAACAGCCCGGTATGCTGAATAACATACCCCATGCGGCGGCGCATCTGCTCTACGGGTTGGTGCGTTACGTCCTCGGCATTAATCAAAATCTGACCGGCATCAGGCTCCACCAAGCGATTGAGCATTCGCAGGGTGGTCGTCTTCCCCGAACCACTGGGGCCAACAAGGGCCAAGGTCTGACCAGTTTCTATTTTAAAATTCAGATCATCCACCGCAGCAATAGCGCCAAATCGCTTACATAGATTGCGCACTTCGATCATCAGATATTTTGATATGGTTATAAATAATTGATTATTTTAAAGTCGTTAAATGTTTAAAATCAGCCATTTGTAAAAATAAAAAACTGCTTACATTTTAAATCAAACACTTCATTAAAATAAACCATCATTAATATTTACAATCGTAAAGCAAAGTACACATAAAATCAAATGTGCGGTATCCAATGCTGCCAATGCCTACAATGATCGGGATTAATGTGTTAAATTTTTTAAAAAACTGTTAAGGTTGTCTAAAAACGCAACAAATAGGAAAAACAATTGTCATGGTTCTGTCAAATGTGCATTTGAAAATGTACGTTGGCATTGCCCAAGCAAAATTCACAAAAGTCTTTTAACTGATAATCAGCTTTTAAAATAAAAAATTACATTTCAACAAACATGAAAAAATTACTTAGCCTCTTGTTGTTCTTTAGTTGCGGATTCGGTACGCTTTCGGCCCAGCAGCCTCCTGTGTCGGGTGGCTTTCCGGGGGGCGCCCAACGCGGGCCGTCCATAACGGGCAAGATCACTGGCGTACTCATTGATTCTACGACCAATGCGCCGGTAGAGTTTGCTACCGTGGTGCTTATTCAATCCAAAACAGGCAAGCAGTTAGACGGTGTTATCACGGATGAGAAAGGTGCGTTTCGCTTGCAGGATGTCCGTACAGGCGAATATGAACTGCATTTTTCTTTCTTGGGCTATCGGGCGCGGGTGCTAAAAGGCGTAGAATTGACAGGTAAAAAGCCTGATTTCGACGCTGGTAAAGTGCTGCTGGCACCCGAAGGGCTTACCTTGGCGGAAGTACAGGTGACTGGGCAGGCTGCCATCATCGAAAATCGTATTGATAAATTGGTTTATAATGCGGAAAAAGATGTGACTTCCATGGGTGGCGATGCTGCTGATGTGTTGCAGAAAGTACCGCTGCTATCCGTAGATGCAGAGGGGAATGTATCGCTGCGAGGGTCTTCCAATGTTCAGATTTTAATCAATGGTAAACCTTCGACAATTTTCTCCAGCAATCCGGGTGATGCGTTGCGCAGCATTCCAGCTGACCAAATCAAGAGCGTGGAAGTAATTACGGCGCCAACGGCCAAATTCGACGGTGAAGGTTCGGGTGGTATTATCAATATCATTACTAAGAAGAAAAGCGCACAAGGCTTTACAGGGTCAATTGGTGGTTCAATTGGCAACCGTACCAACCGGGGCAATGCTAATTTCAACCTGGCACGCGGTCGTTTTGGTATGAATTTTAGCGGAAGCGGCTGGTACAATCCGAATCGCCCATCCTATACTGATTTTTTCCGTACGGACCAGACAAGCGCCGGCCTGCGTACCTTACAACAACGCAGCGATGGCGATAGCCAGTTTTTTGGACCGCGGGGCAGCCTTGGCATGTATTACGATATCAATGCCTATAATAGTTTTTCTTCGGCTGTTAATATACGCGGCTTTGGCCGAAATCAGGATAATCTGACAACAGCAACCTTCATAGACCCACAGGCTGCGCTCAATCAGCTCTACACGCGCAATAGTGTTTCTAAATCCTTACGCAGCGGCGTTGACTGGACGGCCGACTACAAACGCACTTTTAAAAAGCCCGAAAAAGAATTGAGCTTCGGCGTACAATTGGATATGGATTTTAGCACCTCAGAAAACCGCTTCGACCAAGACGGCAACGACGAAACGCTGCGCTTGCGCAATGTGAACGAAAACCTCGGGCGCAACTGGGAAAGTACTTTTCAGGTGGATTATGTGCAGCCAATCAGCAAGGGAATAAAGTTAGAAACGGGCGTAAAGAGTATCCTGCGGCAAATAGATAGCGATTTTTCTTATGATGAATTCGACTTCAATCGGGGTCAGTTTGTGCGCAATTTGGCTGCTTCCGACTTCTTTGTCTATAATCAGGATGTCTATTCGGGTTATGCGTCGTTAAATGTCAAACTGGGGAAACGCTATGGCGCGGTGGTAGGCGCCCGATACGAGCATACGGATATTCGCGGCGATTTTGATCGTACCGAAATTACATTCGCCAATTCTTATGGCAATCTGCTACCCAGCTTGATCCTGAGCCGTAGTTTCAAAAACTTTTCCAACTTGCGCCTGTCCTACAATCAACGCATTCAACGACCAGGTTTGCGCTTTGTGAATCCTTATGTGGATATCAGCGACCCGCGTGATGTGTCGGTGGGCAACCCAGAACTGCGCCCGGAAGTGACCCACCAAACCGAACTGAACTACGGCGCACTCATCAAAAGTGTGGTGGTCAATGCTTCGTTGTTCTATCGCTACACATCTGACGGCATCGAAAGTTTCTTAGAAGTGACCGAAGAGGGCATATCGCGCAGTACCTTTCGCAATATCGGCGAGAACCAATCGGTGGGCTTGAGCTTTTTCTCTTCTATCAATATCAAAGAAAAGCTGACCCTGCGCGCCGGCGGCAATTTTTCTTCTTTCCAATCACAAGCTACCATCGGTGGGCAGCGCCTGTCACGTAGTGCTTTCGTTTGGAATGGCAATATGAACGCTACCCTCACCCTCAAAAAAGGCTGGAAAGTGGAGGCTTTTGGCTTTTATAATGCGCCGCGCCAAACGCTTCAAGGGTTTCGCGCTTCTTTCTCTATGTTCAATGCCGGTGTAGTGCGGGAATTCAACAAACAGTTTAGCATGGGGCTGAATGTAACGCAACCTTTCATGCGTGATATGCGCTTCCGCAATGAACTGGAAGGGCCTGGATTTTATCAAAATAGCCTGAATGCAGTAGCTACGCGCTCCTTTGGCGTGAATGCTAATTATCGTTTTGGCAAACTGGATTTCAAAGAGCGCAACCGACAGCGCGGCCGCAACAACGACCTCAAAAGCGATGATGATGGTAGTGGCATGGGCGGTGGCCCTCGATAATAAAGAATTAAGGTGCGGATGAATTCATTTATTGAGCTGTGTAAAAATGAGTAAATGAATACCCCAAAACTTTTCAGTCTAATATAGACAATACGCTAATTTTCGTGAACTCAATATATACAAAACAACGGCGCTCCGTACTTACGGAAGCGTCGTTTGCTTTTTGGCACACACTGGTCCTTGTGTTATTATTTCCAAATCTAGTTGTTATTGGCTCAATATTACTTATACCCTTTTCAATTGAAAATGACGCATTTGTTTATTCTCAAAGCCTTGTTTTTCAATGCTTTACAAAATATAAAATCGGACCTCTAAAATCGTAAATGGTATTAGGCGTACACGGGAAGGCATTTCCAGTTTTTCCATAAGTTACAAAAAAGCAACACAATAATACAATTCGTTGATAATTAGATAAATACAAGCCAAAGCAAGTGTAATTTCCTATAAATTGTTATAACAATTTGGCTTCATCATAACAGCACAAGACACGTTTTTGATATTTTTTGCGTTTGGTAAGAACCATCAAAAACCTGTCAGGAAAAATATATGAAATGGTTACAGACGCTATTGTTAATAATTTTGTTGGCTGTATTATCTAATGCGCTGTGGTTGCTCGAAGTGCTATTCGTTAGTGGTTGGGAAGGGGTTACTTGGCTCTCTCTGCGCCTGCATTATGGAGCGCTTGCCGCAGCTTTATGTGCTGTATTCGCCTACTTATTACCTTTTCGCACCCTGCGCAATGTGGCGTGGGCTAATCTGGGCATAGCGGCTTTAGAGATTTACCCGGCTACCCTTATCGCTTTTTTTTTAGCTAAAACACTTTTATTTAGTTTATACACTCGTTTTTATGGGTATTTAAATTCCAATTTACTATTACTATTGCTGGGCTTAGTGGTGCTGCTGATTTCCTTTTCCATTCACTTTGTCACCAAAGGGCAGCTGCACCGGGTGCGCTGGGGGCATGGCTTTTTTGTAGCGGCAGGCATTGTAACGGTTGTGCCTCTTAGTATGCTTACCGTGCAGATGCTGCCAGGCTTTGGCACCGGCATTACCTTCGTGGATGCAGTGAAAATGGGCTATCCGTTTTTCTGGATTGTCGTCATAATGGGGCTTTTAGGTATTCGTACCGCTTCTTGGCAGCCCGAATCGGAGGTAGAAATCATGGAAAATGATATTCTGGACGACTGGCGCAACGATTGAAGGCATGGAATTTGGTTATCCTCGAAAATAATGCTACATTTCAATCCGAAACCAACTTATTAACGGGAAATGAAAGCATTATACATTCTTATTACATCCTTATTACTATTCGTTATAGCCTGTGGTAAAAAAGATGCCCCAGCCGAGCTTCCTGACCCACGTATCACGGCGCCGCTTAATCGCGATTCTATCAACCAAGTATATGCGCAGCGGATACAAGCACGCACCAACGCGCTGCCGCTTCGCCAAATCGTAGAACCCGGCAGGTTACGACCTGTGGATGAGGGCCCTACGGATACCGTATTTTTTGTATATCGAGAGGCGATGTTAGAAGCAATTGCCCAACGTAATGAATTTCGACTTTTAGAAATGCTGGACAGCAAAATACAAACCCGACCGCCGGCCGACTCGCGCTCCTTGGCAATTTTTGTAACGCATTGGCAACTTGATAAACAAAAAGATAGCGCTGCACTTTGGACTATTTTGCAACATTTACTTCAAGCAGGTGGAATATTTAGTGCCGACCGACTTTTATTTATTGCACCTTATTATTGTGCAACTTTTCCTGATACATATGATGCGAATGTGTTTGGTGCAATCATCGGGGAAGGTGTAAGGGTACGCGCAGCGCCTGATGCCAATGCGCAAATATTAAAAACGGTTTCATATGATGTGGTTCAAATATTGGAAACAAGCGAGCAGCAATCCACTATCGGCGGGGAAACTTGGCCTTGGCGCAAGATACGCCTATCGGATGGCAAAGAGGGGTACGTATTTGGCAAATTCATTGGCACGCCACAGGACTACCGCGCTACTTTTCAGCGCCAACCCAACGGCAGCTGGCTGATGACCGCATTGGTAAATAAAGAGTAAAATTTTACATCATCGCCTTATTATCAGGCTTTTTCCAGCGTAAACCCAAATGTGGAGCCAATATTGGGGGTGCTGCGTACATGAATGGTTTGCTTATGCGCTTCTACGATGTGTTTTACAATAGCCAACCCAAGGCCCGAGCCGCCCTGGTCGCGCGAACGGTGCTTATCCACGCGATAAAAGCGATCAAAAATATGCTTCAGATGTTCTTTCGCGATACCGATACCATTATCTGCAATTTCTATTAAAATATATTTATCCATATCATAAAAACCAATTTTGGTAAGCCCATTTACATTACCATATTTAATAGAATTGCTTACCAGATTGGTGAGCACCTGCCGGATGTTTTCACGGTCGGCGCGCACTTTAAAATTTTGAGCAGCACCATCTTTAAATTCGAGTTTAATGGCTTTTTCTGTTGCTTTGAATTCTAAATCTTCAAAAACCTCTTCGGCCAATTTTTTAATGTCGAAAATTTGCATTTCAAGAATCAAACCCTCTGATTCTAAGCGAGATATGGATTCCAAATCTTCTACAATTGTATTGAGGCGATCTACATTTTTTACAGCTTTTTGCAAAAACAGGGTATTAATTTCCTGATCCTCCATGCCGCCATCGAGCAAGGTATGCAGGTAGCCTTGAATGTTGAAAATGGGCGTTTTTAATTCGTGCGAAATGTCGCCGAGGAAGCGGCGGCGGTACTCGGCCCACGACTTGTATTTATCAATTTCGCGGCGCTGGTCGTCGGCCCATGTTGCTACTTCGCGTTCTACATCATCCATAATATTGCGATTGACATCAATGACCGGATTTTTTTCAGCCGTGGAGCGTTTCTCCTCGCGGATCGTTTTGTAAATTAACTTGACCTTTCGGTAAATGTAGCGCTCCAGATAGTATAATGTAATCAGGTAAGATATAGCAAAAATAATAACAACCCAAAAAATATATAATGAAAAGTGTAATGGAGCGTGATTAATGATACTAATTACAAAAAGCGCAAGCGTAGAAAATAGCGTGATAAGCACAGCAACAAAAATGGCAACCTGCTTTGGCGTAGGATTTTTTAGCATTCAAAACTCAAATTTGTAACCAATACCTTTAATGGTTTTGATATAATTATCACCAATTTTCTCGCGCAATTTACGCACATGCACATCAATAGTGCGATTGCCGACAATGACGTCGGTGCCCCATACTTTATTGAAAATTTCCTCGCGGGAGAACACTTTACCGGGCTTGGATACCAGTAAATACAGGAGTTCAAACTCTTTCTTTGCCAATTCTATCGTTTGAGTGCCCTGTTGCACGGCCACCCGTTCGCGGTCAATATACAAATCACCAATTTGAATAATTTCAGAACCGGCATCGGGTGCGTCGCGGTCAGAACGCCTTAGTAGCGCCTTGATTCTGCTGATGAATACACGCGGTCGGATAGGCTTGGTGATGTAGTCATCGCCGCCCACATCCAATGCAGCAATTTGCGAATAATCTTCTTCGCGGGCCGTAAGGAAGGCAATAACGGTTTTGCTGAATTCTGGGCGGCTGCGCAAGGCCCGACACACCTCTACGCCGTCCATTTTAGGCATCATAATATCCAAAATAATCAGCCGCGGATGCTCTCGCTCTGCTACTTTAATGCCTTCTTCGCCGTCCGATGCTGTAAATACGTCGAAGCCCTCTTTCGCCAGATTATATCTGAGAAATTCGAGTATGTCCGGTTCGTCATCTACAATAAGAATTTTTACAGCATCCATGATATTTTATTTCGTAAACAGGCCAACGGCAAATTTAGGCGTTTCGTAACGGAGCATTATGATGTAGGTATTAAATATTTGTTAACTAAATATTACCATTGCATTAACGAAGCGCGGCTTCTCGGGTATCAATTTCCTCCAACACCCTTTTATATAAGGCTTCTATGTCGGCTGGGTCTTGTTTTATTTGATCCATCGTTTTAATAAAATCTTCCTGGCTAATTTTATGAATATAAAAAATTTGTTCATAATACACCTGCAGGAGGCTGTCGCGCAATGTAGTATTATAATTTTGTAAAGCGGCTTCTGCTACATGTATGTCGGCTACTATTTGTGCCATTTTTTTTATATCAATAGGAGTATCGGCTGTTTTTGCAGAGCAGCAGCATAGCGTTATGACTAACCCTGGCGCCCACCATGCGAATCGCATCATATTATAAATTGTTTAGGATAATGAAAAGCGGTAAGGCGGGCATTGCGTCCGCCAAACTTTGCCCACTCTCCTGTGGGGTCATCCACCCGAGCAATGCCGCAGGTGGGTACATTCATAATGAATTTTTCTGAAAAAAGGTTGACTATATCCGTAAATGTTGGATTGTGCCCATACACAAATACCGTACTCCAGTTCGCATTGAGGTTGCGCACGATCTCCAGGACGGTATCAGGGGAAGCTTCATAAAGTTGATCCACGATTAGAATATCCGATTCGGCAATGCCAAACACATCCGCAAAATAGGTTGCCGTGGTAAATGCGCGCCGCGCCGGGCTGGAGATGAGTTTATCTGGGCGTATATTACTCTTTTTCAGGAACTTAGCCATCAAAGGTGCATCTACTTGCCCCCGGTTATTGAGTGGGCGATCCACGTCGCGCAGGGTAGCATTGTCCCAACTGGATTTGGCATGGCGAATAAAGTAAACAGTTTTCATGCTTCGGATTATTTGCAAAATGGCACGAAAGTAGTATTTTTCGGAAACCTCAACAAGGTACAAATTTTTGTTGAAATGGTATTTAAAGACAAGGTGATCTGGATTACCGGTGCTTCCTCTGGCATTGGCGAGCACTTGGCTTACGCACTTGCGGAGCAGGGGGCGAAGCTCATTTTGTCGAGTCGCAATGAAAAAGAATTGAATCGTGTAAAGCATAATTGCCACACAACCAATGAAATATTAGTATTACCGTTGGATGTATCCGACTTCGAATCGCTGCCGAAGAAAACAGCCCAAGCGGTTGCGCATTTTGGGGTCATACACATCCTGATTAATAATGCGGGCGTTTCGCAGCGGGCTTTAGCGGCAGATACCCGTTTTGAGGTGGATCAAACGATCATACATGTCAACTACCTGGGGCAAGTAGCGCTCACTAAAAGTGTGCTGCCGTACATGCTGGCACAAGGATTTGGGCACTTGGTAGTCATCAGTAGTGTGACGGGCAAGCTGGGCCTTCCGTATCGGTCGGCTTATGCTGCTTCCAAACACGCGCTGCACGGTTACTTTGATGCGCTGCGCTTAGAATTGGCGGAGGTGCCCATACCGGTCACTATTATTTGTCCTGGATATGTACATACCAATGTGACAATCAATGCTTTGCAAGGCGATGGCAGTCGCTACAATCGAGTGGCTGCCACTAACCGACAAGGTATGGATCCGACGCTTTTTGCGCGCAAGGTACTGCGTGCTATTGCGGCCCGCCGGCGCGAAGTATTAATCGGCGGCAGAGAATTACTGGCAGTGTATGCTAAGCGGTTTTGGCCTTGGTTCCTTTATATGGTGCTGCGCAGAATGGATTTTTCCTCCGCACGCCGAGGGCGGTGAAGTAGCCGTATAGTGGTGTAAAAAAAGATTCTACAAAGATTGTGCGTGTAGTTTTTTTGTGGAAAGCGACTATTGCGCACGTTCTTTGTGCAAGTATTTGATTTTCAAAATTTTAAAAATAAAAAATTGATATACATTATTTTAGTGCCCCAGTTTTGTTGAAGCATTTTAAGAATAAAACTTCTTTTTTCGACAAAAGCTCAAATTTTTTTTCAAAAAAACTAAACATCTCCACATTTCGTTTGTCTCATCTCTATCGGTTCAAGATATTAAAGTGCATTCGTAAACACATGTATGACTACATCATAGCCGGTGGGGGGTGTGCAGGACTAAACTTAGCACTTCACCTCAACCGGATGCAGGCGGGCGCTTGTCGCATACTCTTAATGGATCGCGACAGCAAAACGAAAAAAGACAGAACCTGGTGTTTTTGGGCCAATACAATTCATGCGTTTGCGCCAATTGTCACCAAACGCTGGTCGGCACTTATCTTTGCTGATGAAGCCGGCGCACAGCAACATGCACTTCATGAATACCAGTACCAGCTGATCCGAGGGATTGATTTCTACGATTTTGTCAAAGCAGAACTTTCCAATAATTCTAATATTGAATGGTTGCAAGGGGAAATTACACGCATCGAGGAAACGCCCCATGCAGCTTTTGTGGTCGTGGACGGGCAGCGCTACGAAGCATCTTTTGTATTTAATAGTTGTTTCAATTGGCGGAATTATCAATCGAATGATACGACGTATCACCTTCTCATTCAGCATTTTATGGGTTGGGTAATTATTTCAGATGAACCAGTTTTCCAGCCATCGTGCGCAACGCTCATGGATTTTCGTACTCCGCAGCATGATACGGCGCGCTTTTTCTATGTGCTACCATTAGACGAGCGGCGGGCATTAGTAGAATACACCGTCTTTTCGGATCAAGTACTGCCACGCGATGCGTATCGGCAGTCGCTGCAACATTACATCACGGAGCGCATCGGGCTGAAGGAATATGCTATTGAAGCAGAAGAATATGGCGCCATTCCAATGACCGATTTACCTTTTCCGGCGAGTTCTGGGCAGCGTATTGTGCATATTGGCACACCCGGCGGAGCCGTGAAACCGACCACGGGGTATGCTTTTTTAAACATTCAGCAACAGACGGCCCAGCTTGCGGCAGCACTCACAAGCACCGGATCACCTCATGTGCGTAGCCGCAGGGCGTATCGGTTTCGTTTTTATGATCGGCTGCTGCTCAATATTTTACGAGAGGAAGGCAGCGCAGCCGCGGGCATTTTTAGCCGCTTGTTTCGGCGCAACCGGATGGAAATGATCTTTAGATTTTTAGATGAGCGCACAACCATCTGGCAGGAGATTCGCATCTTTTCAACCTTGCCTGTATGGACCTTTCTGGCAGCGCTCTGGCGCGTATATGTGTCGCCCAGTCGCTTGCGCTTGAAGCGTGCGTCGGCTACGCCAGTTCCCCATTTGCTCACATCAGATAAAACAGGCATATGACCGAGCGCTATCCTATGTTATATAAAAGCATTCAGATAATAGCGTTATTGGCTACACTCGCCGCATTCTTGTGGCCACAAGCTATAGCCGCAGTATCCTTAGGGCTGGCAGTCCTATTCATTCTGTTGGGCGGGATACCACATGGCGCTACCGACCATTTGATATTCTTACAACTGCGAGATAAAGTATTTGGAATCAGAAAATTATCCAGATTTTATTTATTCTATATTTTGCTCATGGCGGCATATGGCATATTATGGTGGTATGTACCTGCTGTAGCCTTGTTGATTTTTTTAGGATTATCGGTATATCATTTCGGACAGTCGAATTGGAATTATTTATCTTTTAAAAATCGCTCCCAGGAGCTTATCACCTATTGGAGCTGGGGCGCTTGGGTACTACTGATGCCGGTTATCTGGCACTACGATGCCTCGGTAGAAATTATTCAAAATATTACAGGTACATTATTTACACTAAATAATAGCTGGCAACAGGGAATTTGCATTTTTTTATCGGTATTTAATGTTGGTTGGCTACTATACCTTTATTTTATTGGCACGCTCAATAAGCGACAACTGCGGCACGAAGCGATGAATTTCGCTGTGCTCACATTATTATTTTTATGCACACCATTATTATTAGGTTTTGTTATTTATTTTGTATGTTGGCATTCGCTTACGTCATCGGCTGACCAGATTCGCTTTTTTGCACAACGCATACCTGGCTATTCTTGGCGGCGCTACTTATTACAGGTACTTCCCATGACAATCTTGGCAGTAGTAGGGCTATTGCTGCTCTATGGCGCTCAATTGGCATTGAATCTTCAGCCTACTATTGGTACATTATTCATTTTTATTTCGATGGTTACGCTTCCGCACATGCTATTGATTGATAATCTATACGAAGCATGGAAACCGCTTGCCATCGAAAATTCTAACCATATATTCGGTGGGAGAAAGGTAGAGTTGTAGAATATTTTGAAGAGTAGGCAATATTTTTTGAAAAATTTTTGAACCATTGTTTGAATCTATTGTTTCGCATCAGGCATTTAACATTTTTTTAACATAATAAATTAACTATGAGTGCATTAGTAAACTTCCAAACCCTCTTTTTGGCAACCTTGAAGTCAGGTGATTATGTAGGTTTCACCTTCTTCATTGGCTCCATGGCAATGTTGGCTTCTACGGTGTTCTTCTTTGTACAGATGACCCGTGTAGAAGGCAAGTGGAAAGATTCGATGCTGGTATCTGGTTTGATCACTGGTATCGCTGCTGTACACTACTTCTACATGCGTGGTTTCTGGGCGGAGAATGGCGTATCGCCAACTGAATTTCGTTACATTGACTGGACGCTGACTGTGCCGCTGATGTGCGTTGAATTCTACCTTATCCTCAAGGCTTTCGGTGCTACGCAAGGCCTGATGTGGCGTATGATCGGCTACTCGCTGTTCATGTTGGTGACTGGCTACCTCGGCGAAACGGTATTCCGCAGCAGCAGTGCTGTATGGGGTGCTATTTCTACCATTGGCTACGCAGGCGTACTGTACGAAGTATGGGCTGGTTCGGCGAAGCGTTTGTCGAAAAACTCCAACGACCCAACTTTGCAAAAAGCATTCAACACATTGGCATGGTTTGTATTGGTAGGCTGGGCGATCTATCCGATTGGCTACATGGCGATCGAAACAGACGGTCTGCTCCGTGGTGCATTGTCCATCGAAGCATTGGACATCATTTACAACATTGGTGACGCCGTGAACAAAATTGGCTTCGGCTTGGTAATCTACTCCTTGTCCATCGCTAAAACGGCTAAAGCTGCTACGGCCTAAGGCGCCATTGATTTGAAATTGAAGAATGAAAATAGCTGAAAAACTATGCCCCCGCCGAGATATTAAACACCAGCAAGGGACATAGAAAAGTGCATTAGTAAACTAATGCGCAAAGGTAAAGTATTTACGTCTTGTTTGTCAAATTTTCAGCTCAAAACCGCAATTTCAAAGACAAAACACAGGATGGTTTCTGCTAATCGCTTGATGGCAGAAACCATTTTTTTATCTGTTTGGCTAAACCCATACGCTCCCAATACCGTTTTTATTGTAGAATTCTAAAAAGAAAGATATTATGAAAATTGACAGTGTGATCACAGCAGAAAAAAACACCGTACAAATTGGTATAGCGCCTCATGACCGCCGCGCCGTAGCGGATGCCCTGAGCTTACTACTCGCTGACGAGCATGTGCTTTATATCAAGCTACGTAATTATCATTGGAATGTGACGGGTATCCATTTCAAGCCACTGCATGAGTTATTTGAAGAGCAATATAATATGCTTAATGCCGCTATTGATGAGATTGCCGAGCGCATTCGCACGCTGGGTTTCTTTGCCCCAGGATCCATGCAACAGTTTCAGCAGCTAACCCGCCTGAAAGAAACCGGACATCTCGATGGCGACGCCCGCAGTATGCTGGAAAATTTGCTGCTCGATCATGAAGCGCTTACCCAGATCATTCGCCACGACATTGACGTAGCCTTGGACGAACATCATGACGTAGGCACCAGCGATTTTTTGACTGGACTCTTAGAAAGCCATGAAAAAATGGCTTGGATGATCCGCGCCCATCTCGGCTAACTATATACAGCACTTTTTAACCCGGCAAGGCACCCTGACTTTGTCGGGCTACTATAGCTTTAATTAGCTAAAAATTAATATATTTAGCTAACTATGATGTTTTAGTAACAAACAGTAAGCAGCGAATGATAATGCCATTTTTAACTGGAAATGACGTATTTATTTATGCTTTACAAAATCTAAAATCAAACTTCTAAAATCGTACATGGTATAATACGCTTTGGTTGGTTATTAAAATATCCATTGGTGCAAATTATACATTTTTATAATGGATGCAATAATCACCACCACCAACACCCGATGGGCCCAGCGATTGGCATTAGCATTACGAGATGCGAATACCGCCGTTACATAGCCTCCGAGGGTTTGCCCAACCGCCATTAGAATGCCTATCTTCCAATCAATCAATCCTTGCCATTGGAA
>CALMSP010000198.1 GCA_937872405.1 uncultured Saprospiraceae bacterium | reverse complement strand
CCAGGTAATTACACCGTAACAGTGACCGATGCCGATTGGTGTATGGTGACTAAAACAATCCATGTGCCAGCAGGTACGGGTGGCTTCCATGTGACCTTGCAACCGCACAACGGTGTCTGTGAAGCTAATGGCGTTATCGGTGTGGATATTCAAGGTGGCACGAAGCCTTATCTAATAACTTGGTCTGGGCCAGTTTCTGGTTCTTTCTCTACCAATAGCAACTGGTATGGCATCCAAAACTTACCAGCAGGTACTTACACCGTGACCGTGAAGGATAAGAATAACTGCACCGTGACGAAGACCACTACCATCGTTATTGGCGAAAGCAATCTATTTGCCACACTTTCATTGGTTGATGGTAGTTGCGTGTCCAGCAAGGTGCGCGTGAGCATCACGGGCGGCAAGGCGCCGTACAAGATCATGTGGAGCGGCCCACAAAATGGAAATGCTACAACCAATAGCACAACATTTGATATTTCTAACCTGCCGCCAGGTACTTATACCATAAGCATCACCGATGACAACTGGTGTATGGTTAGCAAAACGATTACCATTTCCCCTGCGCCTGGCAATTTGTTCACCGCTACACCTACCAATGGCATCTGCGAAACGCCTGGTTCCATCAAGCTGAATTTCATTGGAGGTATGCCTATTTACAATATTAGCTGGACAGGCGCCTCTTCCGGTTCGGCTACGGCGGCTGGCAATATGTTTACGATTGAAAATTTGCCAGCTGGTAATTATACCATCAATGTAACCGATTCAAAAGGATGCACGGATAGCAAAACCGTTACTATCAATATTGCCGAAGGTGGTCTGACTTTTGAGTGGGCTTTAATTGTAAATGACTGCGGACAATTCAATACCATTTGGATTGATATTTTTGGTGGTACGAAGCCCTACGTAGTAGTGTGGGAAGGCCCCATCAATGGTATGGATACGACGCGCACCAATGGCTATGAAATTGAAAACTTGCCTCCAGGCAAATATACCGTGACGGTAAAAGATTCCAACTGGTGCTTCATGATGGAAATGATTACGATCTTTGAAACGCCTGCCAATATCTTTACGGCTACCGCCAATGCTGGTAGTTGCTCGCAAAATGGCTCTATTACGTTGAATCTGACGGGTACGCCCAATTACCAGATCACCTGGAGTGGCCCGCAAAACGGTTCGGCTTCTGTGGGAGGTAATAATTACGCGATTCAGAATGTGCCTCCAGGCAATTATACAATCATGGTAAGCGATGCAAAAGGCTGTGTAGATACAAAAAATATTACACTCGGCGCCGGCAGCGGCAATCTGACGGCCGCGATCACGGGTCAGAATGGTAATTGCACAGAAGCTGGTAGAATCAATGTGAATGTAACGAATGGTGCAGCGCCGTTTACCATTATTCTTGGTGGTGCGGCCAGTGATACCCTCAATTTGAATAATGTGGGTTCGGTACAATTCACTGGATTAGGTGCTGGCAATTACACGGTGACCGTACGCGACGCGAACGGGTGTACCATTACGCAGAGCCTCACCATCGTTATCACGGAAGATGCTGTAGGCATTACGACCAGCCAAACCAGCGGCACTTGCAGTACGACAGGGGCGATCTTAGTAAACATTAGTGGCGGCTCACCTAATTATACCATCTCCTGGACAGGTGGCGGCGTGATGGGATCAGCTATGACAAGTGGCAATGCCTTTACAATCAATAACTTACCAGCGGGTAGTTACAATATTACCGTCAAGGATTTGAATAACTGTTCAGCAACTGGCACCGTGTCTGTTCATGCTAGCGAAAGCAACCTGGATGTAACGACTAATGCAACTAATGGCTCCTGTGGGCAGAGTGGCCAAATACTGGTGAGCGCTACTGGCGGTAATGCTCCGTTTAATATCACTTGGACTGGACCAATAAATGGCTCAGCCAGTACGAACAATCCGACCTACACCATTTCCAATTTGCCCAGTGGCACGTACACGATTGTAGTAACCGAAACCGGCGGCTGTAGCCAGACCAGAACGATGAGCGTGACCAATAGCAACCAGCAGCCAGTATCCAATTTTGGCAACAATATCGTTGGTTCTACGGTGACCTTTATCAATCAGTCCTCGCCGGGCACCTACCTCTGGACTTTCGGGGACGGTGGCACGTCTTCGGCTAACAATCCGACGCACGTATATAGCGTAAGCAACAATTATGAAGTGTGCCTCACGGTAAGCAACGCTTGTGGCTCTAAGACCACTTGCCGCACGATCACAGTGGGTGCCCCTGCTAATTCGGTGGTGATTGATGTACAAGATGGCATGGGAGCTACTGGCAGTACGATCTATGTACCCGTTACCATTGAAAACTGCGTGGCCAGCACCATTGTATCCTTCGCGGGGTCATTGCAAATGCAGGATACTTCAATTGCCAAAATAATTGGCATTCTGGCGGGTTCCATTTCACCACAATACTTTGCGAACAACCGTACCTTCAGCTATTTCAGCAATACAGGGCTGGGCGTAACATGTGGTGAAGGTCAGATTCTATTCTATGTTGAGGTGGAACTCAAAGGTGCCCCGGGTACTTCTACACTACTCAATATACTCGGCACGCCACTGGCAGTTGAACTCGGTGGTATGATTAATGGTAGCCCAGCAGCTGTACCTTACACCTTACGCAACGGGCAAGTGCTGGTCGCTAATACCGCACAATTAGCTGGCGAAATCACAACTTACTGGGGTGATGGTCTGCCTGATGTGGAGGTAATGGTAAGCAATGGTGCCTTTAGTGAAATGAAAATGACCGACGAGATCGGGCATTATATGCTACCAACCGTACCACGCGGCAGTATGTACACGGTACAACCCAGCCGCAATGATTTGCCATACAACGGGCTTTCTACCTACGCACTTTTCGCTGGGCAGCGCTTTATTCTGGGAATGGAACCAGAAGAAATCGTTTCGCCATATCAGATCATAGCTGGCGACGCTAACTGCGACGGGCGCTTCACAACGCTCGACTTGTTCCTCATTCAACGACTCATTATTGGTACGAGTACGGACTTCGGCGATTGCCCATCTTGGGTGTTCGTAAAAGCTGGCGATCAAATGCCAATCGAATTTAATGCACTGAATGTCTTCCCTTATCAAAACAAAGACGATGTGATGCTGATGAAAGATACAGTGTCCAACTTTATTGGGGTGAAAGTAGGCGACATATTAGGGCATGCTAATCCGAATATGCTGAACAACACCGAAATACGCAATCGGAATACCTTGTATCTGACTGCTGAAAACCGTTCGGTACGCGCCGGCGAAGTGCTGGAAATACCAATCCGTAGCGATAATTTCAATCAGATAGCAAGCTACCAGATAGGCTGGTCATTCGACCCAGCAAAACTGCGCTTCCTCAATCTGACCGATAACCCAGCCTTTGGCAGAATTGCACTTGGTGCGCAGGATGCGGAGCAGGGTACGCTGCGGATGAGTTGGTTCGACCTCACGGGCGATGGCACAAATACCCTGCCCAACGAAACGTTGTTCACCTTACGCTTCGAGGTACTGCAAGATGTAAACGACCTATCGAAGGTGATGCAAGTGAATTCCCGTTTCATTCGTGCCGAAGCGCATACCACAATGGCGGAAGGTATGGACATCGCGCTGGAATTCCCAGGTGTACTCTCTTCGAGCAATGAAGAACTGCTCTATCGCTACAAGCTGCACCAAAATATCCCCAACCCCTTCCAGGAGCGCACCATCATTGGCTTCGATCTGCCAAAAGATATGCAGGCTGACCTGATTATCTTTGATCAGTTGGGTAAAATCGTACAGCAGTATAGCGGCAACTACACACGGGGCTATAATCAAGTGGAAGTGCCTCGGCAGTCGCTTAGCGGTGGGGTTTATTATTACACCTTACGTACAGCCGACTTTGCCGCTACGAAGAGTATGATTGTGTTTGAATAGATTGAGTTAATAACTATTCCCAAACCGATAGTTGGAAAATCGGCTTTGTGCGGGCGAAATCTCGTACAAAGCCTTTTTCCATCTTGTAATACAACTCCAGGCTTCAATTTTTAGCCTGCCCATTCAATAAGCGCGGCATTGTACCGTTTTACAATTGGCATAAGGTTAAAAAAAAAGAAAGCCCCAAAAGTGAAGATGATAACTATCGCAGATTTTTATGGAGTAAAAGTGCTTTGAGAGCGTATGAAATTAATTCGTTTTTTCCTCTGTTTATGCGGCGTAGCAGGCATCTTATCCCTTCCTGCACAGCATGTCGTAATGCTGCACTTACCTGACACAACCGTTCAAAGTGGTGATACCTTAGTACTCGACTTAAAGGTCACGCAATTCGATGCTATTGTCAGTTTGCAATTTTCTATGAATTGGAATCCGTCAGTTATCCAATATGTAGAATCGAGTACCGTGGATTTATCATTGGTGGCAGTAGGCCGCAACGATGTCGCGAATGGCAATTTGCGCGTATCTTGGTTTGATGTGCTGGGCACCGGCCAATCCCTACCGGATGGTAGCATTATGCTGCGGCTGCGATTTTTTGTAAATGGCAATCCAGGGAGTTTTACGACTTTAGACATTTCAGGAGCACCGCTGGCAATCCAGGTTTTTCGGGCCACTAGCGAACCCGGCCGCTTTGAAGAAGCCAAATTAGAGTCGGACAATGGTTCTGTGACGGTAGCCGGCGCCCTGGGTGTTACTTTTACCCTTCAAGGGGTGCGCTGCAACGGTGGTACGGATGGGGCTATCGCCGCCAATGTATTTGGCGCGCCAAGCGGTTCCTCGCTGTCGTGGACGGGGCCGAACAACTTCCAGTCGCAACAGCCCAATATTACAGGACTTACCGCTGGCGACTATCGTTTACAAGTACTACTGGGCGACGGCGCATCTATATTGGATACAACCGTGCAAGTCACGCAGCCAGCCATGGCGCTTGCCATTGACAGCCTGGTGGTACAGGAATCAGCCTGTACGCAAGCCACAGGTATGCTGCGCGTACAAGCCTCCGGAGGGCGTCCGCCTTATCGCTACAATATTGGCGCAGGTTTTGTACCCCAAAGTACCTTTAACATGCTGGCAGCAGGTAATTACACCCTCACGTTGCGCGACAGTTTAGGTTGCGAAAGTAGCACGCCTTTTGTTGTTCCATCTGCCGATGCACCTGATTTACAATTAGATACACTTGTATATCTTTGTACTGGTGAGAGTGTACTTCTCGACGCGGGTACGCACGCAAGCTATCGGTGGTCAACGGGCGCAACGGCCCGCACGATCAATGTGGCCATGCCCGGAACGTATAGTGTAACGGTAACTAATGCGCAGGGGTGTTCTGCTTTCGGGAGCATCCAGGTGTTGAGTGGTGCAGAAGTGCAGGTGAATATTCAAGCGGAGCGCACGACCATTTGTCTTGGAGATTCAATTCGGCTGACTGCCACCGGAGGGGATATTTTTACTTGGACTGGCCCCGCGGGTACGCTTAGTGCCACTAATATCGCTAATCCGATTGCCAAACCCACTCGCAACAGCATTTTTGAGGTGAATGTGTCCAACGGCTGCACGGAAGGTCGCGCCACTATTGAAATCCGTGTCATTGAAATGGTTACAACCGCCGGCCCGGATACCTGCATTGGCCCTGGTGAGGAACTGCAACTCTTTGCCACTGGTGGAGTTGAGTATTTTTGGTTTGTCTCGCGCTTTCCGGTGAGTAATAGTCGCATTCCCAATCCAACGGTAGCGCCAACCGATAGTACCGCCTATTTTGTGATGATAACCGACGCTAATGGCTGCTCAAAATTGGACACTGTAATCGTACAAGTAGCCAACAATCCACTCGATATCATGGCTGTTAATCTTATTACCCCCAATGGCGATGGCAAAAATGATCGGCTGGAGTTCAAAGGCATTGAAAAATATGGCATCAACACTTTGCGCGTGTACAACCGCTGGGGGCAAGTCGTGTACGATAAACTCAATTATCAAAAAGATACCGAACGCTTTGATGGTACGTACAAAGGCAAACCCCTACCCGCAGGCAATTATTTCTACGTGCTGTCGTTTCGAAACGGCGATGTGAAGCAAACCCTTACTATTCTTAGGGATTAGCTGTTTTATCATCATCTCAAAAACAACCTGATTCATGCGTTATTGCTTACTCTGGCTTTTGCTTTTTGCACAAACTACCTTGGCCCAGCAATTGGCTGACCGCAGCCCTTTCAGCGAACTGGGGTTCGTATGGAATCCGGCTATGACCGCCTTGTACGACTACTGGGAGGTTTCCGCCAGCTATCGCCAGCAATGGTTAGGCTTTGAAAATGCACCCAGCACCGCATTGCTTACAGCCCAGTACCCATTTCAAGATGAGAACATGAGTCTTGGCGGCGTTTTTACCCACGATCGAATTCAACCGCTCAAATACACCTCATTAGCAGCTACTTATGCATATAAATTTCAGCTTGGTATTCGCCCGAGAGACCAAGGAACCATCGGTGTGTTGGTGAATGCCAGCCAATACTTTGTGGATGCCCTCAACATTATTGTTAATGACCCCGATGATAACCTACTGCCGGTAGGTGAAAATAGCGCGCTGGATTTCAACGCGGGGGTTGGATTTTTCTACACGACTTTTGCAGGAGCGCGCCGCAAACGCTTTGACCAAGAGAATGCCTTTTTCTTCGGGGGGGCCTTGCATCAAATGCTACCAGCTAAGTTGGTCATCCCGGAGAGCAACCGCTTCGCCAACTGGCGGCGGGCCTTGCATGGCAACTTCCTGATTGGCTTTCGCATGGTAAAACCTAATTTATACATCGAGCCATCCGCGTGGGCAAACTACAGTCAGCCCAATATCACCGATTTAAATCTTAATATCAAGGTAGAAAAACCGGAAGCCTTCTGGACGGCACTGACCTATTCTACCACCCAAACGCTTGGTTTGCAAGTGGGTATGATTTCGCCCAGCAGCTTTGCCAAAGGTAGCTTTTGGCGTATCGGGGTGCTTAGCACATACAACATCGGTACTTTCGGCAATTATCGGGGGGTAGGTCTGGAAGCACTAATTGCCTATCGGTATGCGCTGTAATGCCATTTTAAAAGTGATGTGGTGATGTAATGATGATAATCAGTTTATTATATTCTTGTAAGAAAAACGAATCCATTTTTATTTATTGAAAATGGTATAATACTTTTAGCAGCCCTATCATGCTTTCGCAATCTGGTTACAAGGTTGCACAAAACTTGTTTCTAATATTACCGAAGAAAACGATACCCATATAATAAAGGTTTGGTATTAGGGATTTTGCATTTTATCAAAATATACGAAATCCGGTTGCAAAGTAATAGTTTGTAGCCGGATTTTTATTTGGACATGAAAGTTTTGCGCCATATTTTATGTAAAAAAAATAAATCAATTTGTGAACCCGTGCGAGCGAAAGTTGTTGAAAAATATGTTCATAAATACCCAAAATACATAAGTCATGACACACTTTCCTGTTATCCCCGAACGCTTCTTGCAAGGCGTGAAGACCCGCAAGCAACTCGCGG
>CALMSP010000197.1 GCA_937872405.1 uncultured Saprospiraceae bacterium | reverse complement strand
ATGTGCTGGAAAATTTGCTGAAAGGCAAAATGATATTAATGGAAGAGCGCGTGAAGGAAACGCTGCAATTTGTGGTGAAAGACGTGCCAATTACCACTTGGAAAAGCCAGTAAACAATGGCTCCGATTATTTTTCCGTACAGCGAGCGGCACACCCTTGCGGCATTTTCATTATATTGACGGCGTAATTTAGCTAAAACGCCTATGAATCCATACAAAATTGCTATACTGGGGCCCATCCCGCGCGATCATATTACGACCAGCCGAGGCCAGGTTATTGAAAAATATGGCTGCGTGACACACCCTACCATTGGCTTGGCCAGATTGCTGGAAGGAAAGGGCATTGTGACGCCGATTACCCACACGACTCAGCAAGACGAACCCGGCATTCGCCAACTGCTGGGGGCTTATGCGAATATTGATCTGAGCGGTATCTATACCTATCACAATCAAGGTGATGTAGTACGCCTGCGTTTCCTCGACCAGAATAATCGCATAGAAAAGCAAACCGGCTTCATGCCACCCATTGCGCCCGCAGATGTACAGCCTTTTCTCGATTATGATGCCTTCGTCTGTGTTCCGATTTCGGATTATGAAGTGCCCCTGCAAACCTTGCAATACATCAAGGCACAGGCAAAACCCGACGCTGTAATCCTATTTGATGCCCACGGCCCAACTACCACTGTGACGACCACTGGCGACCGCCTGCGGCGATTCTGGGTAGAACGCGACCTTTGGCTGCCTTACATTGATGTATTGAAAATGAACATTGAAGAGGCGGGCTGCTCGTGGTTTAAAGCAGAGTATAATTTAGACGAATTGGACAAAGAGCACCAAGAATTGTCGGAAGACGCCATGGCAGCATTTGCCGATCATGTGCTACAGCAAGGGGTTAAGGCCTTGTACATCACCCTCGATGCGCGGGGCTGCATGTTGTACACCCGACAAGCGGATAGGCTGCAAGCCCTGTTTATTCCTTCTGTTCGGGTTGAAGAAGTAATTGATACAACGGGCTGCGGCGATTCCTTTGCCGGAGGCTTAGCCTTTGGGCTTTTGGAAGATCGCCAAACCTACGAACGTGCCGCTTGGTATGCCAACGCACTGGGTGCTCGACGCACGCAGGGCACTACTTTCGAGGTATTCTGGCCGCTCGGGCCCACGCAGGACTTGATCCGCCGGAACTATGGAGCGCATATTCGGGTTTGATTAGAAAACCTGCAAATATGTCAGATTTTATCACTCGATTCCAAGCATTTATCAACAAAAATCAGCTTTTCAGCAAAGATGCACGCATTTTGTTGGCAGTTAGTGGGGGCTTGGATTCAGTGGTTATGGCACATCTTTTTCAACGCGCTGGATGGCATATTGCTATAGCGCACTGCAATTTTCAGCTTCGCGGCGCGGCTTCTGATGCAGATGCCCTTTTTGTTGTTGAATTGGCCCGCAAATTGGGCATTCCTTGCTTTAGCACAGCTTTCGATACGCAGGTATTTGCCGAAAGGCACAACATGTCCATTCAAATGGCGGCCCGTGAACTGCGCTACAATTGGTTAGAAAATATTCGTCAACTCATTGATTATCAGAATATTGCAACAGCTCACCATCAGAATGACGCCATAGAAACTTTTTTGTATAATTTTACAAAAGGTGCTGGAATTAGGGGCTTGCAGGGATTACCCATGCGCAATGGCTGTATAATTCGTCCGCTACTATTTGCTACCAAAGCAGAACTGGCGCAACTCGCCGAAACCTGGGGCTGCGCCTACCGCGAAGATGCCTCCAACGCCGAAGACAAATATGCACGCAATGCCATTCGGCATCAGGTAGTGCCTGTGTTGAAGCAGTTAAATACAGCGCTGGAGCAAACGGCGGCTGCCAATTTTCAGTACCTTGGCGATGCTTTGCAACTCTACGAATGGGCATTGAAGCAGATTCGGCGGGCGGTGCTTCAAGAGACGGCAAATGGCTGGCGCATAGACCGACAGCAATTGCAACAATACCCGGCGGCAGCTACGTTGTTGTATGAATGGTTGCATCCGATGGGCTTCAGCGCGGATCAACTCACTCAGGCATTGCAGGCCAGAACCGGAGCCACATTCCAAGCGCAGTCGTATATATTACTGGTAGATCGCTCGTTTTTCATCATTGAAAAAAAGGCTTACATCACCGAAAAAGAGCAGTTTATCATCCATTCGGATGTGGAAGAATTGTTACTACCTGTCGGAAAACTGACATTTGAATACAAAACTGGTCGTCCGGCGTATTTGAATCCTGATCCTTTTGTCGTATATTTGGATGCCGAAACATTGCATTTCCCCCTGATGCTCCGGCACTGGCAACCGGGCGATTATTTCTACCCTTTAGGTTTGGATGGCAAACGGCAAAAGTTGCATCGTTTTTTCATTAATCAGAAGCTACCCCTTACGGAAAAAAGCCGCATATGGTTATTGACTTCTGGTCAAGCTATCTGCTGGGTATTGGGCATGCGTGCTGATGAGCGCTTCAAAATAAGCCCAGACACTCGTGCTTACTGGGTTATCCATTTCCAACAACTATAAATTATCACACTATGAAAAGATTCATTTTTACACTGTCAGCTACCCTTTTTCTGTTGCTCGAATTATCGGCGCAAGATTTGGCTGTGCCATCCACGCAGCGCTCGCTGGTGGTGAAGCATACCGCTACTTGGTGTCCGATCTGCGGTGGGCAGCCTTGGGATGTACAAAAATATTTTGTAGAAAGCCTTTCGGATAAAGCGGTGGTATTGGCAGCGCATATCTCGCCCTCAAGTCGTTTATATAGTGCTACGGCCGTGGAGTTACTCAACAATTTTCCTTCTGTGATTTATCAGCCAGAATTTTTTCATAATGTAGTGAAAGTAACGGGTAGCAACAATGCGATTCGCGACACCGTCACGGCACGCGTGAATCGGGTGTCCGAATTCAATCCAGCGATGCAAACAGCCTTGCAGGTGACGTACAATCCCACTACGGATACGCTCAAAGTACGCACCAATACACGCTTTTTCCGCACTACGGAAGGGATGTATCATCTTTCTATTCTGCTGTTGGAGCGCGAGGTGACGGAACAGCAAGCTGCCCGCAGCAGTAACGAAAAGCACCGAAATGTGCTGCGCGAGTCGTTGGGTGGCAATGCTTATGGTACCCTGCTGGCAGGCGGCTCCATACCAGAAGATGCCGAATTTGAACGTGATATTGCTGTGAAATGGAATAATCGCTACGATCTGAACAACATTGAAATCGTTGTTGCCCTGTGGCGGCGTACTGGCACGCGCTTTGAATTTGAAAACGCCAACGCTACGGCGGAAATCCAAGCAGAACAGGTATCCTCGGTACCTGCTACGGATATTTTAGGTAATCGTTTCCGCGTTGTGCCTACTGCTACTTCTGGTAATGCGCAAATATGGCTTGATTTGCCACAGGCAAGCAATTCGGCAGAGTTGATCATTTTTGACCAATTAGGCCGTGCCGTGCGCACCATTTTCACCGGCAATCTGCCTGCGGGCGAGCAGTTTTTCCCATTACAACGAAGCAGCGCTGAAGCACCAGGCATGTATTTTGTTCGATTCCGATCGGGCAATATGGTTGCGACGCGCCGATTGATATTTTATTGATAAATCTTGGATACTCTAAACAACTGGGCATTAACTCACTGATAACCAGCAACTTATATTTAAAAATATAATCGCGTCAGGGTATTTAAGACTATCAACGTTTAGATGATTCACCATTCATTTACAAAATCCTGAAGATTCTGTAAATAAGTATATCAATCTGCCTCCTCTTCCTCAACTTCGGGGGGCGGAAATATTACTTTATGATACAA